>JACRGE010000047.1 GCA_016212465.1 Microcaldota archaeon
CTGCTTGCGCGAACATGTCAATGGTTTCACCGCCTACTCCTTTTTGGTCTTCGTACATCGAATCGATTCTCTTGATCTCGTCCAAAAGTCTCTGCCGTGCCTCCGGCGTTTTCAACAGTTTCAACGCATTTATTATGACCGAAGCCCTCGCTGGAGCGAAACCAAGCATTTCAACGAGCGCTTCCCTCCCAAGCCTAGGTGGAGCAGGCGGCTTCGCAGTTGCTTTTTTACTGGGTTCTGCTTCAGGTGCAGGCAATTCTCTTTTCCTGAAAATTTCTCGTGCAGAACGCGCTTTCTCCAGTAATTCCTTGAATTGGACTGAAACGCGGGGCGGCGGAAGCATCTTCATTTCCTCCCTTTTTGCAGGCAGCTTCCATCCCGACGGCAAGGCAATTGCCTCAAATCTAGGCTGAGGCAGCATGGGCTTTGGAGGCTTGGGTTTTGGGACTGGCTTCTCGCGCGGCTTTTCAGGCAATTCCTGAGTCCCTTCAGTGTAAACTGGCCACTCCTCTTCTTTCCTCCCAACTTCCTCCAGCGCCGAGTGCAGCACTCCCATTATCTTCCTAATGCGTCCGGCTTCGCCGCTCTCCACGTGGTGCCTCTTGGCTTCTTCAATCGCTGCGCCGAGTGCTGCGATATTCCCCTTCTTGCCCCAAGTCCCCTCCCTTATCTTGCGGACAACTCTCTTGGGAACGCGCTTCTCTCCGTCGATGTCAACATGCGGCAAACCCTTCTTTTTAATGTAGCCTGCTACAGCCACGTTTGAAACCCCAATCGCCTCCCCCGCCTCGTAGCAATTGTAAGTCGCCCTCCTGAGGAGCTCCTTGCTCTTGGTAATCCTGCGCAACACTCCAACTGCATCGGGCGGAATGAATTTCACGCCCTTGACGTCCTTCACGCGAATGTTCGGGTACCTGCCCTTTCCAAAATGCGCCATCAACGTAGTGGCTTTATCAGGAAACCTTATTCTCTCCGCAACCTCTGTTATCGGCAGGTAATCCCTTCCATGCTCGTCCTTGGGCCAAAGCCCCTGCTTGCGGATACCAATCAGTTTGAAAGACTCTTGCCTCATGCCCATTTTGATTCACGTTAAAAACAACAGCCAAGCCGCTTTGTAATATTCTTATAACCCAAACTACATATATTATTGTTGCTTAGAACTTTGATTTAATTAAAGGTTTTTTACATGGGTAGGATAACGCAGGCGCTCATCCTGGCTGGTGGAGAAGGAGCGAGGCTTAAGCCACTCACGGACCATGTTCCTAAAGCAATGGTGAAGATTCATGGCAAGCCGTTGCTTGAACATCAGGTTAATGTGTTGAAAAAGTACGGCGTAGAAGAGGTCGTGATGCTAGTATACTATATGCATGAGAAAATAATTGATTACTTTGGCGATGGCACGAAAGTCGGCGTGGAAGTAGATTACGTGATTGAAAAAGAGCCTCTTGGCACCGCTGGCCCTCTAAAACTCGCTGAAAAAAAACTGCACGAAAACTTTTTCCTCGGGAATGCCGACGAACTTACGAGCTTGGACTTGAATGACCTTGCATCCTATCATTTCAAGCACGGGAAAATCGGGACGATTTTTCTTCACAAGGTGGAAGATGTCTCACGCTTCGGAGTCGTTGAGTTAAACGGAGACCGCATTGTGCGCTTCGTTGAGAAACCGAGGCCCGATGAGGCTCCTTCCCATTACATCAATTCCGGCAAATACGTGCTCAACCGACGGATTCTGGAATTCATTGGCGAAGGAAAACAGAGCATGGAAAGAGATGTTTTCCCCAAGCTCGCAGAGCGCGGCGAATTAATTGGGTTCATTCCCACCAAGCCAACCGTATGGTATACGATGAACACTCTCCAGCAGTTCCTCGCCCTAGAGGAAGAGTTCAATATGGGCAACATGCCTTGGCTCGAGTAAACTAATTTTAATTCTCGCCTACATAACTTTACTACTTAAATGCGGCTGTGGTCTAGCCTCTTTTCTTTCGGGGAAAGAAAAGAGTTGGACAATGGCATGATGCAAGCTTCCCAAGGCACTTTTTTGCTGCGGCAAAAACCTGCACTAAAAAAGGTGTCTGGAAACAGCTTGCGGCCCGGGTTCAATACCCCCTTTTCTTTTAGAAAAAGAAAAGAGTGGCCGAATAAAACAGTTTGACTTCAGAATGAAAACAAATATCGGAAGTCGAAACTGTTTTAAGAAAACCGTTACTTGGCCGACGAGTATTAATAACTGTGTGAAGCCAAACGAAAGAAAAACAGGGCTTCAAGCAGTTAAAAGACCTGCGGCCTGGAGCGGTCTTTATGAAAATCCCGGCAGCCGCATTCCATGCCCCAGATTACCGACTCAAAACACAACGTTTTAATAAGAAAACAAAGTAATTGGTTTCAAGAGGTTCTTGAATGAAGACCACTCTCATGCTTGTGTTATTTGCTTCACTGCTGGTTTTCGGATGCGTTTGGCAGAAGGAGGGAGTGACTACCACCAGCCAACCCACTACAACTGCGCCGTTTACTACAACTACCTTGAAAGCAACAACTACTTCACGTACGGTTACTGAAATGAATAAGATTGATCCGTCCAAGCCTCGCGTGTGCAAAGAAACCTATATGCAGTACAGGGAAAAGGATTACAAAAATCCTGTATTCCTGAAAGACATCAATATTATGGCACTAAAGGAAAAAGCGAGTTCTAAAGGATTCCGGGTTTTCAGCACGTCAGCTAACTACCTCGCGCTGGAAAAGAACGTGTCAGAAGAAGAAATCTATTTAATAAACTTGATTTACGAATCCCCTTCAGGCTTGATGGAGCGGCGCATTTATGTGTTCCAGCGAGGGAGATGCGACTTCAAAGACAGTTACTTAAAGAGCCAAATCAAGGCCATGTTGCAGGAATTGGATATCCCAGATGCATGGGTTGACGGATCCAAGATAGAGCTGGTTGCAACAACGACTTCCACTACCCAACTACTGAGGCATACGAGCACAACGTGGCGCCTGGCTACAACCACTACCATAGAGCGCTCAACGGACCCATGGAAACCAACCAATTGCTCGGAAAACTACAATAGCCACATCGGCTTTGCAGAGAAGGACTACACCCATCCAGTCATACTGAAGGACTTGAACTTCACTGCATTAAAAGAGAAAGGATTAGCAAAAGGATTCAAGGTCATTCCAACGATAGAAACCAATGCAGCATCGCTTGAAAAAAGCGTGCCCACCAATGAAAGATATCAGATAAACTTATACTATGAATCGACCCACATTTTTTCAAGAATCCTTATAGTCTACCAATACGGCGCGTGCAACCTCAGCGACGCTTACCTCAAGAGCCAAGCGAAATATCTGTTGAGCGAACTCGAGCTTCCAACGGAGTGGGTGGATGCTGCGAAAGTCGGCTGGGAGAACTTCAGGGGCTGAACCTCCCTTTAAGAACTTTTTCTAGAAAGTCTTTACAATAGTTTGAACGCATAGGGGAGAGGGAATTAGAAAAACAAAATCTGGGAAAAGAGTAAGGGAGGCTCAGGCAGTCATGTGGATTTCTTCTTTCATGCCTTGTTTTTCCCTGATTGCAGCCTGCGCTGCGGCCAAGCGAGCGATTGGAACGCGGAAGGGCGAGCAGGAAACGTAATCCATGCCGACCATGTGACAGAACTCAATTGAAGAAGGGTCCCCTCCATGTTCTCCACAGATTCCAACCTTGAGCTTTGCTTTCGTCTTTCTACCCAGTTCAATACCCATTTTTACGAGCTTTCCTACTCCGTTTCTATCTAGCTCAATGAATGGAGAAATCGGAAGGATCTTCTTGTCCACGTAATAAGCCAGAAACTTTGGTTCCGCATCATCCCTGCTGAAACCAAAGGTAGTTTGAGTGAGGTCGTTCGTTCCAAAGGAAAAGAACTCCGCTTCCTGCGCAATTTCGTCAGCTGTTAGAGCAGCGCGCGGAAGTTCGATCATGGTCCCAACGGTATACTCTATTTTGACTCCGGGGTTCTTTGCAAGCACTTCCTCAGCTACCTTGACGGTCTGTTCTTTGGCGACCTTGAGCTCGTTGACGTGGCCCACAAGTGGAATCATGATTTCTGGCTTGACTCTCATGCCGCTCTTCGTGACTTCAACAGCGGCCTCCATGATCGCTTGAACCTGCATGTCAGTGATTTCTGGATAAACGATGCCGAGGCGGATGCCCCTCAATCCAAGCATTGGATTGAACTCATGCAATTTGTTTACTATCGCAAGCAGCTTCTCTTTTTCTTTCAGTTGGGCGGAATTCCTTCCAGTTGCCTTCAATACTGCCACGTCTGCAATTAATTCTTCCCTAGAAGGAAGGAACTCGTGAAGCGGCGGATCTATGAGCCGGATGGTGACTGGCTGGCCCTTCATTGCCTTGAACAACCCAATGAAGTCCGAGCGCTGGAAAGGCAGCAGCTTTGCCAAAGCTTTCTTCCTGTCCTCCGTATTCTCTGCCATAATCATCTCCTGCATGAATGTGAGGCGCCCTTCCTCGAAGAACATGTGCTCCGTCCTGCAGAGGCCTATTCCTTCTGCGCCGAACTCGAATGCCTTTTCTGCATCGCGGGGGATGTCAGCATTTGCCCTCACTCTCAGCCTCCTGTACTCGTCGGCCCAGCCAATGAGTTTAACGAATTCGCCGCCGAGAGATGGGTCAACCAAAGGAACTTGTCCCAGCATGACCCTGCCAGTTGTTCCATCCAATGTAATCCAGTCCCCTTCCTTTAGAGTGTGGCCTCCTGCGGTGACTGTCTTGTTCTTTATGTCAGCCTTGACGCTCTCTGCTCCAGAAACGCAGCACTTGCCCATGCCCCTGGCCACAACAGCCGCGTGACTGGTCATGCCCCCCCTTGAAGTCAGTATTCCTTGGGCAGCAACCATGCCGTGAATGTCGTCTGGAGTCGTCTCAGGCCTCACGAGAATCACTTTCTTCTTTTGCTCCGCCCACTCGACTGCTTCCTCTGCATCGAAAACGATTTGGCCCACTGCCGCTCCAGGGGAAGCTGCAAGACCAGCTGCAATCACTTCTGCTTTTGCCTTTGGATCAACTGATTTATGCATTAATTGGTTGAGGTCAGTTGGAATCACCCTCAACAAAGCTTCTTCAGTGGTTATGAGCCCCTCGTCCACCATGTCAACTGCAATCCTTACCGATGCCTTGCCTGTTCTCTTTCCGTTCCTGGTTTGAAGCATGTAGAGCTTGCCTTTCTCTATGGTGAACTCCATGTCCTGCATGTCCTTATAGTGCCTTTCAAGCAATTCCGCTATCTTCTTGAACTCTGCGTAAACCCTGGGATTCTCTTTCTCAAGCTGAGCGATTGGCTGCGGGGTTCTAATGCCTGCAACCACATCCTCTCCCTGCGCATTCATCAGGTACTCTCCGTAAAGTTTCTTCTCGCCAGTGGACGGATTCCTCGTAAATGCTACACCTGTTCCAGAGTCGTTTCCCATGTTGCCGAAAACCATTGCCTGAACGTTGACTGCAGTCCCCCAATCATCTGGGATCTTGTTGAGCTTCCTGTAGGTGATTGCACGCGGATTGTTCCATGAAGAAAAAACCGCGTTAATGGCCATCTTCAACTGCACCGTTGGGTCTGAAGGAAACGGCTTGCCTGTCTCTTTTTCAACCAACTCCTTGTATTTAGAGACAACTTCATTCCATCCGTCTGCATCCAGCTCCGTATCCAGCTTGACTTTCCTTGAATGCTTCACTTCCTCCAATAGCTCCTCGAACTTCGCCTTCTCCACGCCCAAGACGACACCACCGAACATCTGAATGAATCGCCTAAAAGCATTGTAAGCAAAGCTTTCGTTGCCAGTTTTCTTTACGATGCCCTTGAGCGTCTCGTCGTTCAACCCGAGGTTCAGAATGGTATCCATCATGCCAGGCATGCTTGCTCTTGCTCCAGAGCGCACGCTTACGAGAAGCGAGTTTTCGGGGTCACCGAATTTCTTGCCGGTCTTTTTTTCCAACTCTTGAAGCTTTTCCTTCACCTGCGCATCAAATTCTGCAGGAGGGTTTTTATTGTGCTGATAGTAGAAAGTGCATGCTTCGGTTGTGATAGTGAAACCCTGTGGGACAGGCAACCCTATGCCAGTCATCTCAGCAAGGTTCGCTCCCTTGCCTCCCAAAAGGCTCTTCATGTCCTTGTTTCCTTCCTCAAAAGAATAGACGTATTTCTTCATCCGAATCCCCCTCTTTAATTTTAAACAAAGGAATTTAACGCTCAACAAACCGCTTTCCTCAGCCGCTTACAAAATCAAATCGCGGAATCCATAGAAGCAGCTCAACGCTGTCTGACACTATTTATCAAATAAAATTTATAAGCTTATTCAATAGAGGACGAAGGCAGCTGATAAATTGTGAGCCTCAGGCATCTGGACGGCAGTTCTGCCAACAGAATGCGTTACTGCGTCAGCCAAGCTGGCTCTGCGATAGAAAACCACGTCAAAAACTCCTATGAATACTCGGCAAGCTGTAGGAACATGCCCATCGGGGGTAAAGAACGGCGGAAAATAATTTATAATACTATTGAGTATATGTTTTACGTAGGTTTTGTAGTTTCTTCAAACGATGAGGATGGATGCCATGAAAATCTTGGATGCGGTGAAGACTTTTTTCGGACTCGCATTCTGCGTGATACTCAGGTTGATTTCAATGCCTTTGCCGAACTTCGAGCCCATAATGGGAACCATGCTGCCTTTTGCACAAAAACTGGGTAGATACGCTGGCTTCGCATTCGGATTCATGGCGTTGGTTTCAATTGACTTCATCACTGGAAGGCTTGGGATGTGGACTGTTTATTGCGGCATCGCCTACGGTGGCTTGGGATACGCTGCATCAATCTATTTATCTCGGTTCAAGGGATTCAAGCTCAAGAACTACCTGTTATTCGGAGTGGCGGGGACTATGGCATACGACTTTGTCACCGCCCTCTTGTTCGGCTTCCAATTCGGCCAAACCCTTGAAGTCACTCTCTTTGGGCAGATTCCGTTCACAGTTTACCATCTTGCGGGCAACTTGTTGTTCGTAACTCTTTTGTCGCCAGCAGTTTATTACGGAATAGTCGAAAACAAGTCCCTTGAAGCATTAAGTACTTCAGAGTACCTTAAGCGCCTTCGCTTCCTTTTCCGGTAACTGAAATTCGGTTTCCACACAGTTCAACATACTTTTATTCACTCCTGCACCAATTTATTTGGTGTAATAAATGAAGCAACGAACAAACGTATGCCTGTCGTTGATGCTTCTTCTCCTTCTTTTAATAGTTTATATCCTGGTCTTCAAACCAGCTGAAATAACCGGCCGCACGCCGGGAGTGAATGTCACAACAGTCAATGTCTCCATCAACATAACGATTCCAAACAAGTCGCCGATAGTCACTGTCGTAAACGTTGAACCGAACGTCGCCCCTTGCGCAATGGGTTCTTCTTGCGCTGTTGGGGACAGGCAACAGATCTGGGTGAATGCTACTGTAGTAGACGAAAACGGTTATTCAGACATCAATAACGTCAATGCAACAATTTGGAGATTTGTTGACGGCCCATCAGATGATACTAATGCAGCAAATGATTCTAAAAGATATTTCAATACAAGTTGTTTAAAGACCCAAATCAACGCCACTACGGCTTGGTATAACTGCACTGTTTACCTCAAGTGGTTTGCAATGCTTTCCGTGACTGGCTGGCGCGCTTCCGTAACAGCAAACGATTCCTCCCAGCAAACAGGTACTAGTGCCACTGCTTCCTTCGGCATGGACCCGTGCGTGGGCATCGCAACTGATCCAGTCAACGGGGGGACGATTGCGTTCGGTAATGTCAACCCTGGTTACACCTCTAACCAGACCTTCAATGTAACGAACAGGTGCAACGACCAGCTAGACCTGAAGCTTCAGGGAATGCAGTTCTGTACCGGCGGATGCAGCAATAGAATACTGTTGGGAACCGGCACATCCAATGTCAATGTTACGTTCGCCTATTCCAAGGCTGCCACTGCCATAGGGAATGGGCTTAATACAACTGGTTATTTCAACGCCTCTGAGAACATGCCTTCACAGGTAGTGCAAGCTGACACCGGCTGCTGCAACAGAACGATATATCTCGAGTTGTTTGTTCCCATGGGCCAGCGTGGTGGCGCTTACACGGGATACTTGAATATAACAGCTCAATCAGGATGAAGGCCAAGGGACACACTCACACACTTAAACGGACGGGATTCCACAGCCAATTCGATTAATAATCTTTAATTCCTCTTCCGCCTAATTTGTCCATGGAATCAAATAAAGAAATGATTGAGTACCTGAAGAAAGCAGGTTGGATCAAATCCAAGGAAGTTGAAGAGGCATTCAAGAGAGTTGACAGGGGTCTTTTTGCTCCTCCTCCCCGGGAAAGAGAAGCGTACGAGGATTATCCTCTTCCAGTTATGAAAGGCCAAACGATTTCAGCTCCATCGATTGTCGCGTTTATGACTGAAGAACTGGATGCAAGAAAAGGCATGAAAATACTTGAAGTCGGGACAGGCTCTGGCTACCAGGCATGCATACTCAGTTTATTGGTTGGAAAAAAAGGAAGGGTTATAACTACGGATATTCATGCTGAACTGATTGATTATGCGAGAGAGAGAACAGAAAAACTTGGGCTGAAGAACATTCAATTCGTTTACGGTGATGGCAGCAAGGGATATGTGGAGAAAGCGCCTTTCGACAGGATCATCGTCACCGCAGCTGCACCATCGGTTCCCGAACCATTGGTGCGCCAGTTGAAGGAAGGAGGTAGAATGGTAATTCCAGTCGGAACCTTTTTCCAAGAGCTGCAGGTGGTGGAAAAGCTTCAGGGGAAGATAAAAATTGCTTCAATGCTTCCAGTCGTATTCGTTCCTTTGTTGGGGGAGTACGGATTCAAGGAAGGATGAGAAGTTTTTTCAAGTCCACTACGGCAAGGATTATTAATTTGCTAGGGTTTATCTTTTCATGGAAAAAAGGAAGGCGAACGTCTGGGAGGCGGTAAAGGCACAATGGACCCTTTTAAAGAGAAACCCGACCAGATACCTTCTTGACACCGCTCTTCCAATCCCCTTTGGCGGAGTTATTGTCGACGTGATTACAGGAAAACCACCTTACGGATTCATGGAAGAAGAGCAGCGTAAAAGAGAGCTTCTTTTGCTGAGGATGGAGCGCCATCCAGTTTATGGTGCAATAGCTACTCGAGCTGCTGTCCTCAACGCGGCTTTACCGAATTACCGCGCACAGAGAGAGGTTTGGACGGGATTAAGGAAGGAATACCAGCCCTTGACTGCTTTCGCCATGTTCCAAGAAATAAAAAAAGGAGCAGCGAAAGGGATGACGCTCGCAGAGGCAAAAAAAAGGGCGGCAACCCTTGCAGAAAACCTTCCGACGCGAGGCATTGGACTCTATACAGCGGTGGTTTCCCCAAGATACTGGGAGTATATAATCTCGCGGGGCGGAGCCGCAATCACGCAATCACCAGCCCCTTCGCTGAGGCATCCTGAGGTTGAGAAAAGACTGCACCCCGTGGGTCAACGCATTTCCGTAAAGGAATTCATCTCAACGAGACTGAAGAGGCCAGGAGAAGGAAGAAGCAGATTCGAGCTGGCACGTGCTTGACTATGAAACAAAAGCTTACCACCGCTTTAATCTTTTTCTCGCAGATACTTCCTTTCTTAGTATTCTCTCCAACTCGTCAAATACCTCGCTTACAGCCAAGTGGGGGTTCCAGACGCCCTTGTGCATCTTGAGGTTCGGGTCGCGTGCGGCGAACATCTTGCCTCCTGAGGAAACCCTTGCCTTCACCTCGTATCTCCTCTTCAAACCTTCTTGTGCGCTCTTTATATGCAAGGCGAGGTAATCAATTGGAATGCTTTTACTCATTTTTTCAATGAAAGCAGAGCACGCTTCAACAAGTGATTGCTTTAACACTTTTTCATCTTCCCTGAGGCCATAGACTATTATCTTCTCAGATGGAATGGTGGTGCAGCCCTCAAAAACATCTCTGGTGGTGAGAATTCCCTCAGGAGCTTCACCACCTACAATAAGCGAAAGAACTTTTCTCTCAAGCATTTTCTTGACTGCTTCCACTAGTGAGGCATTTTTTTCAATTGAAACAGGACTCAGAGACATGATGCTCGAAACCGTTTCCTTCTGTACACCTTCTTTTTTCGTCTGCATGAGCAGGCTATCCTTGAAAGGAGTTCTATAGTAAGGAATTACTTTCGTAGCAAAGTCGTATGAGGTTAGTATGCCTGAAGCCTTTCCATGGTCGTCAACCACGATGAGGCGGCAGATACCGTGCTCCTTCATCAACGCCCTTGCCTTGTCAACTGGTTCTTTCTCGTGAATCACAATGGGGGGCGAACTCATGTATTGCAAAACCTTTTTATCGGCAAGAGAACTGGATTTTTCCAACAATTGCAGCGCTCCCCCCCTCGTGATTACGCCAACAACCCGTTCTTTGTCAAGTACAGGTAGTGCCTTGGATTTAGAGTTGAGGAATGCAAGAATAACCTGCTCTGGAGGGGAGTCTAGTGCCAGGATTGCAGGCGTTTCAGCTATCCTGCCGATTGATTCCCTTGTGGCGTCACCTGAAAATCCTCGAAGGGTTCTATCATCCACCATGCCGAAATACTTTCCTTCCTTCAACACCACGACGCAACCGCTCTTTGCTAAGGAATGAATAACTTTTGAAATCTGTTCCTTCTCGTCCACAAAAAAAGCGGATTCCATTACTTTATTCATGTTACCACCTGCCTCAGCTGATGCAACTCAAAAAACATGGGGATTAGATATATCGCCAATAAGTTAAATATTTTGCGTGGATTAGTAAACACCATTTTGGCCACTACTCTTGCACGAATGGGTAAACGACTTTCATGAACAAATCCAAAGCACCCATTTCGTTGAGCTTCTGCACAAACTCGTTAGGTGGAAAGTATTCGAAGGCACCTTGTTTTATTAATCCAGGAAAGGCGAGAGGCGAAGCTCTTTTCAAAACTTCTTCCTTTATCCTGAAACTAAGGTGCACAAAGCCGTATTTTTTGCTGGCAGCAAGCCACGTCTCTTTAAGGGAACTGCCTTTCTTCATCTTTATATCCTCTATTGAATGCAACCTTCCATCAAGGAAAACGAGTAAGAAAGCCTGGTTCTCGGTTACGACAAGAATTCTCAAGGGATTCCCGAAAAGGGATAAGACAAACTGTAGTTTCCTAGAAATCTTTTCCACTCTGGACTCTGAAAAGTAAATTAGATAGCTCCAAAGAAAAGAAAAGGGTTTTATTGAAACCCGTTTTTCCTTCAGACCAGCTAGTCCTTGCTTGTAAACTGTTTCAAAGAATGAAGAGAGGTCGCTCAGTGAAGAGCTCATGTGAATCAATTCAAAAAGAAATTCTTTGTCTGCGCTGATGCGGGCGGGAGTTCCCAGGTCCAAGAATAGCCTGCCACTCTTGCACCTCAGCTCAACCGTAGTGAGGTAATTGTTCCATACCTCAAGCATCCCGTAATCAACGTTCAAGTTTGAAAGCACTTTCTTGAAACCCTTCAACGGAGCTGGTTCTGGAGAAAAACTTATCTCGTTGTTTTTCAAAGCCTTCAAGAGAACACCAAGAAGAGAAACCAGGTACTGCCGTTTATTTCCATTGCGATCAAAGGCGGAGTTTATTTCAAAAACCTGCCGCAAGACATTCAGTTCAACTTCCTTCACCAGTTTTATCTTCATCCCCTTCTTTTCCAGGAACCCTTTAATCTCGCTGGTTGAAGAACCAAGGAGTACTTGTCTGTTCAAAACCCTTCCGTCCCTGACTTCCTCAAAAAGGAAGTAAACCTGTTTTCTCTTTTCTGAAACAATGGTTAGCAGGTTGGCTTCCTTGCCGAGCACGCTCACGACAAAGTCAGAGAAGAACTCTGATAACACCTTGCGCTCAAAGGAGGCAATAGGAAAGAACGGCACCTGAACTCGCTCACCTTTTCCTTCCGTGAAATCCACCCACTTGCCGTATTCTCTTGCGAGATAATCGCAAAACTCTTTATTTATTCCCCCTTCATCCATTTACACAACCTTTTTTCTCGTTCAATCAGCTATTGGCAGGACCCTTTGAGGCAGCTGAGGAAATAATCAAGGATGCTCATTCTGTACTCAATTGCAATCCTCCTAATGAGTTTTATCCAGTCCGTCGGCGGGTCTCCCTCCATTTTGAACACCTTTCTTGCATTGATTCCCTTGTTCTGGCACGCTGCATCCCCAAACAATATCACGAAATCCCCTTTCAAGGGTTCATCTGTTTTCCCATAACAGATTGTTAGCCCCTTTACTTTTGAGAACTCTTCTGGAAACGCCTGCGAGTATGCAAACAAGAGGGTCAAACCAAGCTTTAGAAGCTCTTTACAACCTTCGCCAGGACTTCCCTCAACAAACGTAATGCCACAGAAATGCTTGGGAATCTCGAGGTCTGCTCTCTTGAACATAGTCTTAACTTCCTCAGCCTTCTTTCCCAGCGTTTTAGGAAAAGCGTTTCCAATACCTTGAGCGTGCGCGAGTTCGGTGGTCTTGATCTCAAGGGGCTGAAAGCCCATTATCTCCGATGTGACTGCGTCCACCCCCACCACATCGTCACCTGCGAGAGCAAGCCCGGTTTTTTTCACGCTACCGAAGTGCGGCCCATTACCCTCCATTGAGTAGAAGGCATCCATTATAACCAAATCGGGTTTCCTGGCTTTGCTGATGTCAACAAGTTTTTGAGCAAGTTCGCTCCCATGATGCTTTCCCTTGTCTTCATCCAGCAACAATCCGTGGGAATTCTTTATTCCAAGAGTGACCCCAGTCAAAACGTGGGTCTTCATCTTTGGCATGGAGATGAAAACATCCGCGTTCAGTAAAGCTTTTGGAAGGGCTATTTCCTTCAACACGATGCCGTTCGGCACTTCCACCGGCTCGTATTTTTCCTTATCCAGGAAAAGCACTTTTGCCCCAAAGGATTCAAGATACTCTTTCAAGCCAGTTGAAACGAATACCTCTTCGCTCGTAATTTGGCACATTGGATTCTCAGCAACGATGACATCCCCTGCTCCTGCTGCGAAACACAATCCAATTGTTTCACGAACCGCTTCGGGCGAAGTAATGGATGGGAAGAACTGGGCCATGAAATTAGGTTTCACGAAAACAGCATCCCCTTTTTTTACAAAGCGTTTCATGCCACCAAGCAGCTCGACTGCTTTTTTCGCTGCTTTCAGCTCACTCGTTCCCTCTGCGATCGCCACTCTTGCCATAAGTTCTTTCACCGACTCGGATAAAGAATGAAAGAAAAATTCGTTGGTTAAATATTTAAAAAGACTGTGTTATTTAAAGAATTGTTTTTAGTTTTATATGCCAAACCAAGGCAATAGGTTTGCAATCAGGAGTAGAATAGTGATTATGCCCAAAGCAATTGAGATCTTCATCGCAAGTCGCTTCCTACGTTTCCCAAGTCTGTAGGAAAGCTCGTCATAAACAATTCGCTGGCCGTCGGTTATGAACAAAGGCAGGAGGTTGAATACTGAAAGCGCAAAGCTCAGAAACCACGTGAGAGTCAAAGCTGACAACAGGAACTTCAGGGCTGCGAAAAAGAGTGATGCATTTTCCTTCGGAATCTCTGCCAAGGTTATGCCGATTTTTCCCTTTTCTTTCAGCACTATCTCCTTATCACCGCTTTCCGTAGTTAGCACGACCTTCTCCCCAACCCCTTTTCCGCTCATTACTGAGGAGACGTCTCCAACGTTCTTTATTGGGGTGCCGTCTATCTTCAGGATGGACTCATTCACATGAAGGATACCGAGAGCTGAGGAATTTGGCGAAACGTTGATTATCTCAACGCGTTCAACCATTTGGGGGATGATGAGTCCCACCCCAAGGGAAATCAGGAGAAACAGAAGGAAGAAAACGAAGTTGGATGTGCTTCCCGCGATGAGGATGCTTCTTTTTGCATGAATGGGGA
>JACRGE010000048.1 GCA_016212465.1 Microcaldota archaeon
AGGAGGAAACGCTTGTTCTCAAGACCTCAAATTCCCTTCCATCCCTGTTCCTGGCAACGCCGGGTTCCACGTCTACGTGAAGCGATGCGTTCAAAAGGTTTCTCACAACGAGCATCTGCCTCCTGAAGAAGGAGCCGCCTGTTGATTTGAAGCTGAAACTTAGGGAGGGAGGGTAAGTTGCGAGCGTTACTCCAAGCGCTTTTTCCGCATCAACCCTTCCAGCTCCTTGGTCGAAGGCAATGGCTTGCTTGGAAGTAAATGGGTTGATTATCGTGTAATTGACGAGAACAGCGGTTGTCATGAGAGCTGATTTGATTTCAGGAGACCGCCATTCGGGACGCGCCTGTTTCAAGAGAGCTGCAATACCCGATACGTGGGGAGTCGCCATGGAAGTTCCGGAAAGCGCGATGTAGTTGGAGTTGCCGCATATCAAGTATTCATCCTGCAGGTTATAATTTTGAATATCTCTGTCAATTGCTCCGCCGATTACCCTTGGTGCGCAAATTGAAACTCCAGGCGCGACCACATCCGGCTTCAGCCTGCCGTCGCCGGTCGGTCCCTTGCTTGAGAAATGAGCTATGAAATCAGACTTGTTTGAAGCGCCAACTGTTATCACGTTGGGTGCCAAAGCAGGACTGCTTATCAGGTAATAACCCCAGTCGTTTCCGGCTGCAGCCACGATGGTCATGCCTGTTGAAGCGACGAAGTCAAAGGCCTTTGAAGCCGGGTCGTCGCCGGTTCCCTCCCACATGCTGGAACCAAGGCTCAACGACAATACGTCTGCTTGGGTCTTGTTCCCGTTGCCGAAAACATCAGTAGTCCACAAGAGACCTTCAATCACGTCCGAGGTAAATCCCCCTCCATCGTCAGTCAGAACCTTTCCCACCCAAAGCGTTGCCCCCGGTGCAACACCCTCGTACTTTCCTCCAGAGGCTTTGCCAGAGCCCGCTATAATTCCGGCTACGTGAGTGCCGTGGCCGTTCCCGTCCCTTGGCTGGGTGTTCAGCCGGTTTGTGAAATCCTTGAAGAAAGCGACTTTTTCCGTTGGGAAATCGCCGCTGCTCAAGTCAATTCCAGTGTCAAGAATCGCCACGTTCACTCCCGAACCGTTGAGGCCGGGATGACGCGCAAGCCATTCGCCTCTGGTTCCATTCAATACAATGGGAACACTCTGGTCAAGCAACGTCCTCACTTTTTTGTCCGGAAAAACCTTTTTCACATGAGGCCCCAGCCCCAGGTTCTGGACCGAACCGGACGGAACATCCGCATAGACGTACGGTAGTTTCGTTGATTTTGAGGCCTTCCTGGCGCCAGACAATTGGGCGAATGAAGCGACTTCATCCAAGATGCGCTCGCGGGTCCCGTATGCGAAAGTCTTTTTGAAAGTATCCAACGTGGTATTGGCAGGAAAGAGCGGTGCGTCAGTTTCAATAATCACCTTGGAATAGTTTGCGTCTCCCGTATCGTATTCAATATGGCCGTTGAGCATTCCTTCGGGCGAAACGGGCGGATGCTGCAAATTGCTGAAACGGCTGGGCTGCCCTGCTGCAGCGGGCTGGGAATCGAGTTCAGGTAAAAATGCCCCCTCTTGCCTAACGGCCTCTGCTCCACTCGGAATCAAGGGATAAGAAAATTCTTTGGCTTCAATAGATTCCTTCAACAGCGTGCTGGGATTGAAAGCTGCTTTAACGTCTTTCGTCTTGAAGGGGCTGCAGTCGCAGTAGCCAAAACCCGAAGAGGTTTTTTCACATTCGCCGCCGCATTTTTCCGAGCAGTCCACGAGGCGGTTGCCGGGCTTGCCTTCTTTGCAATAGTACTCAACCAACTTGTTTCCGTAGCAAGCGTCTTTCAACCCAGCTGGAAGGATTTCGCCAGGCAGACTCGGGTTAATGCCATTGTCTGTATCAACGCAAAGGGATTCGCCCATGGTGCAGTCGGATTTGACGAGAACGCGTCGTCCTTGCCCCACTGCGGAGTTGAAATCAGGGAAATAATGAACCCCGTCGGATTGAAGCAGAAGGGAATCTGCAAAGTCGCAGTCGCCTGCAAGCGCATTTACTTCAGCGGATGAGCTGACTCCTCCGATGGTATTCCATCCTTTTTTCAAACCTTTCTTGTATGAACTGGCTTTAAGTCCAACGAAATTCAAGCCGCAGCCCCGCTCGACACTGACGTAGTAGCCCTTGCCAAACTCCAGAATCGGATCCGCTTCTTCAACCAGCTCCCCCCCTGCTTCAAAAGAGATGTTTGAAAAAGCCCCGCATTCGCTGGCCAAGTCGCTGAAGCGAATCTGCTTCGTGGGCAAAAGCGGCAATGAGAACAAGTTCCTGCCGGCGTGGAGGTGGACTCTCAGAACCTTCTCGCCCGACGGGATTCCACTCACATTTCCCGTTTGAACGCCGCTGAAGATGAGAAAAAACTCGGGCAACACAAAGATTATAAAAAAAAGAAATGCCTTCTTAGATTTCATAGAATTTAGTAACGAAAAAAGCTTAATAAGTCTTTGGAAATTTCTTATACCAAAAGTTTTTGGAGAACTTTTTGTTTAGTTTCTTTGGTCTTTTTTTGCGTATGCCGAATACTGTTTTACTTCAAATTGCTCTCTCTTGAACGGCCGGCAGATTACCACAGCTCGGGATGAACCGCAGAATGTATGACGTCGGCGATAAAGTGAAATGCGAGTGAAATAAGCGCCGGCACAAACAGGCTCTGGAGAAGAAAATAAAACAAAGCAAGTATAAGCAGACCGCCGAGCAGGTGCGTCAGAAGCCTCAGTAGCGTAAAGCCCTTGAAATGGATTTTCTTTCTGAACGCCTCAATGTCCAGGAGGGTACTGGACCAGTTTCTCAAAGCCTTCCCCACGATTTTCCTCTTGTCTGCAATGAAGAAAGCGACGACAAGATGGTCCGAGTCAATTAAAACAGTTGCAAAAATAGCGATCGCAACCCAAAGCAGAATTCCAAAAAATCCAATATTATAAAAAAAGGCAAAGGCAAGTACTGCAGCCCCTGAAATAATGATGTGGTTTTTAGGGTTCAAGGCATTCCCTATAGAAAATTCTTTTTGTACCATTCAATTGTTTTCGTGAGCCCTTCCCTTAATGAAACTTTTGGAGAATATCCAATTTTTTCTTTTGCCTTCCTTACATCAGCGTTTCTCCTCGGCTGACCAGCAGGCTTTGAAGCATCGAAAACAACCTTCGGGTTTTTGCCGGAGAGTTCCACAAGCAAGTAAACTAAATCCTTTATCTTGGTTTCTTCCTCTGTTCCAATATTGAGGGGATTGGCAACCGCGTATTTTTCAGTTGCAAGCATCATTCCTTCTGCGGCATCCGTAACATAGAGAAACGCCCTGCTCTGCTCCCCGTTTCCCCACACAACAAAAGGATTTTCGCCATCAAAAAGCCTTTTAATCAACGCAGGAATGACGTGGGATTTCTCTGGGTCAAAATGATCCCTTGGTCCATACATGTTGTAAGGCCTTACTATCGCGATTTTCATTCCGTATTCCTCCGCATAAGTTTGCGCCTGCACCTCAGCCATTCTCTTGGACCACCCATATCCCAAATTAGTGGGCTCTGGAATGTCCTTGAAGCCCTCTTCCTCTGGAGTTGGGATCGTGCAATAACGTGGGTAAACGCAGGCGCTGCTTACTGCAAGAAAGCGCTCTACCTCGTTAATTCTCGCTGCTTCAAGCACGTTGAATTCCAGCAAAACATTGTTGTAGAGCATGCTGCCGGGGCGTTTTCTGTTGTATTCTATTCCTCCTACTTTTGCAACCAGGTTCATCACAATCTCTTGGTTCTTGGTCGCTTTAACGCAATTGCTCAGCTCACGCAGATCCCCTTCGATTAAGGAAATCTTGTCCAAACAATTTTCAAGGTTTTTCTTCGAACCATTGGAGAGGTTGTCTGCTATGGTGACTTCAGCTCCCTTTTCAACAAGCGCTTCCACCAAATGGGATCCTGCAAACCCGCCTCCGCCAGTCACAAGAACCTTTTTTCCTTCCCAAAAAGCCATCGCACCACCCAATGTTTTCTGAAGCTCGTTATTTGATGCGCTCCCTCCAATAGTTCATCAAATCCTCCAACGTCTTTTCAAATGGAATCTCGGGCTTCCAGCCAGTTTTTTTCTTAAATTTCGTGCAGTCCCCCAAAAGTATGGCAGTATCCGAGGGCCTCATCCTCTCAGGGTCTTGTCTTACTTCAACTTCCGCTTTGCTCATCGACAGCAGCATGTCCAGCAACTTTTTTATCGTGATGGACTTCTCGGAGCAGATGTTGTAAACCTCCCCAAAATCGCACTTGAAGAGCGACATTTCATAAGCCCTTACTATGTCCCTCACGTCAGAAAAATCCCTTTGGGAATCCAAGTTTCCAACTGAGATCACTGGTTCCTTTTTTCCTTTCTCGATTTCGACGATTTGCTTCGCGAAGTTCGAGGTAACAAAGACCTCGCCCCGCCTCGGACCGGTGTGATTAAACGCCCGAGTTCTCACGATCTTCAAACCATATGACTTGAAGTACTGGAATCCCAGCAAATCCGTTGCAACCTTTGAAACGGCGTATGGGCTCATCGGTCTAAGCTCGTTGGTTTCTTTGATGGGAACCTCGTTCGGATAAATCAGTCCATACTCTTCGGATGAGCCAGCAATCTGAATCCGCGGGTCCAGCTTCGACGCCCGAACTGCCTCAAAGAGGTTCACTGTCCCAAGCACGTTTGTCGCCAAAGTCTCTTGGGGCGCGTGCCACGAGGTCGGAACATAGCTTTGGGCGGCGAGATGAAATACGGCATCTGGCTGGGCGGTTTCAACTGCGTTCCTCATGCTGTGTGCGTCCTTTATGTCTGCGTCAATGAGCTTCAGCTTCTCCCGTATATGCTCTATATTCTCCGTCCGGCTCCTCCACCTGATGGTTCCGTAGACTTCGTAATCTTTTTTCAGCAGGTATTCTGCTAAATGGCTGCCTGCAAATCCAGTTATCCCGGTTATCAGTGCCTTCATTCACATCACCTTAAAACAGAATTTTCGTTCATCAACCCATAATCTCTCTGAAGACTCTCACAATATATTCTAAATCCCCTGAACTTAAATATTGGTGGCAGCCTATGTAGAACGCGTTTTCTCCAACGAACTCCGCGTTCGGGAGTTTTCCCTTGTATTCGTTCTTTAAGAACGCGTAAGCGGGCTGCTGGGTTGGTATGCAGCCAAATAGCGGCCTGTTTTCCACCCCCCTTTTCTCTAATTCGCTTCTAAGTTTTTTGCTTGAAATTCTTTCGTTATTCTTGACGACAATCGGGTAAGCCAAATAACTGACTTCATCAGAATAGACTGGCAACTGCAGCACGTCAGAGTATTTCTCAAACTCTTCATTCAGGTATTTTACGTTTTCCTGCCTCTTTTTGATGATCCAATCCACTTTC
>JACRGE010000049.1 GCA_016212465.1 Microcaldota archaeon
GGCAACCAGTTTCCTGTTGAGAAGAAAACTGGGTAGAACCCAGGCGGCCCTTGCGGACCACTAGCTTTCAGTCAACCCCTGTTTTTGTGCCTAAAAGGGGCGAATGATATTTCCAGGCTAGCCCTTTTTATGGAAGCCATTAATAACTTTTCAAACTAAAAAACGCAGATGAAAAGTTTTCTCTTTCCCGAGGGTTTCTCTTTTCTAAAAAGAGAAAGGCTCAACCACTCAGGCATCCCGGCATGTAGTAATATTATGCTATTCTCTATTTAAATACCTTTTTTGAAAAAAGTTTCCAAGTTGGCAAATTCCCCAAAACCAATTAAATCCCATCCCCGTAACCAACTGTGCAAATGAGTTAGTCAATCTTTGGAGTGCGACGGGGATGCAATTGATCAGCGGCGCTTTCAAGGCCAGAAGGCAGTTCCAGGGCTGGGCCAGGAGAATGCATTTGAAGGTCATTGAAAGCGGAAGGAAGAAGGAAAAGAACTGGCTGGTTCATCATGTGGATCTCGACCCAGCTCACGAGACAATTTCCCGAGACCAAGTTGCTTGGTACATTGAACAGGCGGCCAAGGATTTTTCAAAAAAACACGGCGTGACCCCCGCTATAGAAAAACAGGGGAACAAAATTCGCGTAAGCTTCAGGAGCCCCAGATAAAAAAGGATTATTTAAAGGAATGCACAACTCGCTCGATATCAAAAGCAAGCCCTTTTTCTTTCTCGCGGATTTCATCCGCGTCCATCAAAGCCCTTGCAATGCAAACCAGTCCCCCTTTTCCGCTGAAAACTGAAACGAAATCTCCTTTCTTCACATTCTCGTCGAAAGAAAGAACGCCGGGGATTGCAAGGTTTGCTCCCCTGCAGATTGAGGGAAGCGCGAAATCGGATGCAATAACTTTCTTTAAATCAACTACTTTCTCAACAGGCAAAATGGATTTTCTTAACTCCGCTTCATCCTTTTTTTCCTTCCACAGCCAATAAAAATCACTCAAATCCTGGAGCTTAATGCAGTCCTTCTCGTCAACTCCGCTGGCTTTTGTTCTCCTCAGTTCCTTCATTCTCGCGCCGCAGCCCAACACTTCCCCTACGTCATAGCACAATTTCCGTATGTACGTCCCTGCCTCGCACTCGCAATCAAAAAGAACAAGGTTTTGGTCTAAGTCGAGGAGCTTTAGCTCAAATATCTCCCTAACCCGCAATTTTTTTACCACCGCACTTTCCAGGGGAGGCGTCTGGTATATTTTTCCCCTGAAATTTGAAAAAGCAGCTTCTACTTCCTGCCGCTTTTTTTTCTCCCACAATTCCATTATGCAAACATATCTTTTCTTCCCCCCAAGTAGGAATTTCGCGACCTTGCATGAGTTTTCAAGCAGAACAAGAAGAACGCCAGATACATCCGCATCCAATGTGCCAGTGTGCCCGGTTTTTTTCAAATGAAGGAGTTTGCGAACGAACGCGCTAACCTCGTGGGAAGTGGGACCAATGGGCTTGTTGACTGGAACGACACCATACTGAAGCAGTTCTTCCAGGCTGCCTTCTTCAGGCTTCTTTCCCAAATTAGCAGGCTCTTCCCTTAAGGTAATCATAGAGGAATAAGGAAGGCAGGAAATAAGTAGATTGCGTGCTCAACATCCGCAAGGCTGCGCCCATCGTTTTTATATTATCTGCAGTCGTCAAGTTCTTATGAACCAAAGAACGGCAGTGGAAGCGGCATTCGAGAATGCTTTGAAAAAAGTTGGTGAAAGAACGTATGAAAGGCCTGGCGCAATTGCTTCATTACTAAAAAAAGAGCATCCAGGCCAGCCGTGGCGCAACATAACCCTGGCAAACCATGGACTGGTGTCTTTCGAAAGCGCTGGCGCTCATTTGGATTTTGAAAAGGGGACACTCCTTTTTGTTAAACACAACGAACCAGCTGCAGAAGCGGACAAGATGTTTGGAGCATCTTTTCTCAAAAGAAAAAACCAGAGCGTCATGCTGAAACCCCGGTTTTTAACAAGTGACGATAGTTGGAAGAGAAAGAACGCGTTCGGCCATATAGTGGTTCTGGGGGAAGGGAACAAAGCGGTGCTGCTAGTCGCGAGCTTGCAGAAGATTACCAGCGCGAGCACGAGATTTGGAAGGCCAGTTGACCACTTTACGAAAACCCATGGCCCTGACAGGCATTACGCTTTTTTGGACTATGCTATGGAAATAGCAGATGCGATGAGGGCTCAGGGAATTGAAACGGAAGTCCACATCCCGCAGCCAGAGTCAATAGACTTCGCCAAGACAGCCGTGGGAAAAGGAACTTTGGAAAGAATCCGCGCTCCCTTTGAGAAACTGCGCGGTCATTTCAGGAAAAGCACGGTATCAATCGGCGGGAGAAAAATCGGGACGATAAACCTTTCTGAAAAAATGCGCTGAAGACGCGGCAGACCACGGCGCTTATCTCAATGGCTCCAGGTGCTGGATGTTGCATCTCTTTACTTTGCCTTTCTCGTCCCTTACTTCGACGAAGTTCTGGTCAATGACTTTCGTCACGGTAACAGTCTGCCCCCCTTTCCTTCCCTTTGTTTTAACGCATTTTCTACCAACTTCAATTGCAGGCATTTTTCATCACCTGAGGAACCAAGGTTCCCTCAACCCTCCTTTCATTCTTGATTTCTTCAATCTTCTCTTTTAAATTTCACACTCAAACTAGTTTTGAATCAATTGTCTGTCTTATCTTCTTCGCGAACTTCTTCGCCTTCCTGTTCGGCTTCTTTGGTGGATTCCTGGCGGCTTCGACGATCAGTTCCGCAACGCCTTCTTCATCATAAGACTCAGTGTTTATCACCAAGTCCGCGACTTCAACGAATTTCTTTATGTTCACTCCATATAATCCCTTGTATCTTTCGCTGTTCTCCTTGTCCCGCTTCTTGGTTTTTTCAAGGGTTTCTTCAAGAGGAGCCTTGTCCCTGCTGGAGATCCTGCGGGCTCGCTCCTTCAGTGAAGCATGAAGCCAGACTTTGAGGTCTGCGTTTGAGAGCCAGATAGCCAAACGAGACGAGAGAACCGAGTTCTCGCCTGATAGTTCAATGAGCTTCTTGTCAAGCATCAAATCGTATTTTGGATCTGTTTTGCTTTTTTCATGTAATTCCTCAAAGCCAATTCCCAATTCATTTGAAAGCTGGCGGAAGGTATAGTTCGCCACTCTAATCCCTAGGGCCTCAGCCACTCTCTTGGAAACCGTGGTGTTGCCACAGCCGCTCAAGCCTGAAATCGCGGTCTTCATTGAAATCACCTGCAAAGCGATGCCGCCTTTTTAATGCATGTTGGAACACTTGGAACAGAATCGAATTCTCTTGCTTCTTCAGGGCGAATCCACTTGAAGTCCGTGTGGTCACCGCTCAGTTTTACTTCACAGTTCTTCCACTTGCACAGGAACGTCAGTCCAATCACGTGAAAACCGTCGGGCCTAGTGAATTCAAAATCATCCAACAACGAAATGCATTCATCCATCATTTCTAAACCAGTTTCCTCCTTGATTTCTTTTTTCAACGAATCCAAGATTCTCTCGCCAACCTCGACTTTTCCTCCCGGAAACTCCCACTTGCCGGGATAGGCTATCTCGTGCCCTGCCCTCTTTATTACCAGGTATCTTCCGTCTCTTTCTATCAAGCCTTGGGCGATGACGATGTGAAGCTGTTTATCGCTCACCATTTACATCAGCTGCTAACGAAGCATCTTAATATATTTCAAGTGAAGGAGATCCAAGTCCTTTTCGCTGACGACTCCTTCCGTGAGCCTAGTTTTTTCTTTTAAGACTGTTTCGCAGCATGCGTGGCAGAGGACTCCCCCAAAGAGCCTCTCAGGCCTTTTTTCAGTCAGGGAGAGTTTGCCGATTTCAGACGGTCTTCCCTTCGGGACACCCCCAAGCTTGCTTCCACAAAGTGCGCAAACCGCATGCGAGGGCTTTCTCCTCTTGTAGAAGACTATCGCTTTCCCAGAAGGACTCTTTCGCTTCACTTTTCTCTTCCATCTGCGTTTCAACTGAACCATGATTACACCCTCAGACTAGGAATAAAGCAGCATAAGTGACAAAGAGGAATATCAACATACTAAATAATTTTTTTGTTAAAAGCCTTTTGCTACTTATAGGAATGGGCGGAGAACAAATAAAAGAATTATTCACTAGGCACTTTCCTGGCTCGTTTCTTTTCAACGAGGTTAGTGTATAGGAGTTCTATCGTTGCTCCCCAGAACATGAGGCATACGATGAAAAAACCCCTTGCGCCGTAGGTACTGTGCGAAAGTATGCGGAGGGAGAATACTTCGTTCAAGTGAAGCCCGAAGGGAAGGGTTATTGAAAAGTTTGGGTAAAGTATGCGCACTATTCCATTGAAGTCGATACCAAGAAAGCCATTCGTTCCGATGAAGAGGAAGAAAAGAGGGATGACCACGACGAGGGGACGGAATTGGAGAGAAAACATTTCCATCATCAGCTTCGGGAGCTCAGTTTGCTTGGCTTCAAGCCGCTTGAGCAGGGCTTCGTCTTTCTTCTTCGTGGCTTCCTGCAGCTCCTTCTGCATCTCGTTCATCTGCTTCTGAATCTCCTTCACCCTCTTCCTGTTGCCTACTTTCCTATTGATTTCAAAGGAAGCTAGGGAAAAAATGAGGGCAAGAAAGAATATTGCGAGCCAAT
Organism: Microcaldota archaeon; assembly: GCA_016212465.1. GTDB lineage: Archaea > Micrarchaeota > Micrarchaeia > Norongarragalinales > JACRGE01 > JACRGE01. The sequence goes on from JACRGE010000049.1 coordinate 4,670, forward strand.
CAAGTGCCATAATAAAACCTTTCTTCAATTTATTTCACGAACCTCTTCAACACAGGATACATTTCGAATATCTGTTGCTGAGCCAAGTCTTCGTAGAACCTGTAAAGGATTCCGACTGTCAAGAGAATGCCTGTTCCAGTTCCCAATGCTCCGGTGATGTCCGCACCCCAAGCCAACAAGCCTACGGCTATGCTGCTTAGGACGGTAATGATTGGAATGTATCTCGCGAGTATTCCTTCAATAACTCGTGGGTCTTGCCTGAAGCCAGGGATTTGCAAACCAGCCCGCTCGAGTTGGGACGCCACTTCGCCGGGGCCCATGCCCGTTGATTCTATCCAGAACCAGCCGAAGAGCACGCAGAGCGACACCAAAACCAGTCCGTAAACGAGAATGTGGATCAACCCATCCCAGCTGAATATCATCCCAAGGTAGGTCTCGTATTTCCCTGGAAGAAGCAAGGGACTCGGAAGCGAGGTCATGTAGTACGCAAGAGTGCCTTGGACGGGATGGTTCCCTTCATATTTTCCAAGCAAAGGCATGCCTGCGTTTGAAAAGAACATTCCCATGAGCTGGATGTTGAGGATGACAGCCGACGCGAGGATGACTGGAATGTTTGAGACGTACATGAACTTTATTGGATACCTGGCTCCAAGGCCTCTTGCCCTGCCGTAAGCGAGTGGAAGCTCTATCTTCATTCCCTCCAGGTAAACTACGACAAGGAAAACTAGGACTGTGAAAACGATTGGAAGCAACGTAAACACAGAGGTCCTAATGTTTCCTTTAACCAATAGGTCACCTGCTTCGCCGATCAAACTGACAGAACCCAAGAAAACCGTTTGAGCGACTCCAGCTGCGATGAACAATGAAATCCCGGAGCCGATTCCGTATTTTTGCACTACTTCATCAAGATAGAGAAGCATTATGGAGCCGAAAGCGAGCTGGAACATGACGAGAAACTGGGTAAAAATAAGAGAACCGAAGAGCGGGGCAGCTGAGGAAGCCGGGATGTAGCCTGTGAAGACATAGACTGCTGCCTCGAAAAAGCTTAACGCTATCGCCAAGGTCTTCTGAAGCCCTTGGAAGAGCTTCTTGTTCTCTGGAACAGACAGGTCTAGGCTTATTATCTTTGCGCCAACTGCAAGCTGTAGGAATATGGAAGCGAGCACGATGGGGCCTATTCCAGCAGTGATGAGGGTGCCCATCTTGCTTCCCAAAAGGATTTCCAGTCTCTCGAGACCTGCGTACTGCTTGATGTCTATTCCAAGGGGATAAATGTGCCCCATCACGTAGAAGATAAGGAGGACAACGAAAGTCCAAAGGAGTTTCTCCTTGAGGGCGGGCGTTCTGGCTGGACGCCTGACTTCCGGAAGAAGACTCATCAATGATTTAAGGAATTGAAGCATACTCATTCAACACCTAAGAAGAAACGAAATTCAGCATTAATTATTTCATCATTGTTTTAAACGTTTGCCTTGCAAAATGAAAGGGAAAATCAGATTTTAACAGAAGTCATTCCACCAGCTTTTTCAATTTTTTCTCTTGCTTTTTTTGAAAATGCGTTTGCTTTCACGTCTACCTTGTATGAGGGGTTGCCGCTTCCAAGTATTTTGATGTCCTGGCTCGATAAATCTATCTTGAATAAGCCGGTTTCATCGGGTTTCCAAAAGCCTTTTTCAATCTGCTTGTTCAACTCATCCAATGAAAGCACCTTCAATTTCTTTTTCTTGCCTGGGAATCCTACTCTAAGCCTTGGCGGTTCATACTTGATCGCCCAAAGCCGCCTGTGCTTGTGTATTCCCGCCCGGCCTTTTCCTCCCCGGTTGCCTTTGCCTCTCCTGTTCTTTATGTTTCCGGCACCCCATGACCGAGAACCGAGGTATTTCCTGGATTTTTTCTTATGCCTTCTCACCATCGCAAAACACCACATGAAGATTCAAAGCATTTTTTCAATCAATCCGTTGATTTCCTTTCCCCTATAGCCCAAGGCCCCTTTTGGAAAAGCGGCTTTTATGGAACCAAAGCCTCTCTTGGGTGGTGAAAGGCGGAACACTTTCTTCAAACCTTTTACATCGCAAACGGAAGCTCTTCCGTCCACTAATTGGTTCGCTAATTCTTCAATGGACTTGAATGAAGTTTTTTCAACCAAGTAAGACTCCAAAAGCGGCTTCCCACCAGTTAGAATTCCTCTTTTCTCAAGGAGCTTCCTTACTGTTTCAACGGAAACCTCGCCCCAGGTTATGAAATCCTTTGATTTCAACAACATTCCACGCGACTGCGGTGACAGCTTTACGAAAATGCAGTTGTGCTTCCTGTACAATCCAATGGTTTTAATGGTTTCTTCTGCCTTGCGGGGCATGCCCCTGAATCCCCTTACCAGGATCACCGCAATCAATCCAGTTTCTTGTCCTTCAGTTTTTCCCATTTATATTACCACCGAAACGATTCACAAAAAGCATTATGACACAAATTTGTCGTTTTCAGTTGGAACCTCTTCCGTCTGTTCACCCTGCTTTTCTTCACTTATTTCTACCCCGGGCTCATCTACTTTTTTCTCCTCGATTAGTTCTTCCCTGATTCCTTTCTTGAGTTTGTTTAATGAGTTAAGCGCTTCAATGGTTGCCTCCACCATATTGAGGACGTTCCTAGTTCTTCCTCTCGTGAACGTCCAAGCATCCTTTACTCCGGCAAAGGAAAGCACTTTTCTCACAACAGTTCCAGCGACTATGCCAACACCTTTTGGAGCTGGCTTTATTACTATCTTGGTGCTGCTGCTCTTGCCAGTTACTTCCTGTAGGATAGAATGGAGTCCGCCGCAACCGCATTCCCATGAGCCGCAGCCAAGTTGGACTTTTATGATTCTTCTTTTCGCGTCGTTTATAGCTTCGTCAATCGCGTCCCTTGCCTCATGGGCTTTTCCTACGCCGACTCCAATATATCCATTCTTGTTGCCTAGAATCGCAACAGCTTTCATGAGCTGCTTTCTTCCAGACGCAGTCATCCTCTGGGTTGAAACGACTTCCAGAACTTCTTCGGTTAGCTCAGGAAGAAGAAAGTCTATTATCTCGGACTCGAGGATCTTCTTTCCGCTTTCAAGAATCTGGTCTATGTTAGTGATTTCACCGTTCAATACCCTTCTCCCTACTTCAGTCTTTGGCACCCATTGAGTCCCTGCCATCGTCTATCACCAATCACCATCGACTAAACCAATAATTTCTTCTTTGCTTCTTCAAACTGCTTCTGGACGCTTTCACTCAGATGTTTCGCCGATATTCTATCTTCATCAGGCAGGACCCCTCCCGAGAAATTGGTTTTTAATCCTGCGTCAAGCGCTCCCTTGAGGACAGCAAACACCAGGCTGCCTTTTGTAGCTGAATGCATGCCTATATCAAGAATGAATTCGTCAACTCCTTTTTCTTTAGCTCTCTTTGCGCAAAGCAACCCCGTAAGATAAGCGGATGGCGTATTACACTTTCCTTCGAACCCGAATTTTTTCAGTTCTTTTGAGTTAGCAGTCGCGATCGTTTCATCTCCTTTGGTGCTGAGTTGAACAAATTGAGTGATTACATATTTGTTTGTCTTGCGTACCGCGAGCCTGATCTTCCTGCTCTTGAGCATACCCAGCCTCCTGGAGTAATTGGTCTTTCCTTCTCTCGCCCGTCTGAAATGAACCTGATACAATGGTCCTCTTGCTTTAGTCACGTGAATCAACCGAAATAATCATTTATTAAGAAACCGTTTTCCCAACTTCCAAAACGATACTCTTTTCCATGCCCTCAAAAACCATGTTTTACAAAATATTTTTTCTTCCATTTGTTGCATTATTCAGTTAAAAAATCACTTCTTCACCAGCCCCTTTTCAACCAAGTAATCCTTGAGGTGTTTTTTGTCGCGGAATGCGTTGCCTTTTATCATGAGGTAAACCTTCTTGTGTGCGCCCTTTGCCAGCCTGTTCTTCATTGACTTCAAGAGTCTTCTCTGGGCCCTGGATTTACGCGTCCACCGCTCCTTCCTAGAGAGAAGCGCAAATCTACTGCCTTTCTTGCTTCCTGGACCGCTTCTTCTGCCATGGAGTTTCCTCTCCTGCTTCATCTTTGCCTTGCCCCGCCCAATTCCCTTTGCAGGAACCTTCTTAATGACGCCCTCGTTGATCAAGCCCTTTACATCTTCTCTGGTGAGGGCTTCGCTTGCCTTCTTTGCATCCAATATCCTTATCCTAGTTGTCCCACATTTGAGTATGTCAGCTGCAACGCGCTTTATGGTTTTGAGACTCATTTCAATCATCATCTTACTTTTCAAACAATCTTTTTTACTCCATTTGATTTAAACCATTTACTAATAATTTTTTCTTTCATTTTTTCCACAAGTCAACGGTCTTTTCAAAAAAGCTTTTACTTAAGTTGATTTAAACCATGTGGTGATAAGTCTTCTTTCGTCTTTTTCATAAGTCAACAGATTTTTTTACACCATGAACGTTGATACCATAATCTTCTTTCATCAACTTTTTCACAAAAACTAATTCAGTAGTTTTACACCGATTTCACGGGCTGCTTTTTCTATGTCTTGGCGCTTTTTTTCTCCGACACAGGCTGCAATCCGGGCAGCGTCAGTAAGCCTGTCAAGTCTTTTCAAGCCGTCAACGTTATAGACGATAATTTCCCTGTACCCCGACGGGTGGAGTCCTTTCCAAATGCGTGAGGTTCCATACCCTATTCTGGGAACAGCTCCTGCGCTCTTCAGTCTCATCCTCTGCTTTGAATCTATTCCGCGGGGCTTCCTCCATGCACTCCCCACTCGCTTCTTGAGTTTCTTGTTCGGCCTCTGGAACCTCGGAAGTCTTTTCATGAAACCACTCTTATCCTGTTTCAACCAAGTAAATGCCGTCTTGGAATATCCTCTGGTCTCGGCCTTTTACCTTTGTGGCGTTGATTATGTTTCTCGCAGTCTGTCCAACATCCTCCTTGCCCGGACCGCTGACAATCAGCTCGGAGCCCTTTGCCTCGACTTTCACGCCGTCCATTATCTTGGCTTTCCTCGGCACCCGCTCGCCGAGAAAGTTCTTGATCAGCAGTTCACTGCCCTTGACTTCAAGGCTTACAGGAAAGTGAGCGAATATGCAAACCAATTTCTTTTCATAGCCTTTTTGAACTCCCTCAAACATGTTTCTTATGTGCGCTTCAGTGGTTTTAACGGAAGACAGAACCTCTCGGGTAAGCTTCTTGTCTGACGACACTATCACTTCATTTCCCTTCTGCTCCACCTTAAGCAACCTGGAATTGAACCGTTTCTCAAGAGTTCCCAATGGACCTTTTACTCTAATGGATTCACCAGTCAATTCCACTGAAATCCCGTCGGGAATGAACATAAGACCACTTCAGTAAACGAATGCCAGAAGCCTTCCGCCAAGCGCCTGTTCCTTAGCCTGCTGGTGCGTCATTATTCCCTTTGGTGTGGAAACCACAAGAAGCCCAACGCCCTTCGCAGGAAGAAAGCGTTGCTCGTGCTTCTCCCAATCACCGGCTTTGACTGAAAACCTGGGTTTTACCACACCGCACTGGTTTATCTTGCCGACTAGGTTGACGACAAAACTACCGCTTTTTCCATCGTCAATGAACTCGAATTCTCCGACGTAGCCTTCACGCTGGAGTATGGCAAGCACTTCTCGGATTATCTTTGAAGCAGGGGCTATTCGCGCCTGCGGCTTTCCCTTCATTTCAGAAACTTTTATTGCATTTAATGCATCTCCAACAGTGTCCATTCAACAACACCTTGTCACATGTATTTCTCAAATCCAATTTCCTTCGCGTGCTCGCGGAAGCATTTCCTGCACACGTAGAGGTCGTACGCTCTTATGAGGCCCCGGGAATTTCCGCAGAACCTGCACTTTCTTTTCCCCCTCTTCTTGAATTTTGTCTCAAGCTTCTGCATCCATTCACCTTAATCAAAATTTATTCAAGTTTTCCCAAGGCTTCAGAGAAAATCCTAAGGATTTTCTGTGTATAAAATCCGCAGATTTTCCACATTCAGCAGAAAAGGCTTTCTGCATCCATTCACCCGTCATTCAATGATTTCCACGCCGTATTTATTTTTCATGAACTCAACCGCCTCTTCGGTAGAAACCCTTTGTTTTCTTGGAATCTCTCTAGAAGCGATTCTCCTCTCTCTAACACGCAAGCCTGGTTTCTTGAGCGAGACGCTTACATCAAAACCTATCATGCCGATCTTGGGATCATACTTTATTCCCGGGAAATCTATGTACTCCCTTACTCCGAAAGAAAAACCTCCTTCCCTGCTGAAACTGCCTCGCACAAGCTTTGAGTCAACTGCATCCAAAGATTTTTTTAGCAATTCCTCTGCGGCCATTCCCCTCAAGGTAACCTTGACGCCTATCTCGTCTCCTTTCTTTATCTTGAACGTTGGATTCCTGGTTTTGGCAAACGTGACGACTGCCTTTTTTCCAGTAATCCTTTCCAGAAGGCTCTTGGCGTTCTCAAGTTTTTCGCCCGCGCCTCCTGCTCCAATGTTCAAGGTCACCTTGTCAAGCCGCACTTCCTGCATCTTTCCCATAACCACACCGTTCTAATCCTGTTTCAAGCTGTTCAAGGGATTTGGAATTTGCTGTCTACAACAAAGAGATAGCTCTTCAACGTAATGATTTCGCTGCCGTTTTCCTTGTGGAGCCTGGCATCGCTTTCCTTGCTTCCAGCTCGCTCGAGAATATCGTCTAGGACCGCTATCTCGCCAGCGTGCCTTCCTTTCGCGATGTAGCACCTGGCGCCCTTTTCCAGCTTCAGGAATCCCTCCAGTTTTTGGCCCGGAATACCCATCCTAAGAGTGTCTCCTGTCTTGAACTGGTCTTCCTCCTTTTCTATTACGTAATTCCTCCCATCGTGGAGGTTCAGTTGAATCCTGCTATTTCCCACTATCTTCTTGTCCACTATCTTGCAGAGCTTGATCCCTGCCTCTTCCTGCGGTATTTCAAAAAACCTGAGTTTGTCTTTGACTAGAAGCACCCTGTAATTCTTGCCCAGCTTCGGAATGGAAACCACGTCCATCACGCCTACGCCGAACCCTTCCTCGCGGACTTGCTTTCCATCAACCAACACTTCGCCACTCTTCAGCAGTTTCTTGGCTTCCTTCATTGTTTCAGCTACTCCAAGCACGTCCCTCAGGAGAACTCCCAACGGAATGGCTTCTTCTTTCCTGTGCATTCCAGGCAAAGGCTTTTTTAGCCAAACACTGCCTTTCTTCTTCACAGGCAGGATGCTCGGGGCTGAAATCCTCTTCAAATGCCTACTCTTCCCCTTTCTTGCCATTCAAAAACCCGTAATCATTTGTATAGTGCGTTTTTGCACTGAGACCATTATAATAATGTTTGTTTGCTTAAAGCCCGCGAGCAGCGGCTGCCTTGTTTTTTTATTAAATAACTTTTTGATATATTTTCACTTCAACCCCTTATTCTTACACTCCTTCCGCACCAACATTTTACTTTTTCTCCTCTGCCTTCCGCGCTTCCCGCTTTTCCATCTCCAGGATCACGACGTTAGAGGCGTTGATTGGATGAGATTCTTCCTTTCCGCTTTGCTTCTTTTGGACGATTCCTTCAACAAAGATCTTTCCACGACTTAATGAAACCTTAACAACCTTTCCAGAACGTCCCTTGAACCTGCCGCGGATGATCTTCACCTTATCTCCTTTCTTCAAGCGCTCACTCCTGCGCTTCAGCTTCTCCCGCAACTCCTTGCTAAGGTGCGCCCTCACCAGCTTCGCCTTGGCGTGAAGAGGTGCATTGAACAACTCTTTCCTCTTCTTCCTCGGCTGTCTTGAAATATTTTTCTTTATTTTCATGAGAACATCATCTCACTTGAACGACTGCTGCTAGTACCACCGACTTTTTTGCTGCGGCAAACCGCCTTTTTCCTGCGGGAAACAAGCCATGCTCTGGGCATGGACCCCTGGGGAAAACAGCAAAAACCTCGACTAAAAGCCAACTCGTGATTGGGCGTTCACACTACCGCAGCCGCAATTGCGACTACTTTAGGGAATCTTTCCGCAATCTCGCGTGCAACGCACCCCTTGATTTCCGTGCCCTTCGGCAGGTTTTGGTCGTCGATGAGCACGCAGGCATTGTCCTCGAATTTCACCCTCTCTTTCACACGCCGGAACTCCTTTTTCTGGCGGATGATGACGGCTTTCTCTTTCTTCTTGAGCATCTCTGGCTTTCCCTTCTTGACTGCAACAGTTACAACATCACCAACGCCTGCCTTTGGATATCTTCTAAGACGGCCTTTTCCGCCTAAGACACCAATGATCTCAACTATCTTTGCTCCGCTGTTGTCGGCGCACACGAGTTGAGCACCTACAGGCAATGCTTTCGTTATCCTAGCAGTCAAACCCAGCATTCATATCACTTCAGTCCTTGATGACAACATGGGACTTGGTCTTTGAAATCTTTCTGCACTCACCTATCCTGACAGTTTCGCCTTCTCTGACTTTGATGCAATCTGGAACGTGAGCGTGAATTTTGCTCTTTCTCTTCTCCAGTCTCTCGAACTTTGGAACTTTTCTGAGGTAATGGATTTCAACTACTGCAGTCTTCTTTGCCTTCGTGCTGACCACTACACCTGTGCGAACAGCTCCCCTTATCTTCAGATGGCCATGCCTCGGGCAATTCTTGTCGTTGCACGCTTCGTTGTCGCTGGCTGTCATTAAAACCACTTTCTGGAAAACGCATCTGCCCGCAATTTTAGGGAAGGTTCTTTCCCAATTTTTTCGTTCTTTCCTCAGGCCTGCAAATCAAGAGCTTTCCTTCAACCCTGATTCCAGACTCTGGAAAAAAGAAGGTGCATCCCGTCTTAGGAACTATTTTCCTTCCGCTCTTTGCCTCGAGCAGGAACGTATTCTGAGTCTCATCCAAAATCAGGCCATCAATACCTTGCATGTCTTTGCAGGAGCTTTTTTCTACCAGAACTTTTTTTCCGATGAGTTCCCCCAAGAGGAACTCCCTGCTTTCGACCGCAC
>JACRGE010000050.1 GCA_016212465.1 Microcaldota archaeon
GCTGATTCTCTGCATTTCCTTCGAACCAGGGTCTTCGGCCAACACCTTTCTCGAGAGGCGGTATCCGTAAAGAAGGGCAAAGGCTGCAACCACCGGAGCCACGATTAAAGCTATGATTTGGATGTCCATGAAATCAACCGCCCTTGGTTAGTAGTCTAACAATTATTCCACGACCGCTTCAAACAAATTATGGCGCGCCCCATAAATAATACAATTTTCGCGTCATTTCCTGCACTGGTTTTTGGCGTTTGATTGTTTTACTTCATGAAACTGCTCTCAATGAAATCTTGGTTCGCCAACAAAACTTTGGAGGGGCGCTATAATTGACGCCGATTATCTTATCAGCTCGTGTTTTAATTAGTTTTCATGTTAAAACCAACTTGTTTCTTCCCTTCAGGCAGATCACTCTTGCGCCGATTTCATTTCTCAGTCTTTGTTTTAATTCCTTATCGTTCGTGCACACCACAGTGTTTCCTTTGTTTTCTTCAGCGAACTTCAGTATGAGCTCGTCGGTTTTCCCTTCCTTCTTTATTATTTTTACTCTGTTGCGCTCCAGCATTTTCTTTACCGCGCTCACTTCCGCTTTCCTGAACTTCCCGAGCTCGTCAAGCGAAGACGAAAAAATCACGAAATCAGGCTTCTCAAGCCTATCCTCTATAAGTTTACTCGCTTCCTCGAATACGTCTACCCTAAAGCGAAGGGGCAGCAGGAGGAAGTTCGTGTCAAACATGACATACATTCAATACAACTCCGTGCATCGGTATGCTTTGATAGTAGAAACCAGAAGATAAATATATCAATTTTCTATTATTCTTTGCAGCTATGAAAAAAGGGCCCGTAGCTCAGCTTGGCTAGAGCAGCTGGCTTTTAACTCGTTCTCCCAAAACTGTTGGAGTTAGGTGAGGAAAGCAGGAAGGAAACCAGAAGGTCGCGCGTTCAAATCGCGCCGGGCCCGCTCCACCTTTTTCTTTTGTAAAAGAAAAAGAGTGGCCGAAAAAGAAAACATTTAGCCTTTAGCGAAAATCCCCGTGGGTCCGTTCCCGCTTTTTCTTTTCAAAAAGAACAACCCTTTTGCTGCGGCAAAGGCGTTGATGGAAAAAGCCTTTTCTGCGGAATGTGGAAAATCTGCGGATTTTATACACAGAAAATCCTTAGGATTTTCTCTGAAGCCTTGGGAAAAACTAAAACAGGGGTTGGATTGAATGGAACAACCCCTTTGCTTTGGGAAAAAGAAAAGCAATTCTTTGCTGACTTTTTTGCTGCGGCAAAAACCCTTGGGGGAAAATTTATTGGACGGTGGTCTCGTGAGAATGGTTTTGCTCGGTGCACCGGGCGTAGGAAAGGGAACTGTTGGGGACATGCTCGCTGAAAAATTCGGAATTCCAAAAATATCAACTGGCGACATCTTCAGGAAGGCAATTGCAGAAAAGACTCCTCTGGGAAGGAAGGTGAATGAGTTGACTGGAAAAGGGGAGTTGGTTCCTGATGATATTACTGTAGCAATAGTGAAAGAAAGAATTGCAAAGGAAGACTGCAAAAATGGATTTATTATGGACGGCTTCCCAAGGACGATTCATCAAGCGGAGGAACTCGACAAACTCCTCAAAGGAATGAACTTGAGGCTCGACGCGGTTGTAAACATATTTCTGCCGAAGGAAGAGATAATAAGAAGGATAAGCTTGAGGCGCACTTGCGGAAACTGCTCTATGATATACAACTTGAATTTTTCTCCGCCTAAAAAAGACGGAGTGTGCGACAAGTGCGGCGGGCTCCTTTATCAAAGGGATGACGAGAAGGAGGAAACAGTGTTAAACAGGCTCAGCATCTATGAAAAACAGACTGCCCCACTCATCAAATACTACGAGGGAAGAAGCAGGCTCATCAATGTGACAGGTGAAACAAGCAAGGAAATCTTTGAGAGGCTGATTGAAATACTTTGAACTGCAAACCAAGCTTTTAAGAGGCCTGTGAACTTTATTTAAACGGATGGACTGAATGGGCTTCTTTAAGGGAATCACTGGATTCGGGCTCGGAGCAGCAGCAGGATGGATTTTCGTAAAAGCTGCAATGCCTTCCGTATGCATGCCTGGGCTAGCTAGTTTCCTAGGATGCCTTGAGCCATTCTCTTCCTTGAACACTGCGATAATCCTGGCTTTCGCAGTCGCTGGCGCAATCATTCTGGGCAGATAAAGGCCTTCCAGGTGAGGGACTCCGTCCCCAAACTGTGCGAAGCCCTCTCAAACACTTTTTGGCTTCACACAGTTTCCAAACTGCTTGAAACCTAACAATTTGCAGTACAAGCGAGGTTTCAAACAGTTTCCTCAGCCCCTCTAAGAACTTACGGAATTGTTCTTAAACCTGATTCCTGACTTTACTTCGTTCAAGAACAATTTCCTCAACCTCTTTTTGCCTCTTAAAGCCCTTGCACAGAAAAAAAAGCCAAGACCTTCAGCGCCCGGCAGAGTAAAAAAGAGATTACATTATTTTTCCTGTGCCGAACAGGTGCCACCTGTTGCCAGCTCTTCTCATGACTGCAAGCAAGTCTCCTTTGGATGCAACGATGGGTTTCTTCAACCGCACATGCAGTTTCTGTTTCTTGACGCTTTGAATGAAGCCTACTGTGGTTTCAGTTCCAATGCCCAGAACAAGGGGTTCGTTGATTATAAACGACTCGGGGAATTTTTCTACAGTTCTCTTCATGTTCCTGGTCTCCAAGTCAATTTCTTCCTTTGGTTCCGGCAGGGTTCCAACTCTTCCGAGGATGCAGCCAGCCAGCGAATCAGCTCTCGTAAGCGAAGGATCAAGGATGGTTCCAAGGCCAATCAATCCACCTGGCTTTGCTTCATCCAATCTCTCGTTTCCTGCATTCAGGCTAACTATTTTTGTAGCGACCTTTTCGTAGATTTCCTTGTCCTTTCTTTTCACCAGAATGCCTGGCAGCAACTCGACTTCGTCACCAACTCTCAGCTTGCCTCGCACAATGCTTCCACCCACTACGCCGCCTATGAGTCCATCAATGGAGGCGCCGGGTTTGTTGACGTCAAAGCTTCTTGCAACGAGCATGCGCGGCTCCACATCCGCATCCCTTTTTGGGGTTGGGATGTTTTTTTCAATAGCGTATATAAGGGCATCAATGTTCGATTTAGAGTTCGCGACAGTTGGAACTATGGTTGCATTCTCGTAAGGCGTGTCCTTGAGCAGAGCCTTGATTTCATTATAGTTCTGTAGCGCCTGCTCCCTTGAAACCAAGTCGACTTTGTTTTGAGCGATCACGATGTTCCTTATTCCGGCTGCATCAAGAACCATCAAATGCTCGAGAGTCTGGGGCTGGGGGCACTTTTCGTTTGCAGCGATTACGAGCAAAGCTCCGTCGACGATGCTGCTTGCTGCGATTACGGTTGCCATCAGAGTCTCATGGCCTGGCGCATCAACAAAAGAAACCTTTCGGAGAACCTGTGTCTCGGCATTGCAGTGTGCGCACTTTGGTTCAGTGGTATAGCACTTCGGCCCATCACAATTTGGGCATTTTCTGAAAACCACGTCCGCGTAACCCAATTTAATCGTGATTCCACGCTTTATTTCCTCAGAGTGGGTGTCAGTCCACTTCCCAGTGAGGGCCATTACAAGAGTGGTTTTCCCGTGGTCCACATGCCCAGCAGTCATTACGTTAAGCTCTGCCTGTGCCATTTAATCAACTTTTCTAGCGGAGGTTTCAGCCTGCGCCATGCAGTCATCAAATCACCAAAAAATTTTTTAGAGTTAAATAAAGCAAAGACTATTAGTTTATTATAAAAATAATATATGAGAAGTTCGGCAGAATAATATGAGCCGGCATTTATTTAATGGTTTTGCAGTTTAAGCTGTTTTTCATGGGGTGTTTTTCATGGAGGGCGAGGAAGACGTATTCTGGGCGGACAAGGTAGTAGAGAGGATTGTGGAGAGAAACAAAAACAAGTACGTGGTAAACGACTCAAAAACGCCTTCAGGAAGGATTCACATCGGCCACATCCGCGGCTGGGTGATTCACCAGATCATCTACGAAGCGTTAAATGATGCTGGGCTTAAGGCAGAATTCCGGCTCGGACAAGATGATTTTGACGAGTTGGACAAGATTCCGTCTTATTTCCAGGGAAAGATATCAAAGGAATGGTTGGGAAAGCCGCTCTGCAACGTGCCAGCGCCCTTTGGTGAATACAAAAATTATGGGGACGCGATGTTCGGGGAAGTGAAAGAGCACTTCGAGGAACTGAACCTGACTCCGCTCCGCTACAAGACATCTGAATTATACCGGCAGGGAGAGTTCGACGCGGGCTTGAAGGAGATGCTGGACAACGCAAAGAAAATCAATGAAATAAACGCCAGAATCAGCGGCGCCCAGAAACCCGGAGAATATCTTCCATTCAAACCAGTCTGCGAAAACTGTGGAAAGATCATGACTACTTTCGCGTTCGACTGGAACGGAAAAACAGTTAAATACAGGTGCAGGAAGTCCCTTGCTGAAGGGGGCGGGGAGTCCGAGGGCTTGAAGAAAGCTGATGCAGTAGCAGGCTGTGGTCACGAAGGAGAGATCTCCCCCTTCGGTGGAACGGGAAAAGCCATCTTCAAACTGGAGTGGCCCATCCGCTGGAAACTCTTTGGCGTAGACTGCGAATTCGCTGGAAAAGACTTGTATACGAAAAATGGTGCGCGAGAGGTGGCTGATGTCCTTTCAGATGAAGTATTTCAATATCCTCATCCCTATGGAGAAGGCTATGAGTTCTTTAATCTTGGGACGCAGAAGATGAGCTCATCAAAGGGAGTGGGCGTGGCTGCTGCGGACGTGCTTTCGTCCATTGAACCCAAGCTACTCAGGTTTTTGATGACTAAAACCAGGCCCAAGACTCACATTTCATTCGACCCGTCCAGTAACGCCATTCCCTTCCTCTACGAAGAGTACGACAAGATGGAGAGAACGTATTTCGAGCGGGAAGAGGAAAGGGACGGAAAAAGAAAAGCGCACGTGAAGAGGGTTTACGAACTGTCGCAGACCCGCGCGATTCCAAAGCAGTTGCCTGTTCAGGTTCCCTTTTCCTTTGCAGCTGCCTTGGTTCAAGTAGCAAAGGGAAGGGAATTGGAGGTTTTGAAGAGGACCGGCCACATACCCAGAAACGCTTCGTCCGAAGACACTACAGTCGCAAGAAGTAGGCTTGATTACGCAAAAAAATGGCTGAAGGGATACGCGCCCGAAGAATACAGGATGAAAATATTGGAGGAAATGCCTAATGTTCAAGTTGATCCAAGGATTTCAGCCCTTTTTGCAGAGGTTGCAGAGAAATTGAAGAAGAGAGTGGACGGTGAAAAAATCCAACTCTACATCTACAATGCTGCAAGAGAGAAGAATATTCCTGTTCAACAGGTCTTTGCAACTGCATACAAGCTCATCATCGGAAAAGAACGAGGCCCCCGCCTCGGGCCGTTCCTTGTTTCCCTTGAAAGGGATTTCATCATCCCAAGGCTTAGGCTAGAGAGTTGAAACCATGGTACGAGGCTTGAGGCATCCTGCGACTGCAAAGACATTCGAGCGAGAGCGCTTGAGGGAAGGCAGGGCTGAAGAGATTGCAAAGCGCATCGTTGAGAGAGCAGGCATAAAAAGAGGGGATGTAGTAGTGGACTTGGGTTGCGGGCCTGGACTGGTTTCTAAAGCAGTTCATGACGCAGCAGGCGGCCCAAAGGTTTACGGAGTTGACCATTCAAAGGCGATGCTCAGGCTCGCTGAAAAAAATTTCGGAGAGCTCGCTGGAAAAAGGTTTTTCCCAGTTCACTCGAAAGCAAGCGAGTTCGGGAAAAGGATGCGTGAAGAAGTACAGCACGTGATCGCAACCAATTTCTTCAACCGCATTAGCTCCGAGGAACAGGAGAAAACAGTCAAGGAAGTTCATTCGGTTCTCTCGCCTGGCGGAAGGTTTATCTTCAACATCAACGGCTATGCAAAAGACGAGAAAACAGAGTTGTTCTTCATGAAGCTCTTGAGTCACTTGCGTGAAATAGCAGCTGCAAGGGATTTAGAGTTCGAGAGAGAGCCCAGATGGGCCCTGAGAGTAGGAGGGGAAGAAATAATAAAAACAGAGGATTTGCTGAGGGAATCGTTTGAAGTTGGCAAGGAACAACGGGTTACGACGCGAAGCCCACGGCAGTTTCTTGAAAACGTTACGGCAGTCCCAAACAGGACTGAACACATTGTTCCAGTCAAGGGACTGAATGCAAGAAAACGAGCTGCTATTGTGAGGGAAGCGGTGAAGAGAACCGTTGAGGAAATTGGGGAAGATTTCCCGCTCCAATGGACTCAAGCATGGTTCGTCTGCAGGAGAAAATGAGTTCAACGACGTGCTTAAGCCCAATGAGGTGCTTCGCCCCCTCAACCCCCCTAAAGACCGTCCACGTGAGGGGCTTCGCACAGTTTGGAAACATAGTTTCTTACAGGGAACCAACAAACAAGAGTAGGAGGGAGGATAGAAGGAAAACTGTTCTTAAACGAAATTAAAGAAAATGCAAGGTTTAAGAACAGTTCCGTAGGTTCTTCTTACGGTTGCTTCCACTCTATTTCATAGTATTCGTACTTGCTTTTCGGAAGCTCGATGCGCTTGACGCGATAGTATGTAATCGAGGTTTCGCGGTCGCAGATTGCGAGGATGAGGTCGAGCCCGAATTCCTTTGCCTTCTCTATTGCTCCTGCAAGCTCTTCTCCGCCTATTTCCTCTTCTTCTGAGAGAGCGAGCATCACGAACTTCGGCTTGTCCTCCTTCGGAGTTTCTATCACTCCCTTCTTTCTGTGATAGAGCAGGAAATCTAATTCTGAAGGAGACTCTTTTTTTGCACCTGGAATAGCCAGAATAAAGGTTTTCTTGACTCCGTGCGCGACCCTGATGGCTCTAGCCCATTCTGAAATGAGCATCTTGCTTTCTCGCGGGAATACGTGAATCACGTGCTTGGAGTGAACCCACTCATCTCCTTTCAGGGAAGGAGAGGCGCCTGGAAAATAGACTCTGAAGTGCGTTCCGAACTTGAAGCCTGTTTTCAGAACGAATCCTCTGAGTCGCCAGTCCTCGTATACTTCATAAAGCGAGAGAAAATCCGGTCTTCTTTTAGTGGCTTCTTTCACGAACCTCTTTTCCTTTATGTTCAGCCTATACCCTCCGTGCCTCGTTAAGAAAAGAGTTTCGTATGCATCCAATTTAAGGAGGCGGCCGTGCTTCTTTGCCTTATAGGTTCCCCACTGGCCAAACCAATGCTTTTCGTAAAGTTCCATCCCTTCTGCTTCTTCATCTATCACGGACATGAGGTCGTCGTAGAAGAAGAGCCCCCTAGATTTTATTTTGGGGCAAGTAAATTCCTGGAAAGGATACCTTTGAATAGGGCTTCGGCCGTAGTTCCCGCTTGCTTCCTCCATGCTTCTAGCGATAATGCCTCTGTCCCTCCAGTCCCTGTAACAAAAGTAGCGGGCAAGAAACTTTTTTCCCTGGAACTTGGATGCAACTTGGTTGAATGAAATGCTTTTTCCCTTGCGGTAGCACTCCGCATTGCGGACATCCATTAAATAAAGGGCTTCCTCTGGCATGAGCTTTAACTCTGTTTTCTTTCCCTCGTACTCTGTCCCGAAAAAGCCTTTGTCCAGTGCTTGGACGGAAATCAAGTCATTTACAATTAGTTCGCCGTCTACAAACTCGAACCTGACTGCCATAAAAATCTCCTCCGTTCCCCGAACACTCCCAGAATCCGAGGAAAGCGTTTAAGTTTTTGGGGCCCTTGCAGGACCACAAGCAAACAAATTTCAACCAATGCAGAATGAATAAGGTAAAAGAAGTTTAAATACGTTGGGAGTTTGAAGGCTTTGCGCAAAAACCTTTTGATTAGATGAGCGTGTCTCCGCGGAAGCAACCGAATAAAAGAAAAAAAATACAGTTATTGTGCAAGGCAGAGTCTGGATCCAGCAACTCACATGATTTTATTCCA
>JACRGE010000053.1 GCA_016212465.1 Microcaldota archaeon
AGGAGGCGGGGAAGTCCGTAAAACAAGATTAACTGGTTTTCTCAAGGAAGTAGTTGTAACCTGCGACGTTGTGCGCGTAGGAAGAGGATTCGTGAAATTGATGGACGCTTCCGCAAAACCATGCGAGGAACTCCTCGCCCTCACCCGCATTTCAGAGAGGACGGTGGCGGGAATTAAAAATGAATAAGTCAACAGGCTGCCGTTCGAAAAGTTTGAAACAGAATAAGGGATGCGGCTAACCGATTTGTTTACCTGAAGAACCTCTAGCAAGTCTATGAAATCCTGTCTTGAATTGTTGTGGATGATTGTGGCAGTGAGCGCAACCAATTCACCGCCTTGGCCCCTAACGCTTAGGTTTATTGAAGGCAACCCAGCTGAAACCGCGGTGGAAAAAGCGAGGACCAATAGCAAGAGAAACCAGCGCATACACTAAAGTAATAGGGGGAAATTAAAAAGCGTTTCTTGGAGGTCCTGCACATAAATTCATAAAACAACTTAATTCCGTTTTAGTCCCCTCGAAAAATTAAAATAATGCGCCAACAAAAAAATTCCGGAAAACCTAAAAGTTACTTCCTGCTTCTTTCCTCGATGAGGGCCTTGTATTTATTGATTTCCTCATCCTCTATTTTCTTGAAGAGGGGCTCAATCTTTTCACTAATCCTCTGTCCTCCCTCAACATTCAGTTTTCCTGCATTCTCCCACTTTTCTTTGTGAACATCTCGGGAAAAGCCCAAGAGAGAAAGCACTTTCTCGGAAGTGGATGGAATGAACGGCTCCAAGAGTATGGAAAGCGAGTAAATTGCATTTGCGGTTAAATAAACTGTTGTCTCCGCATCCCTCTTATTTTCCTTCATTGCCTTCCAAGGCGCCTTGTCGTTGAAGTACTTGTTTGCGTCCCTTGCCAACGATATCGCTTCCTTCAAGGCATCCTGCATTCTGTATGAATCAAATAATTCTGCAGTTTTTTTCGTGTGCTCCAAGAGTTTGCTCCTGAATTCCGTATCAATTTCCTTCCATTCCTTTCCACTGCTCTCTGGAAGAACTCCATTAAAGTTATTCCTGATGAACGTGAGGCAACGATGAACCAGGTTGCCGAGTGTGTTCGCGAGGTCTTCGTTGACCTTGCTCTGGAACTCGCCCCAAAGGAAGTCCGCGTCACTTGTTTCAGGGAGAATTGAAAGAAGGTAATACCTCCAGTAATCAACTGGAAACCATTCCAGTGCTTCATCGGTGAAGATGCCCCACTTCCTGCTCGTTGATAACTTCCGTCCCTCAAAGTTCAGGAACTCAAGCGACTTTATCTGGTAAGGCAGCGTTGTGTACTCTGAGGCGATGAGCATCGCGGGCCAGAACACAGTGTGAAAGGCGATGTTGTCCTTTCCAAGGAAATGAATTATTTTGCAGCCATTGCTGCGCCAGTAATCCATCCAAGCGCCTTCCCTGCCTTGCCCCTTGGCCCACTCCTTCGTGAAAGAGATGTATCCAATTGGTGCATCAAACCATACGTAGAACACCTTGTCTTCGTACCCCCTCAACGGGATTTTGACTCCCCAGCTCAAGTCTCTTGAAATGCATCTCCCCCTAAGACCTTCCTTCAGCCAGCCGAGCGCAAAGTTCTTCGCGTTCTGGGGCCAGTGCTCGCTTTCCGTAATCCATTTCTTCAGCTTTCCCTCCAACTTCTTGAATTCAAGGAACAAGTGTTTCGTGTTCCTGAACTCGATGTCCTTTCCCTTGCAGATGTTGCAGAAGGGAGCGACTAGTTCAGCGGGATCCAGTAACCTCCCACAGTTCTCGCACTGGTCTCCCCGCGCTCCCTCGTAAGCACAATGGGGACAGACTCCTTCAATGAAGCGGTCGCTCAAAAACCGATTGCATTTTTTGCAATAGGGCATTTTCAAGGTTTTTTCTGATATGAAGCCACGTTCATACATCCGGAGAAACATTTCCTGCGTCGTCTTATGGTTTTCTTCACCTGACGTCCTGCCAAAATGATCAAAGGAGCAATTGAATCTCTCGTAAATGCTTCTCTGAATCTCAAAGTACTTGCCGCAGTATTCCTTAATCGGAAGCCCTTCTTCCATTGCGGCTATTTCAGAGGGAGCGCCGTGCTCATCAGTTCCGCATACGAAGACGATGTCATGCCCCCTCAATCGGAGGTAACGGGCGTATACGTCAGCTGGAAGAATTGAACCAACAAAAACACCAAGGTGCTTTACGCCGTTTACGTAAGGCAATGCGCTGGTAACAAGAAACCTAGCCAATCAAACCAACTCCATAAGCAAAACGCCGATAGACACATTAATAATTAGTTAACTGAAAAAAACTTATTATACCCTAGAGTTGGTCACACTACGAAGAAAAAAGGGCTTTCGCTCACCGATACTTGTGGCGCTTTGGAGTATAGTAACGGTCTTCCCTTGACTTGTCCAGAGGAGCATTCTCTTCCTTCTTTGACTTCAGGAAAACCTCTTCGAAGACATCGAAGTTCTTTACTATCTCAGAAAGCTGTTTCTTTGACAATTGCTTGAAGCCCTTGGCGATCTTTTTGACAATCCACTCGCGTGCTGCTGCTTTCTTCTTTACTTCGTCAAGATTCTTCCTTGCGAGTTCCTTCACCGCCTTCAACACGCCCTTGAATGTTTTCTCGCCTTCCCGCAACTGCTGGGCAGAAAAACTAGTTTCCCAGGCCCTCAAAAACCTTTTTTCTCTTGTAACGAAAGTCAAAAGAAGCTCCCATTCATCCTTGTCCAAACTTCCACCTTACCATCTGTAAGTATATGGAGATGACTTTATTTATAGCTTGTGGATTTGTCTCTCCAGCGGCAGGATCCATCTTATTATCCTCAAAAACCATAGAATATGTGGAAAAGGCATTTTACGGGGAGGTGGTCTAACCTGGCATGATGCCGGAGCGTCCGCCTGACGCAACGGGCTGAAACTTGGTTCGGGACCAAGAGGTTGGGGGTTCTAGCCTCTTTCTTTTAGAAAAAGAAAGACCCGCACCTCTTTTGATAAAAGAGCTGCACCAGAATAGCTTTTTGCTTTGAGCAAAAACCTAGGAAAAAGCTTTTCTTAGAAAGTAACCCTTTTGTTGCGACAAAAGCGTTAACGGAAAACTAGGCCTGGGAAAGGAAGCCTTTGGTGAAGCTTTCTTCAAAAGAAAGGTTCAGGGAGAAAAGAAAACCTAGATGGCCGCCCAAAAATCCCCTCCTCCCCATTCATTCCTTCTTTGTAGCAGACGAATAATGTTTTTTGACGGCCGCCAAGAAATCTCTTCTTGTGGAAACAATAGGAACCATGGCCTGTTGCGGCTGCACCTTTTTTTCCAGCTCTCTCCTAATTGAAATGCTGGTTTCCCCAAGGGGATCGAAGAAAACTCTCTCGCGAGCGGCTCCCCTGATTCGCCGCAATTCACGCAATGTTTTCTCACGCAATTTGCTTGAAGGAAAATAGAAATTCAGTTCAAGGGTGGGACTCACTCCCATTTGGGAAGTCAACTTCCCACCTCCCTTAATCATTTTCTCCGCCACAGACTCATGCAACGGCTGCGACCTTGCTTTTGACGGCATTGAAACCACTGAACAAGGAAAGAAATTCACGGATATAATCTTTTGCGGTCGCGTGGGAAGAACGCTGCCTCGCGGATGTTGTTCAACCCAAGGATTTTCATGGTGAGTCTCTCTAATCCAATGGCTTGGCCGCCGTGGGGCGGCATCCCAAACCTGAATACTTCAAAATAGAATTCAAAGTCATCCGGATTGTAGCCCTTTTCCTTAAACCGCTTCCTAAGCAGATCTACTTGGTGAATACGCTGCCCGCCTGTGACGATTTCAAGCCCGCGATAAAGGAGGTCATAGCCCCTCGTATACTCCGGGTTTTTTTCGTAAGGCATTGTATATGCTGGTCTCTTCTTTGCGGGGTAGTTGTCAATGAAAACAAGTTCACTTCCCCATTCTCTATTGGAATATTCGCAGAGCGCCTCTTCATCAGCTCTCTCCAAGTCCCCTGTCTGGTCCTTCATCTTCTTTCCCATTTGCTCCATCGTGCTTGGCAGATCCCAGTAGTGAACTATCGGAAACGGAACCTTCGGGATGGGCAGAGTAACGTTGAATAACTCCAATTCTTTTTTGTTGAGTTCATTTACTTTCTTAAAGATATGTGCAATGATGCCAGAACAGGTTTTCATCACATCCTCTTCGTCCTTAATGAAACCCATCTCCATGTCCAGGCTCATGTACTCGTTCAAATGAAAGGGAGTATCGTGCTCTTCAGCTCGGTAAACTGGAGCTGTCTCAAAAACCCGCTCAAAACCTGCTCCAACAAGCATCTGTTTATAGAACTGAGGCGATTGGGCGAGAAAGGCCTCTTTTTCAAAATACACTACTGGAAAAAGGTTTGCTCCTCCCTCGGTTCCAGTCGCAATAATCTTTGGGGTGTGAATCTCGGTGAACCCTTCTCCAAGCAAGTATTCCCTGTAGGCTGCGCAAATCGTGTTCTGTACTCTGAAAATAGCTTGCTGCCGCTCTCCGCGGAGGTCAAGCGTGCGGTGGTCGAACCTGGCTTCAAACGAGGTTTCAGTCTTTCCCGCAATATCAACTGGAAGAGGCTTTTCCGCCTTGTTCAAAACAGTTATTTCACTCACTTCCAGCTCTGCTCCTCCTTTGACTCGCTCATCCTCTCTGGCTATTCCCTTTAGCGAAATCACGTCCTCGAGTCCGAGCTCCTTCATCCTCGCAACAAGGTTTCCTTTCACAGTCGCCTGCATTTTCCCGCGTCTGTCCCTGAGAATGATGAACCCTACTTTCCCCAATTCCCTTGTTCCATGCACCCAACCAGCGCACTCCACTTCCTTTCCAATGAATTCCTTCAACTGCGAGCTAAGAACTCTCATGTAAACGACCTCATAAACAAGAATAAAAAATTTACAAACCAATAGAGGAACTGAAATATAATAAAGTATTCCCAAAACGCAGTCAGCGTTTTCTCTCCCTCAAGAGCCTGAATGCCTGCTGCCACTCGCCGATTTTCTCTTCGTGCTGCCCCATCAACGGAATTCTCATCACTCCCTGGCTTCGTTGAATTCGTGCACCACCAAAAAGTGCAGGGGGAGCGACTCAAGGAAGAAACTATAGTCTGACGCCATTTAATTACGAAAGCCTAAAAGTTTATAAGCTATGCGCTTCAAAAGCAATATGGGATGATGGTGATCTAATGAAAGGAAAAGTAAAGATGTTTAACACCGCGCGTGGTTTTGGATTTATCACGGGCGACGACGGCAAG
>JACRGE010000051.1 GCA_016212465.1 Microcaldota archaeon
GATGAGCGAAAACGTTTTCTCCACTTACCAGTTTCCGCTCGGCATTGCCACAAACTTCTTGATAAACAACCAGGATTGCTTGATTCCAATGGCGATTGAAGAGCCTTCCGTAGTGGCAGCTGCAAGCAAGGCAGCCAAGATTGCCAGGGAAGCCGGGGGATTCAGCGCTTCCTCTGACGAGCCTGTCATGATCGGCCAGATTCAAATCGTTAATCTGAAAAACGCTGAAGAAGCGAAAAAGAAAATACTCGAAAACAAAAACCAGTTAATAAAAATTGCAAACGAGCAAGATCCAATCCTCGTTCAATTCGGCGGCGGCGTTCGCGATTTTGAGGCAAAGGTTTTTGAAACCCGCAGAGGGAAAATGCTTGTTGTTTACTTGTCCGCTGACGTGCGGGATGCAGCTGGAATGAATGCAGTGAATACAATGTGCGAGGCTCTTTCTCCTTATTTGGAAGATATTTCAGAAGGCGAAGTTCGTTTGCGCATCATTTCTAACCTCGCAACCAAGCGGCTTGCAAGAGCGAAAGCGGTTTTTTCAAAAAAAGCATTGGAGGAAAGTTTTGCTGAAAAGAAATTCACCGGAGAGGAAATCGTTGAAAGAATGCTAGATGCCTACGAATTTGCATACTGCGATCCTTATAGAGCAACTACTCACAATAAGGGAATAATGAATGGGATTGACGCGGTTGCAATCGCCTGCGGCCAAGACTTCAGGGCGTTGGAGGCAGGGGCCCACTCTTTCGCATCCATTTCAGGAAAATACCTTCCGCTCACGAAGTACTACAAAAATTCTGAGGGGAGTTTGGTTGGAGAAATCGAGCTTCCGATTGCAGTCGGCTTAGTAGGCGGCGCTGCCAGGACTCACCCGATTGCGAGAATTTGTTTGAAAATACTCGGAGTTAAATCAGCTCAACAACTTGCTGAAGTAATGGCTTGCGTGGGGCTGGCAAACAACTTCGCTGCCCTCCGAGCATTGGCGATGGAAGGAATCCAGCTCGGGCATATGAGATTGCACGCGAAAAACATTGCAGTACTCGCAGGCGCAGAAGGAAATGAGATTGATGAAATTGCTGAGAAGATGGTTGCAGCCAAGAAAATTAGAGTGGATTACGCGAAGGAATTGTTGGAGAAGTCCAAAAAGTAATTTTTTCTAGTGCAACAGCCCGTATTCTGCCTCTGTTTCTATCCTGCTGGCTATTTTGAGGGCTTCCTCCATTTTTTTAAAGAACTCCTGTTGTTTTTTCCCCAATGCATCCTGCATCGCGTCCCTGAGAATGTTTTCGTTGTCTCTCAAAAAATCTAATCCCAGCACAGTCGGCTTTTTTTCTGAAACGCCGTTTAATCTTTCTCTATCTCTTTCAACGCTTTGAATCAGTCGCTCTAAATTCCTTGCCTGCCCTATTCGCTCCAACTGCCTGCGGCTTCTCTCCAGAAATTTAGGTGTTTCCTCTAAAAAGGTCTCAATTACTCTCTTCGCATCTCAAATAGTTATGTGTTCTCCACTCCTTAATCGAGTTGAAGCGGAATGGACTCTTGCCGCGGACCTAGCGAGCCTCTTTACTTGGTCTAACTGGGCCGAAGTGAGCTCCATGGTTCTTCCGATGTGCTCTGCTGCAGCTGAATGCATTTCCACATATCGCTCGTGAACCGGAAGACGTTTCACTTCTTTAAGTTTTTTTCTCAAAATATCTTCGATTGCTCTCACGCGCATCTTCTCTCCAAATTAAATAAATACTTCCAATACTGAAGTAATACTAGCCCTTTTTTATTAATGATTGTGAGGGGATATAAAATGGGAAAGGGAAGCGGGTTCGGCAAGGTCATTTTGTTCGGCGAGCACTTCGTAGTGCACGGACTGCCTGGCATTGCCTCTGCAGTCGGATTGGCGACTGACGCAATCGTGAAAAAGGGGATTGGAACCGAATTAATCGTGAAGGACGAGCGCAAGGGAACAGAAGGCTATTCCGCTTCTAAGAGAGAGCAGCAGAAAGAGTCTTTTCAAAGAATGTTCGACATGATGGGATTGGATTGGAAAGGAAAAGGGTTCGAAATATGGCTGGGCGGCGATCTTCCAATCATGAGTGGCATTGGAGCAAGCGCAGCCAGCAGTGTTGCGATTGCAAGAGCGGTTTCTGAAGAATTCGGTCTTGATTACAACGACGAGAAAATAAATGCAGTCGCTTACGAGATGGAGAAGGCATTTGCTGGAAACCCCTCTGGAATAGACAATACTGTTGCGACATACGGCGGCCTCATTTGGTATAAACGAAATATGGCAGGCGGCCAGAATTTGATGGAGCCCATTAAGATAAAACAACCGGTTGAAATCGTGATGGGCAATTCAGGAGTTGTAGCGGACACGAAGAAAATGGTGGAGGGAGTTGCGGAAAGAAAAAAGCAATTTCCTGAAAAATATGGTGCTATCTTCAAGAAAGCAGAGGAACTTGCTTTTGATGCAAGGAAAGCACTTGAAGCATTTAACCTGAACACTGTTGGGAAATTAATGGACGACAACCACGCTCTCTTGAGGGAAATTGAAGTTTCTTGCCCTGAACTAGAAGAGCTCGTGAAAATCGCGAAAGAAAATGGGGCGCTCGGAGCAAAAATAACCGGCGGTGGAGGCGGGGGCGGCATGGTCGCGCTCACTCCAGGAAAAGAGCTTCAGGAAGAAGTTGCGTCTGCAATGGAAGAAAAAGGGTTTCAAGTGCTCAGGACGAGAATCGGGGTATAGATTATCTCCGACTTAAAAAGTGCCTACACCTTATTTTTTATTTCTATACTTGTTTATTTTTCAAGGTGAAACCGTGTCTAGATTCCTGCGAGTTAGAAAAGGTAGCCTAGAACAAGTAGTATTCAAGACAATTGGTGTCGACGATTTCAATTCGCCAGTCAATCACACTACTATAAAACCCCACATCTGGACTGCTTTGAACAACAACAGGGCTGATGAGCCGCGTTACAAGTATTCAGTGAAGCCTATTACGCGCATGAACCACAATCTCCTCAAGCTTCCAGTAGAAGTTTTTGAAGAAGGACGGCAGCAGGATCTTGAGAAAATTTTTAATGCCATAAAACAATCGAGGGAAACTCGGGAATATCTTGCTGAGCATCCCGAAGAAAGCGAACGGCTTAATTCAGTTGTAATGCACGCGATTGACTTGCTGAGAATAAAGTCTCCGTTTTACTGGCGGGACTCAACTAAGCAGGATGCTACTTACCACAAAGCCATTTATATAGAGGCACAGAATCTTCCTTTGGAAATGAATAGACACAATGCTCGCACTCTCGCCCGCTTTGCTGTAAAGCGAATGGCCGCTGGGCAAAAGGAATTCACGATAATGGACATGGGAACTGGGGGTGGCAACACAATTAGATTCGCTTTGGAGGAAATCAGGAAACTGAACTCGGTTTATCTTGCGAGAATAAACGTGGTGCTCAACGACATCGAGCTTTCAGTTAATGAAGTCAGTGAAAAGATAAAGCAAGAATTCGGCGTCAAGAACGTCATGGTGATTCCCACTACATTCTACGTGTTTCCCCAAGCCCTTGAGCTGAAGGGGATGTTTCCTGCCTGGAAAATGGCTGCAGAAAACGATTACAGAAGAATAGCTTTCCTCCGTGGAAAAGTGGACGCATTTACTTCCTTTGCTTCATTCAACAACATACCTCACTCAAACCTTGCTTTTCAAACGATATTTGAATTACTGCGCCCTGGCGGAAGGGCTTTCCTCGGAGATTGGGGCGGCTATGACATCACCCAAAGGAAGTTCACCCAAAGAGAATTAAACAGAAGAATAAGGGCCCGTGGAAACATTACCGTACGCGACAACATCAAGGGATTCTGGTGGTTTTGGCTCCACCACCACGGATTCACTCAAATTGGCCGAGATAGTCAAGGAAGAGAATCAAGGCAATTGAAATGGTGGAGAAAGTTGGAAAAACATATTGACACTGCAAAAGAAGTGGACGTTCTTGATTGGTTCAACAGAAACCATCCCCGGCTTGAAGCAGAGCGGGTAAAGAGAAAGAGAAAATATACTTTCTTTGGTTACGCCAACCGCGCTTATCGAACTCCTGAAATGGTGCGCAAGTCTGCAAAACAAGCTGGTTTGCGGGAGCTTTATCTCGGTTACCCTGCTGCAAACAGGACTGGAACCGAAGACTGCCAGATTATTTTCGAGAAACACAATCCTCGCTTCGTCACTTGGTTTGGGGTTTTCGAGAAAGCTGTATAAGTGATGGTTTGACCTTAATCGACGGCATTTTGGACATTATTGGAAGGAACAAAGAGTTGGTGAGAATCGAGAAGGGAGTTGATGCAGCAAAGAAAAGCGTCGAAGTCTGGTTTTCCAAGAGAGAGAAGAAAGGCAGAATAAGCAAGGTGCACGATTGGTCGCACGTTCATGCAGTTGCGAAGAATGCAAGAGTAATCGCTGAAGAGCTTGCGAGAGTAAAAGGATTGAACAGGAACGAAACTCGTTACATTGGGGCAATGGCAGAGGCGACCGGCTATTTCCATGACATTTCACGGGAGGCTACTGAAAAAACGCCCCACGGCCCCTCTGGAGCAATTGCTGTAATGATGCACTCTCTTCTCGGCTCGGATGCAACCAAGCATTTCACGAAAAAAGAAATTAACGCCATTAGCAAAATAGTGAAGATTCATGAGGCAGACATAGGCAGTCTCGACAAGGAATTTGAGAAAGAAAAACTGCCAGAGGATTTGAAGATAATCGCAAAGGCAGTCGTTTGGGCTGACAAGCTCTTCGAGGCGTCGGGCCATCGCGTGTTAGAGCGACGGTCTTTTTTCGTCGGCAA
>JACRGE010000052.1 GCA_016212465.1 Microcaldota archaeon
AAACAAAAAAATCCCTGCAAGAAAAACTAGCTGGAATACAACCAAGTTGGAACCTAAACACGGAAACCCAACGAGCCATTGGAATCCTGGGAGCAGCACTCGCACTTATATTCCTCGCACAAACCTACGCGAAAAAAAGAAGAAAAGAAAAAACGCAGTTATTGAGCCAGCTTCCCAGCGAAACTGCGGGGAAATCAACTGGAGGCTGGTGATTCAGCAGAGTTAAAAAAAGTTTAATTCCATGTTCCCTAACCAATCCATGAATTACTTTGCCCACTTATTGTTTTCCTTTGCTTTAGTTTACGGGTTACTGTACGCCTTTTCTTTGATTGCTCCCATTCAAATTCCCGTAAACCTTCAAACAATTGCGGTAATTGGTTTAGGAGCCCTTCTTCCAGACGTCGACCACCCCAAAACCAAGGTATTCAAGCTCATTGCCTTGCTTTTCCTGATTATCGGAACGGCGTTCATTCACTCTGCATTCTTTTCTTCTGGCCATGAAGAAAATTTAAATAATTCACTCAACGCCATTACGGGGTTTGCAGTTGTTTTCAACCAAAACGTGATTGCCTGGGTTGTTTCGTTTCTCGCAGCCCTTGTTTTGTTCGGAATAATCCTCTTGCTGAAGCCGAAGCATAGGACAATCACGCACTCCCCTCTTGCGGCGTTGTTGTTCGCAGCCGCAGTCGCCTTGATAACAAAATCAGTTTTCTATGGAATAACGGGTTTCGCCGCATACACTTCGCATTTATTGGTTGATAAAATTAGTTAGTGTCTAATCAGTCCATCTTGGCCTACATTTTGCGTCAAGAGTGGCAGTAGTACGTTTTATGTAAATCTTTCCAATGTAAACGCCCTCATTTATGTAAGTTGGAACAAATCTGATTTCTTCACAACAGACATCATGCGCTCCAGCCCCCCAATCAACGCTGGAAGATCCGTCGGCGTACCACGTAATGTATTTCGCGGTTGTCCGACCAAAAGAACAGTCTATAAGTTCTCCAGCGCGCCAAATGTTAAAAGAGGCTTTGCCCTTTTCATCGCCTTTGCTATAGAAATAGTCGGTCTTTTTTATTTTGTAATAGCCGTTTTCAAGAGAGACCCATTCACCATCCTTTACTTCAAAGGCATTTGGGGCTACCGCATTTTTTGCAGCTCCAGTTACCTCTTTCACGCCACCATCTACTGACTCCAGTTTAATCTTCGCCCATTCCTTTACATTACCGTCAACACGGTCAATACCAATGTCGTTTACTTTAATTTTAAGTATGTGCGAATGAGTTTGCTCCTCGCCTTTTTTAACTTGAATCCTACCAGTTAGTCTATCGCTTGGATCCATGACATACACAT
Organism: Microcaldota archaeon; assembly: GCA_016212465.1. GTDB lineage: Archaea > Micrarchaeota > Micrarchaeia > Norongarragalinales > JACRGE01 > JACRGE01. Next base: position 1,351 of record JACRGE010000052.1, read on the forward strand.
CGGCTTGTTCGCCATTTATACGCAACAGTCCAACGCGCCACAAATTTCTGGCGCTAGCAGTCTCGTGCGGGTGGGCGTGGACAGTTGAGCCAAAGTGAACGGGATAAAGCTTGTATTCAATGTCACCCTTCGTTGGCGTTGCTGGGGTCGGGGTGCCGGGAGTCGCGGGAGCAGAGACTTCAACAAGCTTGTCGTGAATGATGAAGTTGTTTCGCTGGTTTCCTGGCCAATCCACTATTACGTTCAATACTCCTTTCACCTTCTTCTTGTATTTAGCGTCGGTACCAGCCCACTTGACTGAAATTTCATTCACTCCCGTCTTTTTGAGAGTAATTTCAGTGCCCCCAGATTCTCCGTCATCCCGCACAATCAAATGAGTCAGAGAACCGCCGCCGAGTGGAGTAAGCCAGAGGTTCACCCGTATCTTGTCACCAGCTTTTCCTTCTAGCGTTAGAGCGAGCTCTTTGTCAAGAGTTACTGCCCCAGCTAAAAATGAAAAGCCCAGTAGAAAAATCAATGCAAGCAAGATTTTTTTGAAAAGCATTGGTTTGAACACTTGGTCACCCTTTAGTTATTATGGCACCTAATATACGACGTTTAACGTCTAAGCTAGGCGATGGACTAGGCGAAGGGCTTGGCTTCTTAGTTGGAGTCTCATCGCTCGTGGAATCTTCTAGTCCAGCAGTTGCGGTGTTTTCTTTTTCAGGAGGGTCTCTTCCAATCGAGAGCTCAATGGGCTTAGACTCCTTCATCACTTCCTTTCCTTCAACCGTGAAGAAAGCAAAGGCTTTGACAGTAAATTTGTCGCCGCTTTTGGTGTCCTTTGGCAGAAGCCACGAGAAACTCCCTTCGTCGACTGGACGCCACTTGAAGGCCTTTGAGTACTGCCAGAAACTCGGCGGGTACTTGTAGTTCTTGTAGACGTGAATCTCTCTTTTCTCCTTCAAGTCGCCTTCAGGAAAGCCATAGTAGACTGTCACGATGCCGCCAGGCTTTGTCTTGGAAGCAACTGTTTTTCCTGAAGCATCCTTGAACGTGATATAGAAAAAGGCGCCTTTGCCTACAAGGTATTTCTTTGCATCAAACTTGACCCAAGGAACTCCTGGCTCCTTGTTCACGAGAACCGGGATTTCTATCGCGTGCCTCTTTCCGTACTTGTCGAGCGAAAGAATCACAAGCTTTCCTGCATCAGACTGTTCCTTCTCGTATTCAACCGAGATTTCAATGGAGAACTCGCTTGATTTCTTAACGCACTTAGGGCTCTTGGTTTTTGCTCCAGCCAATCCACGGAGATCGCATTGAACTAGAAGTTCGCCACTCAAGTCCTTTCCAACGTCGCCGATGAATTTTTCAGCGGGAGATGGGAAAACGTATTTCGCGACGAAACTGGATTCGCTTTTCTTCTCCAATTTCATACTGATTGCAGCAGGGCGGTCGGAGACGAATACTGGAAGCTCCCTAATCTGGTTATCACCTAAGCCGGAAACAACGAGAGTGCCTTTGCCTGAACCAATTTCGTTGAGGCCATTGTAGGTTGTGGAAAATGTTATCGCTGACTCAGAGCATTTGGCTTTCACCTTGCTTAATCCCTTCAGAGAGCACTTGGAGTCATCCAATCCTTGGACAGTGAACTCGTCGTAAACCGCTTCCTCGTCCTTTAAGGAAACTCTGTTCACCATGAGCTGCATCGCTTGCGGAATCGGCGAATCATCCAACATGATGGCTACTGGAATGTCCTTTGGTTGGGAAATATATGGTGGCATGCTGATCTGGAATAGTCCCTGGGTTTCCTCAAAGTCCTTGTTGTTGCTGTAATCAACTGAAACCTCTATCTTGTTCGTGCAAGGCGGTATCATCACGGATTTAGGAGGCGCGTCCTTCAGCGTTCCCTTGAACTTTGCTTCAGTTGGGCACAACAACTTTGCATTTGAAGGCAGCTTCAAGTCAGCGGAATAAGTTCCTTTGAGCGTAAAGCGGTTTAGTTTAATCACTATTTCCTCGGGAATGCCTTCTGGA
>JACRGE010000055.1 GCA_016212465.1 Microcaldota archaeon
AAGCGGTGCTTTACGTTCTGGCGCGCTTTCTTTTACACCAGCTACACTAACTACACCAGCTACATATTCAGCTGACGTCGAAGCTCTTGCAGGCAAAGCTCAGTCCGTGAGGAATATTTTAGGGGGCAGGGGCTATACCACTATAAGAAATACAGAGCAACTCGTTGAAGAACTTGAGGTTGCAGGCATAAAGGAGCCTACTTATATTAATAAAATAAAGACGGAAATAGCTGGTGGAGCAACTGTTGAAAAAGCCATTGGGAACGCACACGATGACCTATTCAAGCCAGTGCCCCAAACAGGCGGAGCGCTTCCCACAATACAGATTAGAGATGCTTCGGGAATAACCTCGCCTATTTCAGTATCCCCGCAAGCTGCAGAGGACTTAAAGAGACTAAAAGCTCTTTATAAAATAGATGGCTTAAAGGGCTTAGGGATGGGTATCACGGATACGGGTGAGTTAATTATTGGGGCCTCGGGTGCTGCCAGAAGAGCAGCGGCAGAAGACATGATTAGCGCTGCAGTCAAAGCATCCAGAAGTTTTGCGCCAAAGTTGACTGGCGAAACCGCGACTGCTCAGAAACTCAGGCAAGCTGGCTTAAAGAACCTGAAGTCAAGCGCGCTCCGCGTGTTAGCGCAGGCAGTCGGAGTCTTGTTGTTCAGAGTTGATGTAAGGCCCGTGAGAGCAGAGATGGACCAGAGTTTCAACGGCCACATTGTGAACTATCATATAGAAAACGTGGGCTGGACTGTCGGGGATTTGCCTAGCGTGCGCGAACTCTGCGTAGTTGACGCCAGCAGCGGCAAATGCATTGAATCCCTTTCCTTCGGACTTGACAGGTTATGCAACTCCGATTACGCGGCCTGCATTCACTTGCTGGAAACAGGTGCCACTTCAACGCACCGAGCCTATGCTTTGTTGACTGGCGTAAACTCCGCGAAATTGGATTCCAAGAAACTATTTGAATCAGTGTTCCTCCCAGATGCTGGGCCATTGACTTACGAAGGAAAAGCAAAATTCGTTGCAAAGTTTTTGGCTCAGCAGGACGTTCTCGCAATACAGCAAAGCTCTCTTCCCGGGGGGAGCGGCGCTGGAATCGATGAAGAACCCAAGAAAGAGAAAAGTGTTCAAATCAGCGGGGGTTCGCAGGCCCCTGCAGGCGCTCCTCCAAAAACAGAGAATACCGTGAAGATAAGCTAGTATTGGGTGTGTGAATGAAGAAAATGCTTTTCCTGTTGCTTGCCGCGCTCGCCTTGGGTGCAGTCTGGTTCACTTATTTCGGGGGAAGGGAACAGGTCTTTGGCCCTGAATCTGAAAGAATAATCGGAGAAAAACTTGTTTCATTCGAGAAGAAATACCAGGAAAACCTGATTACTTACTATGATTCCGAGTACGGCTTTAGTGTGCGCTATCCCATAGGGTACATGGTGTTCGCCTATCCCATATTCGGAGTTCACGTAAGGTTCCAGGCAGACTTCCGCGGCTTTTCCTCTGAAGTGATTGACGTCAGAGTAATCAACTCTACTGACCAAGCGAAGAATGCTTTCAGGGAAAATCTCAAGGAGTTTGCGGGAAAGGAATTGCTGGAGCAAAAGGAAACAACTGTAAACGGAAGGAACGCATTCATTTTGAAGGCGAAGAAAGCCCTTGAGGAAGGCGAAGATGTTTTTTACTTCACGGAAGCATTCTATGAATGTGTCCTGCCGAACAAAGAAGGATATTCCCTGAGTCTGGTCGCAGCGATTCCCGAGGGGCTCTTGGCGGACCAGCAGTTGATTGATTACATGGTTTATTCACTGAAGTGCTGACTTGAATTCATTGGTTGCAAATGGAGGAAGTGAAGATGGGAATCCATCCTTTGATAAGCTCCAGAATCTGGAAGCTCAACCGCAGAATAGAAAGCCTTGAGAATAGGATGATAGAAAACAGGCGTTTCGCTAACATCCTCAATGCGCACAAGGACCCAATTTTACACGGAGAAACACCGGACGTTGGCGGAGCCATTCAAACGCAATTAGCGAAGTTGGTTCAGAACCTGCGGAAGCACAAGGCAGTCAACAATGATTCTGGGAGAATATTTCTTGAAGAGAGGATAAGAAAACTCCGGCAGACTGCAGACGAACATGAAAGACTCATTGCCGCGCTTAATCGCGAGAAGGCAAAACTACTCGATAAATTGAAGAAAGGATTATTTCCGGTTCGGTGAGTAAAATGTACGCCAAAGTCCACGAACGAATGAGCGCAGGAAGAGTTGTTAGCGTAGTGGCAGTCTGCGACCAGGAGCTGGTGGGAAAAGTGCTGAAGCAGGGGAGCATTGCATTGGATTTAAAGACATACAAAAACTTTTACTGCGGAGAGCTGGTTGAGGAGCAACAGGCAATTGAATTGATTAAAGAAGCAGACAGCCTGAACCTCGTTGGAGAAAAAGCGTTGAAGGCAGTTGCAAAAGCGATTGGTGTTGACGTAAAAGCAGCGAAAAAAATTTCAGGAGTGCCTCATTTACAGGTTTACCGCATCTGAGCTTGCTGGCTTTTGAACGTGAGAATAAGAGAAAATGCACTCTACGAACTGAAATAGAAGATATTGAATAATTTGAAAGAAGCCAGTAGAGCGTTTTGAAAAAGTTTATTCCAACAGTCTCTTGGCTTTTAATAAAAACATTTTTAATCAAGGAAGTCTAATGGATACATGAATCCTACGATAGTAATTGGCGTGATTGTATTCATTGCGGCCTTTGGGGCGGTTTACTTCTATAACTCCAGTGCGGAAAACAAGTTTCTTTTCATTCCCCTCTACCACTATGAGCCAGGCGACTTTCTTTCTGAAGTAAACGCGTTTCTCTTCCCGTTCATTTTCTCACTGCTTTTCTTCGGCATCTCGGCTCCTCTTGCACTCGGCATGGAAGGACTCAAGTACGCTTCGCTTCTCTCCACCGGAGGAATGGCCTCCTATGATCTAGCATTCGCCTTACCGCAAGTCATTGCGGCTTTTTCAGCAACGGTTTTCGGGACCGCAATCCTCAACGACTACTCCGGCAAAGGAAACCTGCTTGAGGACTTAAAGAAGGGGGCAAAATACTTGGGCTATGCGTTCGCGCTCATGTTGTTGCTTTTTTTCATGCGCTCTTTCTTTACTCCCACATAATTTCCTTAAATGGCTTTTAGTTTCCTTGTCACGCAAAGCTCTTATTAAATTGTTTTGTGAATCTTTCCCCAGGGGTCCATGCCCAGAGCATGGCTTGTTGCAAATTTTTAGTCGCGGTTTTTCCTGAAGCAAAAAAGTCGGCAGGCAAAGGACTGTTTTCAACAATAATGCTACAAAAAATTCCAGAAATAGTTTGTGTGCAAAGCCAGCAGCAAAGAAAGGTTTTTTAACAGTCTGCGTTTAATTCGTTCATGTACATGTTTTTCGTTGACGACCTTTTGTCCGGCGGCATGGAAATAATCTTCATAATAAAATTAATGGCCTTTGTGTATCTCTTGTTCTGGCTGTTCGTCACCTTCAACCGCGTTCCCGTCTTGTTTGGGCTTACCACAGTAATACTCGCGTATTTCATCTTCGTCTACTCTCTTCCAACCATGCTTTTGGTGCTTTTCCTCATAGGATTTGTTTTCCTTGGAAGCCAGTTCCAGACTATTGTGTGGTTTGGCTTGAATCCAATCGCGAACATATTCGGAGTTGACTTGACTGGCCAGCGGCACATGGAAGAGGCAAAATTCCGTTACGAAGAGCAGGCGTTGTACGCCAAGGCGGCGTCTGACCAGCCGTTGACTCAAGAAGAATACATGCGCTTGCAGCAGATGCAGCAGTCCCAAGGAGAGGTGATGCACCAGCAACAGATGCTGAAGAGGCTCGCCAGGTGATTTCAAATGTTTTTTCTGGAAGACGTTATGTTCTGGTTTGAGATAATAAAATGGCTCATTCTGTTCTACATAGCCTTCTATTTATACAACTGGGCGCAAGAGCACATTCCCTTCTCGCCCATTCTAGCTCTTGCTGTCGCAGTCATACTCATATACTATCTTGTAATCGAGCATCCTTACATAGGCGTATTCGGGGTTGGCTTGTGGATTTTGGTGACTTCCGGCATCCTGTACATGGTTGGAACGCTATTCCCCTGGGTGGGCGTGCTTTACTACAAGATGAAGACGCCGAAGATGGAACGCGAATGAATTGTGTTTTATTGAATGTGGTTTCTGAAAGTTGAGGGCGCGGGGGTGTTTCGCAATGAGTTTCAGGAAAAAGTTCCGGGATTTTTCAAGAATCTACCGAATGACGCACGCTTTTAGGCGTGATTGGCTGAGCTGGAAGTGGCGGGTTTTCATAATACTCCTCACTATCCTAGTTGTCGTGACCGTATACCAGTACCTGCTGGTTACCTATACAGGCAATGCTTCCACTGTCGGGCATCCCGAGTCATTCTCAATACCTGAAAAGCTCTTCAATTGGTTCATGACTGGATTCCTGATTGGAGCAGTTGCCGTCGCGCTCATCATAGAAGGCGAGTTTTTGCTTGGCGTTAGAAGAGTGGCTAAAGCACTTTACCGCGAGGAAAAAAAGGCGGGAAAGAAGATAGAAAAAGGAGTGAAGAAGCTCGAGAAGGAAATCCAGGTTCCCCTTTGGAGAAGAAAACGAAAATAATCTAGCACGTAATAAAAATCTTTTCTTGAAAGCGTTTGCATACAACACTGACTTGAATGATTTAGCATTTCTGTTTAAAGCAAATTCCAAACAAATTTTTTCTCCATGACCGAACCGGAACCAATACATTTTAAATCCTCCTGCGCCTTATCCTATTATGTTCCTATTTCAGTTCTGGGAGGACTTCGGTTGGGTTTCCACCATATTGGTTGCCCTCGTCTTGTTCCTCTACCTAAGGAAAGACATGCCGCCCATGCTGGCGTTGCTTCTCGTGGTTGTTATCACCTTCGTCCTCCTTGTTCCCTACGACTGGTTTAAGTACCTGCTGTTCATAGTGATATTCATGTGGGGATTCTGGAGCAAGATGGGTGATGCGCTGTCATAGGGGTGTGAGATAATGGATTTTACGTTCCTCCTTCTCGTGATACTCATGCTGCTTGCGCTTCAAGCTGGTCAACAGCTCATTGCAGCAGGTTTGTTCATCATCCTGATATTCAGCGCAAAAAGCAAACTACTGCTTATATTCGGAATCATTGGATTAGCAATAGCAACGGTTTTCTTCCTTGGTTGGGAGGGAATGAGTTCTGCTTTCATCATCGTTGGGCTCTTCCTTATCCTTGTGGTAATCATAAAGGTTTCGCCGCCAGAGCCCGGGCCAGAGGCGTACTATCCCGGGGGATACGCGTAAGAGGTGCATTTAGATGAACATGCTCACAAGCGTTCTCTTGTTGGTTCTCGCATACCTGTTCTACGAATCCGGCGCAATGTTTTTTGCGTTTCTCACAATTCTTGTGTTGTTTTTGATGTTCTTTTCAAGCGCCGCAACTACTACTTCCCCTGGAAAGGCGGCTGCTGCGGGAGGGGCTTCGCCCATAGTTGTTCAAGGGCCGTCCATGAGCATTCCCTCTGAAATCCAATTCCAGCCTGACTGGACTGGTCCAACTGCTGGACACGAATCCATCGGAAAAAGGTTCGGGGAATTCGGTGGCTTCTTCGTGAAACTATTCAGGAAGATATTCGGGTAGCTGACAATGATTTTCGGTGAAAGGAAATGAACTCCACCTACTTGCTCTTGCTCGTGGCCACCGGGCTTGCCATGCTGTTACAGATAGAGTGGCTCGTTTTCTTACTCGTAGGTGTTTTCATAATCGTTTTGCTCGCCGAGTCACTAAATTCTTCTCCATCCAAGGCGCCTTCCTCTCCAACTGCTCTTTCTCAAGCATCTACCCCAGCGCAACCAGTTGTGATCGTCCAAGACGCGCCGAGGATGCCTGGCTTTTTTGACACGCTGTTGGGAAACCTCATGACCGAGAGCGTTATCCAGAAAAAAGCGGGGGCGTACGAGCGCGGAAAGATCCCGTCCCAGCTTGCTGCAGCAAACCAAGCGAAATACACTGAATTCGCGGTAAGAATGTTTGAGGAAACCAAGAAGGAGGTGGCCCGCCTGTCCCTGGAGGCTGGCAGGCTTGGAGGCAGTTACTCAGGCAAGACTGACGTAAAGAAAGCTGAAGATGCAGTGGGCAAGGCGTTGAAGACCATGGGCGCGAGCGACAATGATGCAGAGAAGGCGATTGCTTCGGCGAAGGCGATCCTGGGAATGAAATGAATTAGGTTTGCAAGTTCAATAATTTTTTCGCTTATCAGAGACTGCCCAATAAGTTACCTTTTGGTGTTGCGCATTTTTGTTTGAAACATTTAATCCCTCTGAGCACCTTTTAAATTTCCTCCAGCATTTAACGCAAAAGCCTTTTGTTCACCAAGTTATTGGACAATCTTCGCTTATCGCGCATTAGCTTTGCTCTTAAATTCGTTTCTGCTCCTAAATCAACGAAGTTGCTCCTAAATTTTTTGTTTTGCTCCTTTATCCCGTTCTTAAATTCAATTTAGATGCAAAGCCTCGCGCATCAAAACAGATTTAAGCCAGCGTTTCTATCCATTATATGCCTGTTTTTTCAAAGGCTTTTAAACTATTGACGATTTTAAAGAGTGTGTAAAGATGCCTTATTACCCTGCAAGAAAACACGGGGGACAAAAAGAGTTTAGGCTCCGCTCTCCCCGGCCCGGAGAAATCTTTGGAATAGTAAGGGAGATGAAAGGCGGAGCTAGGATGATAGTAGAATGCATGGATGGAAAAGACAGACTCTGCAGGATTCCCGGCAAGATAAAAAGCAGGGTGTGGGTGAAGGAAGGAGATCTCGTCCTCATAGTTCCTTGGACAGTGGAAAGCGATGAAAAGGCAGACATCGTATACCGCTACACTGCATTGCAGGCGCAGCAGCTGAGGAACCAGGGCATTCTCAAAGTTGACTGATTTTTTCAATTACCTTTTCGTTATCTATTCACGAGTTTAGTGATTTCTAAATGTCCATGCGTCAAAGCAAACGAAAGCTACCGCCGAGGGAATTAAAGCCCCTTGTTGAAAAAGCGAAGATATACCGCAAGGTATTGGATGATTCTACCATTGAAGTTCTAATTCACCTCATTAACACGAGAGTAGTAAAAAGCATTGATTATCCTATTGCATCTGGCAAAGAGTCGGTTGTGTTCAGGGCTACTGCTTTGGACAAGAGAGGCAAGGAGATTTTCAGGGCAGTCAAGGTATTCCGCTATGAGACATCTGGCTTCCAGAAAAAGATGTACGAATATATCAGGGACGACAAACGGTTTGAAGGAGTCAGGAAAACGATTAGACCCTTGGTTCAAGCTTGGGCGAGGAAAGAGTTCGCGAACCTGAAGCTTGCTTCAGGGGCAGGCGTCAATGTTCCAGAGCCCTTCAAATGCGAGAAAAACGTGTTGGTCATGGAGTTCCTGGGTGAGGAAGGAATTCCCTTTGCTTTATTGAATGAAGTGGTACTAGAGAATCCAAGAAAAATGTTGGAGAAAATCCTTGAGAACATGGAGACGATGTATTCAGCTGGATTGGTGCACGGAGACCTTTCCCAGTACAACATACTCGCATGCGGTGAAGAACCTTATTTCATTGACTTGGGACAAGGCGTTCTCTCGGAGCATCCGCGCGCTGAAGAATTCTTGGAGAGGGATGTCAGAAACATTCTTGCGTACTTCGGAAAACAGGGTATAAAGAAAGACTTTAATGAAACTCTTGCGGTCATCAAGGGAAGCCAAAATAATCAGATTTACGTCGTAAAAACAGAGTTTTAGGAAAAGTATTTTAATCGCTGCTGCCTATAATATATTAAATAATTAAAATGCTTCGACTGCCTCCTGCTGCGACCGGTTGAATTCTATAGTGGTTAACGTGAGGATTGTTGTTTTCCCCAGAGTCCGGATTCCCGTTCTAACTAAGAATGCAAATGCGGTGCTTAAAGAAATTGAAAAAAAAGCAGCTGTTCGGTTGTCGCTTGAAGAGGACTCAGTCAGGATAGAAGCTTTGAGCGAGGAGAAAAACGGCTCTTTGGAATGGATTGCCGAACAGGTGTTGAAAGCCATTTCATACGGTTTCAAGCCACAGCACGCGTTCAAGCTCTTCCGCGAAGATTACTTCCTTGAGGAAATGGACCTTGCACTCATGCTCCATGGATCCAAGAAGGCGATAGAGCGCTACAAGGGAAGAATCATAGGTTCCGAGGGAAAGGCGAAGAAGATCATTGAAGAGCTGAGTGGCTCCTGGATTTCCATTTCAGGGGACAGGATTGCTTTGGTTGGCAGGTATGATGAGCTGATGGATGCAAAGGAAGCAGTGACTAGGTTAATAGAGGGCTCGCAGCACGCGAGCGTATACGAGTTTCTTGAGAGAAAAAAGAAATTGAGAGAATAGCGGGGGGCATTTATGGTTGAAGAAAAGAAGGGCGAGAAGGCTGCGGCGGTAGTGCAGAAGCTGGTTGAAAAAACACCTACTCTCGAGGAGCTTGAAAAAGAGTTCAAGGAATACTCTGTAGCTGAATTTTTTAAGAAAAACAGGCAAATGCTCGGTTACACTGGAAAAGTAAGGAGTCTTACGACAATCGTGCACGAGGCGGTAACAAACAGCGTTACTTGGGATACGCCTACCGTCATGCAAGGCGAAAAAGGAGTGGAAATAAATCCAATTGGAAAAATTGTAGACGAAACAATGGAAAAAAACCCAGTCGACTATTCAGAAAAGCAGGAGGTCGAGTCTTGCAGAGACTTCAAGAAGTTCAGTGTGCTGTGCTTTGACAAAAACACCCTCTCGCTTAAATTCAAGCAAGTGAAATCAGTGCACCGCCACAAAATGAATACTGGAGAAAAAATCTACGAGCTTAACTTGGTTGGAGGCAGGAGCGTCAAGGTTACAAGACACCATAGTCTGTTTACTTTGGAGGAAGGCAGGGTCAAGCCCGTCTTGGCTGAAGAACTTTCAGTAGGTAACGTGGTAATAGTGCCTAGAACGCCTTGGGCTGGACTCAACCAGCTAGAGGAACTCAATTTGATTGAGCTTGCGCTCGAATTGAATGACGAAGAGCTGAAAGACTTCAGCGTTTACGGAGTCAAAAAATTGCTTTATAACAACAGGGACATATTGGATGAAATTAAAAGCCAGCTCTCGCCACGCGATCGGCATTATACTTTCTACAGCTATTACATGTCGCGCGACAGGCTGCCGATAACCTTGCTTAGAATTCTTTCAAAGGAAAAAAGAAAATTGTTTTACAACTGCCTTGTTGGCATCAGGAACTCGAGGCACAAGCTTCCGGCCGTTTTACCAGTATCCCGAGAGCTGATGCAAGCAATAGGGTTATATGTTGCTGAAGGAAATACCAGAAAATCTCTGTATAGCATTAGTCTTTCTTTTGGCTCTCATGAGGATTTGTTAATCGAGTTCACTAAAAAGATTTTTGAAAGAATATTCGGCTTCTCGCCTTCTTCCAAACCAGCGCACTCTACTGCAGTGAATATTACCCTGCACAGCAGCACTGTAGCTTTTTTGTTTGCAAAACTTCTTGGATGCGGTTTTAATGCCCGCGAAAAAAAGGTTCCTTGGATAGTTTTCAACGTATCACAAGATTTGGCTAAAGACTTTTTATTTGCTTATCTTGCGGGCGACGGATACCCCTCGGAAAAGCTTTTTTCTGCACTCCTGACTGGAAACTATTGTGTTTCAGGTAAGATAACTCTTGCAACTGCAAGCAAAGAATTGTCTGTAACTATGCAATATTTGTTCTCTTCGCTAGGCTATACCTACAGCTACCAAGAAAAACCAGCTGAATCTAGAATACTTTTCGGTGCGCAAGCAAATTTCGGCAAATCCTACGTAATAGAATTTTATACCAAACAAAAGAATTCGTTGATAAATTATTACCCGCTGGAACCGGGCGTGGGAGAAATCACTGACTCAAGGCTGAAATACGCATTGCAGAAAAGAAATCAAAAATACGTTACTTTTGAGAAAATAAGCTCGCTTCACAAACAAAATAGCGCAAAAATCTCTTTGGAGGCGCTTGCCTTCTCCAACAGCGGCTTGGGAATACTCCAAATTTCTTCTATAAATGAACATGATGCCACTGGAGAATATGTTTACGATTATTCCGTTGAAGAAGATGAAAACTTCGTTGGCGGGTTTGGAGCAATTTGTTTGCACAATTCAATGGACGCGTGTGAGGACGCGCACATTCTTCCAGAGATAACCGTTGAAATCCAGGAGCTGCCTGAAGAGCATTACAAGGTCATAGTTGAGGACAATGGAACAGGAGTTCCAAAGAAGAGCGTCGGACACGCCTTTGGGCAGTTGCTTGCTGGGACCAAGTTCCACCAGCGCGCTCAAAAGAGAGGGCAACAGGGAATAGGAATATCCTATGCGGTGCTTTTTTCACAGATTACTACAGGAAAACAGTCTCACATAAAGACCAGCACAGGCCATGACTACAAAGTCTACGAGTGCGACATAAGCATTGACGTGAACAAGAACGAGCCCGTGGTAAGGAATGAAAAAGAGTATTCAGGCAAATTCAAGGGAGTGAGGTTCGAATCAGAATTCACTGAAGTCACGTACAATCGAAGCGAATACTCTGTTTATGAATACCTGAGAAGGACTGCTTTGGCGAACCCACATGCTCAAATCACGCTCGTGGAACCGACTAAGGAAATCATTGTTTTCCCGAGGGCTTCCAAAGACCTTCCGCACAAGCCCAAGAAGATCCTGCCGCATCCCCTCGGCATTACCACCTCTGATTTGATTGACATGTCCCGCGTGACCGAGGCAAGGAAGCTCTCTTCATTCCTTACAACTGATTTCTCGCGCTTCAGCTCCGATAAAGTAAGGGAGATGCAAGAGCTTTGTCCTGGAATAGACTTAAACCGAGCGCCCAAGAACCTGCAATGGATTGAGGCAGAAGCCATTGTAAAGGCCATTCAGAAACTGAAGTGGATTGCGCCGGAAATGGATGCCCTGGTTCCCATCGGCGAGAAGCAGATAGAAAAGTCTTTGAAGAACATGCTGGCGCCAGACTGCATGAAAGTCGTTGTTAGAAAACCCAGGGTTTTCAGGGGTGGAATCCCGTTCATGGTTGAAGCCGCAATCGCCTATGGCGGCAAGGCGGGTGTAGAAGGAAACGGAGAAAGCACAAAGAGGGCAGAGGTGTTGAGGTTCGCAAACCGCGTTCCTCTTTTGTTCGATGCAGGCAACTGCGCCATCACCGAGGCAGTGAAGACAATAGACTGGGGACGTTACGATCTGAACAAGGTGGAGGAACAGCCCGTGAGCATCTTCGTGAACTTCGTCAGCGTCTACGTTCCCTATACTGGAGCGGGCAAGCTCGCGATTTCAGCTGAAGAAGAAATTGTCGCAGAAATACGGTATGCATTGATGGAATGCGCTCGGGAAATTTCCCAGTACCTTCACGGTCTCCAAAAGATTGACGAGCAGGAGAAGAGGCGGACGCTTTTCTATCGTTATATTGATGAAGTCGCAAGTGCGATCCACAAGCTAACTGGAAAAAGCAAGGAAGAGCTGGTCAGAAAACTCAAGAAGATGGCGGAAGAACGGACTGCGGTAGAGATTACTCCAGAAGAACAGGAGGCCGACAACGTACTTGACAAGTTGGAAAAAACGCTGGAGAAAAACGGCAGTGAGGACTAATCTCAATATCAACGAGAAATGGTTTAAATGGCGAAAAGCCTTTTGCTGCGGCAAACAGCCTTTTTCCTGCGGGAAAAACCCTGGGGAAAACAGCAAAAGCCTTGGGAAACAGCTTTTCTTAGAAAGAAAACCTGGGAAAAGAAAAAGTCTTGCTTTGAAAATAGAAAAGAGACCCTTGGGAGAAAAATAGAGAATTATTGGAGTGGTTTAAATGGCGAAAAGCGTTTCCCGTGAAGAGATGAGGAAGAAACTCAAGGAATTGGGGCTGGAACAGGCTGAAAAAATAGAGAAGAACGAGAATCCTTCAATAGCAATTCCAGTAAGGGGCTTGAGCAACGTCGTATTCGACGCTACTGGGAAAAAGCTTGATTTGGGCGAAAAGATCGCAAAAAGGTACATGTTCCACACCTCGCATGCAAGAAAATTCATGCAGACCATGATAGTGGCTGCTTTCTGCGAAGAATTGATTTCCCAAGGGATTCACACCACTCTCAGGGACGTTTACTATGCCTTAAAGCACACTCTGCCTGGAACGAAGGAAAACACGATTGAAGAGCAAGTGGAAAGCGATCACGCAATAGTTGATTTGGAGGTTGCACTTGATGTCATAAGGGAGAATCTCCATCTTGCAGCCAATCCGAAGGGCCGCGTTGTAGGGCGCGTCATAGTCAAGGATACCGGCGATACAATTGACTGGAGTAAATTGGGAACAGGCGGTTGGGCGGTTCCATCCATCATAGAGCAAGTGGAGTTCAAGGAAATTGATGCTGATTACGTGCTGGTTGCGGAAAAGGACGCTGTGTTCATGCGATTGCACGAGGACAAAGCGTGGGACAAGAATAGATATATCCTGGTTACAACCGCCGGCCAAGCAGCTAGGGGAACCAGGCGTTTGCTTCAGAGACTCTCAGAAGAGCAAAACCTTCCAATCTACTGTATCACGGATGCAGACCCGTACGGGTGGTACATCTATTCTACGATGAAATACGGTTCCATGGCATTAGCTCATGTATCCGATAGGCTTGGTTGCCCAAAGATGCATTTCCTAGGATTGAGCATCTCTGACATAGAGAGATACGATTTGAGGAACGTCACTATTAAAGCAAAGGAAGTGGACATCAAGAGAGGCCAAGAGCTCCTCACTTACGAGTGGTTTAAGATGAAGGAATGGCAGACTGAAATCAAGAAATTCTTGGAAAAGGGCTACAAAGCGGAAATCCAGGCCCTCACCTCAAAGCACTTGCGCTTCATTTCACAAAACTACATTCCAGAAAAAATCAAGGGCAAGGACTTCCTTCCCTAAGGAGTGTCCTCAATTCTGCTGAAAACAATTTTAATATCCTTCCTCTTCCAAACTATAGTGCTGCTTTTTTGAATGCTTGAGTTGCTGTTTTTTCAAGTGCCTCGGTAGCTCAGTTGGTAGAGCAGCTGTTTCAGCTTTCTTCCAAGATGCGGAACGGAAAGCAGAAGCTGGAACTGTTAATCAGCTGGCCGCAAGTTCGAGAGAGGAACCTACGGAACTGTTCTTAAACCTTGCATTTTCTTTAATTTCGTTTAAGAACAGTTTTCCTTCTATCCTCCCTTTCTGAGGACCGAAAATCTTGCCCGAGGCGCTGAACCTTTTTGCGAAAAAGGTTCATCAAAAAATCTTTTACGCTGAGGCGTTTAACAGCGTGCCCGAGGCGCTTTCTTTTTGCCATATTCTTTGAAATACGATTTTCAAGAAGCGCCTTCAGCATTTGCGCCAGACGTTTTTATATCCGTTCTAGCGGAATCTGGCTCGGAAAACAGGAGAACCGAGTGTTTAAAAGTATTTCTTCTGTACCTAATTTGTGATGAAATGTCTTCTTCACTTATTAAAAAATCCATTAAAAGAGGGGCCAAAGGAACGCTTGGCTTGATAGACCACGTTAGAACGCCTCCAGCATTCAGGGCAAGAGAACAGCTTAAGAAATGGGCAAATAAAAACGGCGCCACTGCGAACAGATATGCACCCGGTCGTATAGACTTTCCTTATGAAGAAGTTCCGAAAGCCTTCGGACTTCGTTTTGACACTATTATCGACGCAAGGCGTCGAAAACCTTTTAAACAAATTCCTGAAGGGACGATATATAAGGCTGAAGAACTTGCAATAAAACATGGAGTAGAGTATAAGTATTCGGATGGAACGCCAGTTGTAGGACCTAGTCACCCAGGAATAGACGTCATCCCTCCCAGAATTATCTTTTATAAAAAGGAGAAAAAATAAATCGGCATCTTCCTTTTTATTATGGTTTTTTTTCATCGGTGTGATTTTTTTCTTTTGTGTTTTTTATCTGATTTATAGTGATTTTTTTCAGCCTTCTTTCAGTTTTAAGGAGTGGTTTTTTTATCTTCTTCTTTTTGGTTTTCTTTCGAACTTCAGTTGCCTCCGTTCTCGTTCAGTGTCCTGAGCCAAGTCGACTGCTGCCCGCCTTCCGTCCCTATGGCATAGAATGTTCCAAATCCTCCTTGAATGCTCTTTCGCGAGCTGTCCTTGCACTCCCCAATGGTCTCTCATTAGTTCACCCACTCCGTCTAACGAGTTTGCTCCAGCGAGCTCTTGCAGCAATCTCCGTTTATGCTTGTATTCCTCTAGAAAGGTTTGATAAGGGTCAAAATTGTTTTTTCGCAAATCCTCTTTATCGAAGTTCGCTCGCCGCGTTAAATCCCGCTTGTCGAACAAACCCCTCAAATAGCCGAGCACATGGCCGTATCGGTAGACGAACTGCCACGCGTTAATAGTATTCTCGAGCTTTCTGAACGTTTTTGTATTTACGCTGACTTCCGCGTTTCCTTTCTCCAAAAGCCCCGGGGAAGCTTTCACTTTCTCCACCCATCCCTCGCGCTGAAAGAGTTTCAGGGGAAAGAAAATTGAAGCCCGTACCATATCTCTTTTTGGCGGAATGAAATCGCGCGTTCCCGTTTTAGATGCGGCGAGTGTGAAATCATTTTCACCAACGTGGAAAAAAACCGCATTTCCCAGAGTTGCTTGGGGTTGTCTATGCCCCTCTTTTTTGACGAGCCCGTTTTCAGCTGCATACTCTTTCTTTATTTGAAAAAAACAATGTTTTTCGGGATTTGACTCGTCCACGAACGTAATATAGTGAACGCCGCCCTTTTCCAAAGAATCCGTGAATTCGTTCAGCTTTTGAGGCGGTCTTCCCGCCATCTTCGAAAAAACCGTTCTTGCGCTTGGAATCCTTCTTCTTTCAAGCGCTGGCAGCAAGAACCTCTCCACAAACTCCTCCGGGCTCTTGCTTTTCTTCATTGCTGCAAAAAGCGTTTCAGACATGAAAATATTTACTGAACTTTGTTTTTTAATTGACATGTTTGCTTTTTTTTACACCTCAATTGTTTTAAATCCGCTTTGTTAATCTTTAGCATGCAGAAAAAGCAGAAGAATTCTCAGAGGAAAAAAAGCATTTTGATCTGGTTGAGTGCAGGAGAACAATTGGATGAGTTAGAGCGGCGGTTGCCTAAAGACGCGGCGTTTCATCCAGAAAATTTTTTTTTGACTTTCCTTTACCCACTGGTTTTAAGCAAACGTATATTGGTGGGCATGTAACCCTCAATGAAAGAAAAATTCCTTTGAAGGTAAGCATACTTAACCTGCTTGGTGGACATGCGATAGTAAGTGCTCCAAACGACGAACATGGTTTAGCTTTTCTTGAAAAAATTAAAGACGGCTATGGTGAACCTGTTTTAAGGAACACTGCCTAGGATCCGGAGCATGGTAAGGAATTCCTGAATCTGCATTACCTAAACAATCCATCTGAAGAAGTAAAGAATGCTTTACTGGAAATGGTTCGCTCCCTGCCGGCAACTAGACGAATTTTGCGTTGAGTAAGTTTATCATTTACCGAGTCATTTCCCTGCTTTTCACGAACTCATACAATTCTTTTGCTCGTGGGTTTTTCTCAAAATGTGTTCGCACTGGTGCAATGAGTTTATCCAAGTATTTTGCAGTGGCGTTCTTTAAATCCATCGGGTGAACCCTTCCTTTCCTGTAAGCTTCCTCCAATTCTGCATAGGATTCGAATGAAATGTCTCCACCAAATTTTTCTGGCCTCTCTATTTCAATAGTTTTTTCAGCCCTGAAGATGATGTGCTTGCAGTAGTCAAGGACTGGATTGTACTCCACTTGCTTCTCTGGGCAAAATGCTTTCGCGAGCTTTTTCTTGATTTCTTCAGTTGAGTCGTGCACGAAAATTGCTTCGCTTGGCTTTGACTTGGACATCTTTGAACTGATCTCAATATTGATTTCCTTGTTCTCATCGAACTTTCCCTCGAACTTCGGTCCACCGAGTCCCATGAGCATGTGATGGCTCACTACCACGGGCTTCCAGTAGCCGAGCTTCGGTCCGAGTTCCCTTGCGAGCATGTTTATCTTTCTTTGCCCGAGCCCCAGCTGGCAGATGTCCGCCCCGAGATGGAAGATGTCCGCGCACTGCATTGCCGGATAAAGGTATTGCGCCGCATCCTTGAGTTCGCCTTCAGTTCGGTCCATTATCGCGAGGCAGCGGTTCATCCTCGTCAGCGTTGTGTTCTTTGAAATCAGCACGACTTTCTTCCAGTAATCCTTGTTTCCGACGATGTCACTCGTTTTCACTATCTTTACATTGTTCATGTCCACTCCTGCAGCAGCCCATGCTTCCACGAAGTACTCTCCCACCTTGGAGATGGCTCCAAGGTCTCCGCCCATCTTGTTGTTTATCCAAGCAAACCAGTCTGCCACAAGTAGCTTGAACTCCACTCCCGCGCGGAGGAGTTCCTTGATGAGCAGCGGGCGAAAGATTCCCGTGTGCAGAGCAACCAGCCCGCTTGGCTCAAACCCATCGTATGCGATAGGATGCTCTTTCCTCTCCAGCAGTTCTCTCAAATCCTCTCTCGTAATGATCTCTTCACCAACGGCTGCAATGGTTTCAAGCCGTTCCTCCAAATCCATTTGTGTCACCCGAAAAGTTGTGCGTCACTTTTGCTTCCAATATATCTAACAAAAAATTGGTTTAAAACCCTGATTCTTTTTGTGAATTCACTTAAGGAATTTCTTTTAACTCAATAGGCAACAGCCGCGATTTTGTTTCTCTCACATACTCTCTTTAAAATTCTTTCAATGGTTTCTTCTGATTTATTTTTCACTTTTTAACAAGTTGCAGTTGCAACAATTTTCCCCGCTTCTCTTTTTTTGACTTTTCTTTCTTTAAGCCTTTTCAATATTGTTTGTATGATTTCCTTCAGTTTCTTTCTTCCTTCTCTGCTGCTCTTCATCTTTTTGAGCTCTTCCTCCAACTTTTGGCACTCGTTGTAGCTGCCCGCCAGGTGAATGAGGTTGAATTCATTCATTAATTCAAAAAACAGTTCCCTCTGAAATTCTTCGTCGGATTCCCAACTTGAATAGACTTTGGAAAGCAATTCCTTTATCAAACGAAGCGCATGCAGGCTCATGTGATTACACTCCCTTCAGTCCGCCATCAGCGTTTTCTCCACGACTTTCCTTACTTTTGGCGCGTCGTAAGCGAGCTTGATCAGTGTAGTGTGACCACGGATTCCCTTCCCTGACTGGACCGCCGCAATGAGCCCCAAATTCGTTAATTCATCCAAGTATTCCCTGTACCATCTTGATGAAACAGGCTCTTTTCCAAGCTTTTTGATGTGCGAGCAATACCTTTCGTAGATTTCACCGGAGAAATAGAATCTGTCCCCCCCTTCTTCAACTAGTTTCTTGTACTCTGAATCAGATGAAATTGATGCAAGTGCGTAAAGCACCATCTGCTGGTGCTCCGGAAGCGATGAAATTACTTCAACAGCCTTGTCTTCGTCTGCAATCTTTCTTGCCCTCTCAACCTCCTCGTCCGTGACTTTATCCAGCTTCATAGTTTCAGCGAGTTCACCAGCCCTCAGCAACAGCGTAAGCGCGTAACGCGCATCTCCGTTTTCCCTTGCCGCAATCGCAGCAGCCAGGTTTATCGCACTCTCTCCCACGATGCCTTCCTCGAAGGCTCCTCCAATCCTCTGTTCCAGAATTCCTTTCAACTGCTCCGCGTCGTATGGTTGAAATACAAGTTCCTCCTCGCAAAGCGAGCTTCTGCTCCTTACATCCAGCCGCTGCTTGAAATTCACTTTGTTGGAAATGCCGATGATGGAAACATTTCCTGCCTTCAAGTCATCATTCGCTCTTGTCAAAGTATAAACAAGGTTGTCCAAGTCCTTGACCATGTCAACTTCGTCAAGAATAAGTATCAACTGCTTTCCTTGAACGTTGTCGCTTCCTTCTATCCAGTCCAGCATTTTTTCGTAAAGCAATGCAAAGGCATAACCTGTTTTTGCTATGTCAAGCTGGAATTCGGAGATTGCTTTCTGAAGAACACGGTAGCGAGTGTCGTAAACTCTACAATTCATGTAAACCTGTTTTACTCTCTCGTTTTTTTCTTCGTTCAACTTTGTTATCACGTACTTCGTTGAAGCGGTTTTGCCGGTTCCCGTTTTACCGTAGATGAAGAGGTTCTTTGATTTTGCGCCCTTCAGGGCTGGCGCGACGCAGAACATGATTCTTTTTATCTCGTCTTCCCTGAAAAGCAGGCTCTCTGGAACATAGTGCGGCGAGAGAATGCCCTTGTCCTTGAATACGCCTTTTCTGCTGAGTATCTCGCCAAAGCTCGTCATCCTCCCCACCACCTACAAAACCAGCAACAAAATAGATTATACGTGAAAGCTTTTGTTCTTCTTATCATTATTTTATCGTAGTATATGTTTTTAAACAAAAATTTAGCCCTTTCTGGTCGCGGAAAGTTAGATATTCCAATTTCCAGGTAATTAACCCTTCACTTTCAGGAAATAGCTAGAGGCTCTCACAATACGAAAAGATTTATAATTGTTATGCTCCTAATCTCTTCATTATCTTTAACTTATTAAGGTGATTACAATGGGAATAGTGAAGCATTTGACGAACATGCTTGGCGTTAGCAGGGAAATGGAGCTCGAGGAGTTCATGTCCGCAGCAGAAGCTGAGGAAGTTGATGTTTTGCACAAGTCAGCTGACTTTTACGTGAAGCCAGTTGCCCTTCAAACAGAGGGGGACATAAAAGTAGTTGAGGAAGAGCTTAAGCAGAGGAATATAATTCTTTTGAACATTGCTCCCATTGCCCGCAACCCACAGCGACTCAAGGGCGCGATCGGTGAACTTAAGACTTTCGTAGGTGGCGTGAACGGTGACATGGCACGCATTGATGAAGACAAGATTCTCCTAACGCCGCAGAACGTAAAGATAGTGAAGAAAAGAAAAGTTTAATCTTTTTACTTCACAGTTATTCTTTCAATTGCCTCATTTTTTATGTGGTTATGTTCCTTAGGGCTAATTCTAGGCGTCCTTTTTTAGAAAGCATTTAATAAACCCGTGCGCTCATTTATTCAATGCTTCGGAGGATTCTCCATGTTGCTGGACGCACCTGCGTTGTCTCCTGTTCTCACTCCAGAACAGGCGCTCGGCATAATACAGAAAAGTGTTTCAGGCAAGGGATGGAAGAAGTACGATGTTGCGGAAATAAAGCTCGTTTACTCTCCTTACTGGCTTTTTTCTTTTGACATTTCAGCAGAGGGTTCTGCTCCAAGTGGAAAAGCCGCCCTCAACGCATACACGGGCGAGTTAAGTGACTTGATTCCGATGCTGCTTGACCGGCCGCATAAGAAGACGAAGGAAACAGAGGAGGGGTGCGAAATTGAATCAACTGCCATATCCCCTGTGGAGGTGAAGGAAACAGCACAGGCGAAGGTGTCCATTCAAGCCGGTTTGAAGAAAGAAAATGTCGTCATTTCAGCTGTTTCAAAGGTCTATGTTCCGTTCTACAGGGTTTGGGTGGACATCGCAGGGGATACATTCAGGATAGACATCGATGCGTCCATGGGAATCCCTGTTGGAGCTGAAGCAATTCCGAAGAGGGAAAAGAGCTGGGATGAAGTGGGAAGGGAGACGCTCGACAAGATGAAGACGCCAAAGGGATGGATCGAACTCGGGGGTGAAACCCTTGGCTCGGCAGGGGGAGCAGTATCCGGAAAAGGTAAGGGCCCTCTCGCATTCCTTGGCACGCGGGAAGGGAAGCTCGCTCTTGCCGCAGTCATAATAGTGCTGATATTCTATTTCTCTCTCTTCCGGCCTGCTGGCCAGATGAAAGTAGATTGCAAAGTAAAAGAAGATTACCTTGGTCCACGGCAATTCTTCGGGCTCTTTGGCGAACAGACCCTACAGCCGAAATCCATTGGTTCTGGGAATCTGTTCATTGAAGGAGAATGCAGTTTCATAAATGCCGGCAAGGAGCCTGGCTTCGCACACGTGAGAATATCAGTAAAGGAAAACGGAAAAGAGGTAGCGCAATCCGTGAAAATGATTACGGTAACCCGCGTTAATCCTTCGTCCATGCCCACGGTAAAGGTGTTTAATACAACCTGGAGCGGCTCCTTGAGCACGAAGTACTCGTTTTCGTGGGGGGTGAGCGCAAGCGGCTGATTCTTCAACCGACTTTACCCTTAGTTTCCTTCATGCTTTTAGTGAGGCTCCCGAACGCGGCGAACAAATTCTGTACTTCGTCTTTGCTGGGCTGCGACCTGCAAAGTATTTTCTTGAATGCCAAGGAAACCTTCCGCGCGTTTCTTACGCCTCCAACTGACTCTGTGATGGCGGAAAACATCTTCTCCAATTGTTCAAGCTCTTTTTTCTCCGCAGTCTTGTACAACCCCCGCCCAATGCTTTTTTTATGGAATATTTCGTACAACACAATCGCAACAGCGTGAGAGATGTTGAGCACACCGTGTGCTTCGCAAGTTGGAATGTGGATGATGAGATCGCATTTGCTCACAGTCTTCTCGTCAAGGCCGCGGGATTCGCTTCCAAACAGAAGTGCAACTTTCTCAAGAGGGTATCTCCGCACGAATTCCTTCAGGCTAACGCATGTTTTCAATTTTTTTCTGTAGCGTCTTACAACCCCCGTGGTTCCAACAACGAAAAAACCCTTTGTTGCTTCCTCAACTGAGGCAACAGTCTTTGCGTCATCCAATACTTTTTCGGCGTGTTTCGCGAACATGCGCGCCTGAAGCGTAATCCTGACTTTTGGTCGAACAAGGTAAAGCTCACTAAACCCAAAGTTGTTCATCGCCCTCGCCACACTACCCAGATTAACCTCAAACTCAGGCTCAACCAATACGACTCTAGTCATCTAAACCGCCTTGAAAGGACGCAATAAGTTAATAAAACTTTGGTGAACAAAAAATCTTTTTTTGCTTAAATTTGTTGCGAAAAGTTTGAATTGGAAACCCTGAGGATAAGCTGAGAAAATATTTAAGGCGAAGCCATTTAATAACCAACTTTTTTAAAGCTCTCTTCCTTTAATACCTTCATGAAAAAGACTTTGGTTCTCTTCGCCATAGCCTTATGTTTTCTTTCATTGGCGAAAGCAATTTCCAGTGCAGCAGCCCTTGAGGCAACTAGACCGTATCTGGAGGAAAGAGGTGAGGAAGCCACCCTCTCCCAATACAATCCCGTGGAAATGGATTTCTTCAAGTATTGGTTTGTCTACTTCTCTCCCGTAGGCTATCCCCAAACCAAGAACCTGGTTCTTGTGATAAGCGATGAGTCAGGCGCGATCGTAACCGATGAAGCAAAACTCACTTCCCTTATTCTATTAGACTATAAGCTAGACGACATCATAGAACAAACCATCAAGAGAGGCAAAGCCTCGTTCACGGACTTGAAGATCGTCTTTGATGACGTGAGAACAAAAATCAGCTCCGCAGAATCAGGCTTGAGTTCAATAATCTCCCAAGTGGAGTCCAAGAACTATCAGCTTGGGTTCGCGAGCCTAGAGGAAACGCTGGCAAACTTGCGCGATGCTTCGGATGATTTATCCTACTTCATTGAAGACGGCATTGCGCTCGAACAGGATTTTATGAACGATCCCTCCGCCACAGGTTTAGACGACCTCTTCCTCCGATACAATGAGACCATAACAAGAGGCATAATGTTCATGGGCCTGGTGGAGAAATATCACCAGCTCATAGATTCAAAGAGAACTCAGGTGATCGGGAGCAAGAACATCAGTTACGAAGATAAAACCAAGATAGTGGACTCTCTTGCAGCCATTCGAAGTATTGGA
The DNA here is from genome assembly GCA_016212465.1 of Microcaldota archaeon. Taxonomy (GTDB): domain Archaea; phylum Micrarchaeota; class Micrarchaeia; order Norongarragalinales; family JACRGE01; genus JACRGE01. The sequence continues at coordinate 21,863 of JACRGE010000055.1, forward strand.
GTTGATTCTTCGTTCAAGAATAAGGTGTTGCTGCCGGTGGCAAACGGAGTTTCAACCCGGCTCCGCAGAAGCGACGCTGAAGTCAATGACACTGTCAAAAGCATTTTGTTCAGGAAAACCAGGAAAGACGCCCTGAACATCTATGACCGAGAGAAGCAAGCGGTTCAGGCAATCGTGGAAAACGAAGTCTATTACACCGCTTGTGCGATTGATTTAAGGGAATTGAAGCAGAAATGGAAGGACTTTTACCTACTCATTGGAAAAGGCAGCCATGAAGCCTATGTTTCTGCAATAGAAAATTCAACTGAGATAGACCGCCTACTTGAATCCATCAACAGCAGATACAAAGTATGCTTGGAAGGAAAACCAATGCCGCCAACGCCCCCATTTGATTTCGGTCCCATTCTCCTGGTTTTGGCTGCTCTCGGCATCGGCTACACCGCCTACTGGTATTTCAAGAAAAAGCGAGAAGAAGCAGAAGAGCTTTGAATTCTATAACGTGATGAGGGGGTAGGTAATGAATGAATGTAAAAAGTGCATCTTAGTTCTATTCTTTGTTCTTTTAATCATTTATCCGCTGGTCAGTGCGTCAGACGGTTCCGGGCCTAAAAATATTTTCAACAAAAGATACGTTTTGTATTCCCTTGACTTGAGCAAGCAAGATGGAATAAACCGTTTTATTGGGGTAATGGACCGGGCTGCTGCAGCTGGTTATAATGGCATCGTTCTTGGAGGGCCGTATCACGCACGAAACTACTCGCAAACCATGGTTAACAACACCGTTTTTTTAGTGAATTACGGGAGGCGATTGGGTTTGGTCTTGATTCCAGGGCATTTTGATCAGCGGGACCCTTTGAACGACGTCTACGACGATTTGCGAGGCAAGAACGAGCTGGCGGAAGCAGTTCCGGTTGTAGACACTAAGTTTGTGGTCGAAGAAGGAACTCCGTTGGTGGATGTACTCCCAAACAGCGGCTTTGAGGAATGGAGCGGACTTCAGGTGAAAGGCTTGTCCGTCGATGCACTTGGAGTAATCGCTTTCAAAGACGTTACAGTGAAGCACTCCGGCAACGCTTCATTGCGAATTCAAGACACGTTCCTCAATCCCCCGTATTTTCACGGGAGGGTAATGACGTCGTTCCTGTCCGTCGAACCAAATCGCGTATACCAGCTTTCATTATGGGTCAAGACAGAGGGATTCAGCCAGCCTTCGAAATTCAAGGTTTATATTAGAGGATACGACGAGAATGAAACCGGAATGAACGTATTGTTGGACGCTTATCGCGCTATCACTTCAACCCAGGATTGGACTGAATACAAGATTAATTTCACCAACGGCAACAAGACGAAACTGTTGGTTTACTTCGGCTTTTGGGTTAACGCTACTGGCAAGGTTTGGTTTGATGACGCGAACTTAAGCGAGGTTGGTTTTGATGGAGTCTCGCAAAGAAATCCGGTGGCAACTGCTCGAATGGATCCGCAGGTAGTAATTCCAAACGCTGGATTCGAGGAATGGAGCGCTACTTCTGGAGTTCCATTTAACCTTTCAGTAGATAAATTAAATCTAGTGATTTATCGTGATACTGAAGTAAAGCATTCCGGAAACACTTCGATTAGAATTCAGGATACTTTCTTGAACCCTCCTTACTTTCCCGGCCGCATCATCTTGAATCCAATAGCTGTCCAGCCTTTCCGCACCTACGAACTTTCCGTATGGCTAAAAACGCAAGATGTCAATAAACCAGACAAGATTAGTGCTTATGTACCAGGTTACAACACAAATGGATATCAAAATCTTACTTTATTCACAGAGGGTTATTCCTACGGAATGGGCGCTTTTGTTAGCTCAACGCAAAACTGGACGCAGTACAAATTTGTCATCAATACTTTCTACGAAACTAGAATTAGAGTGTATTTCGGGCTTTGGTATAATACTAGTGGAAAAGTTTGGTTCGACGACGTGAACATAACTGAATTAGGCCTTTACAATACAATCCGAAGGAACTTCATGCCTGTTGTGGTGGAATCCTCCGATGGAAATACCGTCTACCAGGAGGGAACGGATTATGTCGTGCGAAACCAAAAGCTCTCCATTCCCACTGGTTCGGCTCTTTCAGTTGGTTCTGAACTGAAGGTTTCTTGGTACCAATTGGGGAACATGATAGACGGCGTCGCTCCGGCGAGCGCTTGCCAAGAACGCTTTTACACCGAATTAAAGAAAGATGCGCAGCGTTTGAATGCCTTGTTCCTTAATCCGCCTGCTTTTTTCGTCGGTTATGACGAATGGAGGCTCGCGAATTGGGATCCTGCTTGCAAGGAACTCAACGGCGGGGTTGAAATGACTGGCGGCCAGTACATGGCTTATGCAATGAACCGCACTGAAAAGTTGATTAAGGAAGTGCGGCCGGATGCTGAAGTAATGGTTTGGAACGACATGTTCGACCCGTTTCATAATGCGGTTCCGAATTATTACGCGGTTCGGGGGACTGTCGAAGGCGCCTGGGAGGGAGTATCACCAAACACCATTATTATGAATTGGGGGACTCGCCAAAATAATGACGCGAGGACAAATGAACCTCAGTCTTGGAGTAGCTTAAAGTTTTTTGCAGGTCGGGGTAATCACCAGATGATAGCAGGCT
>JACRGE010000054.1 GCA_016212465.1 Microcaldota archaeon
ATTTTTTATGGTTTGCTTTCCTAAAAAATTTGTTAAAAATTATTGTTTAAAAAAAGTTTTTTGCTTTTTTCGGTATAGGCATGAAACCCAGATTGAGTTTGAACTCTTAAGCTTTTAGTGCTGCTGAGCTTAACATGTCGCCGAAGCTTCATGCTTACACTTGCAGTCTATCAATCTCCTATTTTTGGAGTGCTTTCGCCAATAGCTTCTTTTTGCCCACAGGCAAAAAGCGTTCTTGGTTGATTGTCTCTTTTTAGGGACTGCTTCGAACTTAGATGCTTTCAGCTCTTATCAGCTACAGCGTGGCTACCCTGCGCTGCCTTGTCAGACAACAGGTACACTAGCGGCTGCAACCCAGCGTTCCTCTCGTACTCACTGGATTTTCCCTTCAGACAAATCCACAATCCCAACAGATAGTAACCAAACTGGCTCGCACCGTTCTCAACCCAACTAACGTAAGGCTTTAATGAGTTAACACCTCCACCCTTGGCCGCTTATGCACGGCCAGGATGCCTTGAGACGACGGCGAGGTCGCAAACCGCGGGGTCGATGTGAACTCTCTCCCGCGACCACTCAATTACCCCCAGGGTAAGTTCACTGTAAGACCAGAGTCCCATTAAGGAACTTCTGACGTTCGCTAAACCCAAGTTTCCTTTCAGCGTTCCTTGCTTTGTAGAACACTGTCAAGCTTGCTTTTGCTTTTGCACTCTACGGTGAATTTCTGACTCACCTGAGCAAACCTTTGGGCACCCCTGATGTCCTGTCAGGGGTGTACCGCCCCAGTCAAACTACCCACCTAATGTTGTCCCTCCGAAGAGGTAAGCAATATATTTTCCAAAGGATGGTGTTTCATTGTTGCATTCCCACAACCTGGCGATCGTGGTTCAACGCTCCCATCTACGCTTGACTCCAGAAACTATATCACAGCATCAGACTGTAGTAAACCTCCGTGGGGTCTTCTCTTCCCGTTGGAATTCCGCAGATTATTCACTGCGACACTAAGTTCATCGGGTCTCAGTTAGGGACAGCGGGGATCTCGTTACTTCCTTGGTGCAAGCCGACAATAAATCGGCAAGGTATTACGCTACCGTGAGAGCCTCAGAGTTAGGCCCGCTCTTCACCAGCGCTTAGGCCCCTTGAATGGGGATTTCACGTACTGGCAGTGAGCAGAAGTCGGCCACTATTCTCATCTTTGCAGACTAGCAGTGACCTGTGTTTTTACTAAACAGTCGGACCCCCCGTGTTATTGAAACCTGAAAATTATTCATTTTCAGGCACCCCTTATACCTAAGATACAGGGCTATTGTTGCCGAATTCCCTTAATTGAGTTATCCCGATACACCTTGGCCTTCTAAGCCAGAGCACCCTTCTCGGTTCTCGGTACGATCATACAACATTCTTTCAATCTATTTTTTCATGGGTTCAAGGCATTGTTTAAACTTTGCAGCTATTCGCAGTTTAATCTCCTTCTCACCATTACAGTTCTCCAGAGATTTATCCAACTTAAATTCGCAGACAAGCGAACTTAAACTAGCCCAAAACGTCAACAGATTGACTTTCGTTACCGAAGTCGTAGTTGTATGGTACAGGAATATGAACCTGTTTCCCATTCGCCCTTCACGAATTACGCGAGAGCTTAGGATCGACTAACCCTTAGCTAATGATTAGCGCTAAGGAACCCTTACTCTTTCGGTGGAAGAGATTCTCACTCTTCTATTGTTATTACTAGTGCAAGGATCCATATCTCTGACAGTTCAACAAGTTTTTTCAAACTTGCTTCCGCACTATCAGAGCACCTCCTTACTGGAACACACTCTAACAGAGTGCGCCCCTAGATATCGGTAACTGGTTTTAGCCCAGATTATCTTTAGGGCCCTTGTCCTCGATGGGTGAGCTGTTACGCATTCTTTAAAGGATTGCTGCTTCTAAGCCAACCTCCCCATTGTCTTTGGAAAAGGACACCTTTTGTCTTTGACACTTAACCAGTATTTGTGGACCTTAATCTAGGTCTGGGTTGTTCCCCTTTAGGATACCAAGCTTACCCCGGCACCCCTACTCCTGCCTTCAACGAAGATTATAGATTTGGAGTTTGACAAGAAAGCTG
>JACRGE010000056.1 GCA_016212465.1 Microcaldota archaeon
TTATTGAAATCCGAATACTCTTCCGCCAAGCCACAAAAATTATACGGCGGGAGCGAGTGCAATAGTTTCATGATATTGGCTGGAAATCAAAGCATATATTCTTGGAATTTCAGAGTAGAAAAGGTTTTTAAATTCATTTGGCGATAATATTACAGTAGCTCATTGGCTTATCATAGCTATTTTTAGTGTTTTTTTCCAGTCATTCGGCTGTTGTTTTCGGTTGGGAACTAGGCTTTTATTGAAGGTTATATTAAAATAAAAAAAACACGAGATTCGAAGAGGTGTATGAGATGGCTGAAAAACCGCATTTGAACCTGATATTCACTGGGCACGTGGACCACGGGAAATCCACGCTAGTTGGAAGAGTACTCTATGACACGGGGGCTATTTCTGAAAATGACTTGAGAAAGTTGAAAGAAGAGGCGGCAAAGGTCGGAAAGCCGACATTTGAATTCGCTTTCGTCATGGATAGATTAAAGGAAGAGCGGGAAAGAGGAGTCACCATCGACATCGCTCACAGGGACTTCCACACCCAAAAGTATTATTTTACGATCATTGATGCGCCAGGGCACAAGGACTTTGTGAAGAACATGATTACTGGCGCTTCCCAGGCAGACGCCGCTGTTCTCGTTGTTTCAGCCAAGGAAGGGGTTCAGATGCAGACTGTTGAACATGCTTTCTTGCTGAAAGTGCTTGGAGTCAAGCAGTTCATTGTTGCGATCAACAAGATGGATGCAGTGAACTACGACAGAATCAAGTACGAAGAAACCAAGCAGGCAGTGATTGCAAAGATAAAGCCAATGGGTTATCCGGTAGACAAGACTCCATTCATTCCCGTATCCGCTTACTATGGAGACAACGTTGTAAAGAAAAGCGACAAGACTCCTTGGTACGCAGGACCCACCTTTGTGGAAGCATTTGATGCCCTGCAGGAACCAGAGAAACCACTCGACAAGCCGCTGAGGCTCCCGATTCAAGAGGTTTTCACTATCACCGGCCAAGGAACTGTGCCTGTTGGAAGAGTGGAATCAGGCGTTTTGAAGCCTGGAGAAACTATTGTAATCATGCCTGAGGGAGTAAGCGGCGAAGTGAAGAGCATTGAGATGCACCATCAGGCTCTCGCTCAAGCTGTTCCAGGAGACAACATCGGTTTCCTGGAGAAGGGCTTTGACAAACAAGCCATTAAAAGAGGAAATGTGGTGGGTCACACGAGAAACCCGCCTACTGTTGTGGAAGAATTCACTGCACAGATAGTGGTTCTTTCGCACCCGACTACAATCGGAAAGAGCTATACTCCAGTGTTCCACATCCACACTGCTCAACTGGCTTGTACCATTACTGAAATACTGGAAAAGAAGGACCCCAAGTCGGGCCAAACCATGCAGAAGAACCCTGATTTCATTAAGACAGGGGACGTTGCGATCATTAAGGTAAAGCCAACGAAACCGCTTGTTGCCGAGAAGTACTCGGAATTCCCTGCACTGGGTAGGTTCGCAATCAGGGACATGGGTACAACAGTCGCAGCTGGAATCGTTCTAGATGTCGTTCCAAGAAAAGCGTAAGGGTTTATTTAGAGAATGAGGAGAATTTCTTCCTTATTTACGTAGGAAGTTGCTCACGCGGTTGGGAAACCGCTGATGTCCTTCCTTTATAATTTGTTTTAGGTGTTGAAGATGAGCAAGGCTAGAATAAGGCTTGAGAGCCAGAACTGCGCTGACCTGGATGCAGTCTGCAACCAGATTCGTGACATCGCAGTCAGAGCAGGTGTGGAACTCAAAGGACCCGTCCCCCTTCCGACGAAGAAGCTCAGGATTTCAACTAGGAAAACGCCTTGCGGCGACGGATCGGACACTTACGAAAAGTGGGAAATGAGAATCCACAAGCGGCTCATCGAAATCACCGCAGACGACCGAATTATGAGAGAGGTTATGAGAATCAGGATTCCAGACAGCGTTCACGTGGAAATGACGCTTGGGTAAGTTAATGCATCTTTTTTTCTGAAATTCAATGGTTTTTTATTCCCTGTTACTGTCAACTATATTCGATTCAACCTTTTTTCAGGGGTAATAACGTGAGGAAGCTCGCAGAAAAGGAACCTTGGCGGCATATTCCTTCAAATTTCCGGCCGCTGGTCAAGGAAGACGGATTGTATGGTTCGAATCTGCCTGTTCTCGAGAGCCAAATCGACGGTTTGAAAAGAATTAAGAATATAAAGGCAATTGTTTCTCTGGAAGCGCCTAGCGAAAGCATCATAAAAAAAATCAGGGAAGCAAAAATCGAGCACCTTGTTGAGGAAATTCCGGATTCTGGTGCGCCCGGCTACCACCAGTTGGAGAGAATCCTCGAATTCATAAAAAAACACGTTTCTAAAGGAAATAGGGTTATGGTGCACTGCCAGAAAGGCGAGGGGAGAACGGGAATGGTCCACTGCGCTTACCTTGTTGAAAAAGGAGTCGACGAGCACAAGGCGTTGCGGCAAATTACTGTGGAAAGCCCAGAGCAGTGGGAGTTTGTAAGCGAATATCCGAAGATAAGAAAAATGAAGTAAAAACTCGTGGAAAATCAAACTTATTTTAAGCTTCCAAACCCAAAGTATATGAAGCCAGGATGGACAGCAGCCTTTTCTGCTGAAAAGCCTGGGGAAAAACAAAAAATGCCAGGATGGCAGAGCGGTTTAGCCTTTTTTCTTTAGAAAAGAAAAAACCCTAGGGAAAAAAGAAATTGCTACGCAAAATGCGCCAGCCTTGAGCTCTACTCAAGAAAGCTGGTGTCCCTCCGGGGACGCGGGAGTTCGAATCTCCCTCCTGGCGTCTTTTATATTTTGTTTCGTAAGAGTGGGACTTGGCCGAGGTATTAATAGCTGCCTGAAGCCAAACAAAGAAAACCGGGCTTCAAGCAGTTAAATAACTGTATGACGCCAAATGAAAAAAAACAGCAAGGCGTCATGCAGTTAAAAGGCATGGCCAGGAAGGCCTTTACTGGCGTCTTTTTTCTTACATTAAGCTAATAAGCATTATTATTCCCAACCTTATGGTCGAGGACGGTGGAGTGTGGGAACGTGGACAGAACGCCAAGGAAAAAGAAGCCGGGAAAGGGATTCAAGATAGGCATAGATCTGCCTAGGTATTGAACCGACCAAAAATTGATTGCTCAACACAGCTTTTTCTTTTTCATGTATTCCAGGTATTTCTTGCGCGAAGGGAATATCTTGTAGACGAACGCTGGGAAACTAATTTTTTTGACAAAACGCTTTCCTCCAGTCTCTTTTTCCGCTTCCCTCAAGTGCTTCTCCGCATCCTCCTTTGTACGAAAAGGATATCTCTACCTACTCACTCCAATCAACTTTTTTCCAAAATAGTTATTTTCTTAGAAGCATTTGTGATGGCACTGCCTTTAACAAAGACTGTTGCGTTAACCCAATTTTCTCCCGGTGCGAGGCCTGAGCAAAGCGAGCAAGATGGAATTGACGCAGTAAAATTATCGTAGTTGGCGCCAAGGTCTAAAGAGAGAGTCCTAACCTGCTTCAATAGGTTGATGCCGTGTTTGTTCGTCAAACCGAAAACAGTGACTGACGCGTTTTCTATTCGGTGATTTGAGTCAATCCTCAGGGAAACCACCATGGTGCTTCGCGCAGTATATGCTTCCTTGTCAGTATCAAGTTGCAGTGAAATCTCGCTGGTAGTATCTGAAACGTTTACCCCTGAAGAGAATTTCGGCGCTTCCTTTAAAGTCCCCCTTTCCTGGTTTATGCAACCAAAAAGCAGAGCTGCAATTAAAACGGAAAAAACCAATTCTTTCCTCATTTCCTTAGCCTGCCAAATCATATGTCTAAAAGAACTCTTATCATCCACTTACCTTCTTTTTCTTCCACTTTTGTTTCATGGAGGGTAACGGCTTTCACGTAGGTTTTTCCTTTGTCTGGCGTCATTTCTTCGCCATAGGCTAGCCCCTTCAACCAAATTTTCCCGCCCTTCTTTGAGAATTCCTTCACTTCAAACTCCTTCAAAAATAATTCATTTATTTCTGCTTGCGAGAGAAGGTCTGAGAGAACGAACGCCACCAACTCCTCAGGAATTTTTGCCCGTTCCTCTATCTCAATTCTCTTGTTTTTCTTCAGTTTTTCAACTTTCGCGATCGTGTTGAACAACGCCAATGCTGCGTTTTCCAGAGCCTCCTCGAAGCTCCTACCGTAGGCCTTGTAGAGCACGTCCGCCTTGTGTTCAAGGAACTCGTATTTCTTAACCACCGCAATTCACCGGCTTGTCAACAAAATAAAGAGATGATTCGCATAATAAAGATTTTGTATACCCGGCTCTATTGAACGTCTCTAACCTTTTTCGAGAGTAAATTTTTGGCTTGGAAAAGTTTCGTTAATTGACAACAGAATTTTTATCTCTAGAACCGAAAAAGTAATTGTTGCAAGACTTCAAACCACAGGAGGACATTTTCAACAAAGCATTGTATACCCACAATCTTTTTATTTGATTTAAATGTTATATTTCGGGGAGTAAATGATTTCATCCGGAGAGCATCACTTGATGTATCCGATCCACACGGTTTTGGTCACGAGCACCGACGGAAAGGAGAAAAACAACATCATCGCGGTTGACTGGGCTATGCCCGTTTCCTTTGAGCCGTTCCTGGTCGTAATAGCAGTCGGCAGATGCAGGTACAGCCACAAGCTGATATCCAAGACAAAGCAGTACGTGCTCTGCATTCCTCCATATGAATTGAAGGAAGCAGTTGTATACTGCGGCACCCATCATGGCGACGAGGTGGACAAATTCAAGGAAACCGGGCTTACTCAGCTTAAGGCGGAAAAGGTGAAAGCCCCGCTTATTAAAGAGTGCATCGCTTGCGTGGAGTGCAAGGTCGTGAAAGCGGTAGACGCCGGTGACCACACGCTATTCGTGGGCGAGGTGGTGAGGGTAGTAATCTTTCCAGAGAACAAGAACAAAACTAAGATCATGAACCGCGGTGCCATGGACTTCAAGGAAGTAACTTAATATCAGAAGAAAAGCATTCTCCGGTATCCGTGGAAGGTTTCCTCTATTTTTTCTGGCGTTGTATTCAGGAGATTGTTTAAAGAAAAATCCCCCACCGCAGTCGCACCCATTATGGTTCCATAAGCAGTTGCTTCCTTCAGCGTTTTCTGATCAAGTGTCCCGTTTTTTCTAGCGATGTGACCAAAGAATCCTCCTGCGAAAGAGTCGCCGGCTCCAGTCGGGTCCACAACGTTCTCAAGAGGAAACGCGGGCAAGGGGAATGCACCTTCTTCTGAAAAAATTATGCAGCCGTGCTCTCCCTTCTTTACGACGAGCAGCTTTAGTCCCTTCTCCAAAAGAGTGAAAGCCGCCTTTACAAGATTATGCGTTTGGGCCAGCATCCTCAATTCAATGTCGTTTATTACAAGACCATCAATTCTTCCCATAACGTCCATCAAAGCCGGTCGGTCGTTTTCAATATAATACTCTATCGTGTCTGCAATCACGAGCTTCGGCGACTCAAACTGCTCGAGGAGATGCAGCTGTTGCTTCGGCGCAAAGGTGCCAAGGTAAACGAATTCCGTTTCAACGAGCCGATGAGGCAGATTCGGCAAATAGTTTTCAAGGATCTTAAGCTCTGTCTTCAACGCCTTCCTTGCATACAAGTCGTAAGAAAATTCGGAGTCGAATGCAAAGTTTTTCTCTCCGTCCCTTTTCTCAACTCCACTCAAATCAATTCCCTTCCTGGACAGAAGCTCAAGATATCCTTTAGGGAAGTCTTCTCCGATCACGCTTATGACAGAAACAGGCACGAAAAAGCTCGCGCTGTAGGAAAAGTAAGCGGCGCTTCCGCCTAAAACATTTTCAACAGTGCGGAAAGGCGTCCTTGTAGTATCCAGCCCAAGCGTTCCGGTGCATACGATTCTGTTATCCATAGAGAAAATTAGGCGGAAAAAGATAAAATATTAAAAGATAGGGGCTCTTTTCAGTGTTTTTCTCTGTGGGCTTTAGCCACTTCTATGAGAGCCGTTCTTGCCTTTTCACGGAACTCCATATCGGGGTGTGCAGACAAGTATGAAAGGCATGACATTGCGAGCCCGTGCCGCCGCTGGTTCTTGAAAAAACCAAGCATCTCCTCAGCCAGTTCAAGCGGGATATCACTCCTCCGCTGGGCAAGAAGCTGGTGCGACGCCTCCATAGCTTCATTCGGCGTTTTTTTCAGGGACTTCAGCGCGTGAACCCTGTCCTCAACTGGACTCCTTTCATTCAACAAAATTTCTCGGTGGGTAGTGGGCATTCAAATCCATCGCTTTTATTCAAACTGCATTAATACTGAGTTTTCCCTCCTTTAAATCCTTTTCCACTTCGTTCAATGCTTCTATTCTCTTGAAGGTAAGCGGGTGTGTGGAAAATGTTTCAAGAAAGCCTCTCCTCCTCTCAAAATCCATCGCGTCCTGTACTTTTCTTGAACTAATTCCTCCACCCAAGTCCTTTCTAAGGCTTTCGCTGAGAGCCGAAGAATTTATGGGATCAGCTATATAGAATGCCCTCAACCCCTGGTACTTCTCCCTTGAAACAGCAGGGAACCCATAGGATATTTTTGCGAGAGCGCTCCTAAGGGCATGAGGCTTTCCAGTCAACACAGCTGAAAACGCATCCGCATAGTATTCCCTAGTCCTACTTAAGTGAAGCACGATAAGCGAGCTGAGAAACTGGGCCACCATAGCGCCGAGCCAAACCAAAATCATGCTCCCCCCTCTGTTTTCATCATTCCGCGATGAGCCGAAGAAGAGCACCAGATAGTATACGAGGAGGGGAACCATGCTCGCAAGCGTCATCACAGCCACATCCCAATGTTTTATGTGCCCGATTTCATGAGCAAGCACGGCCTCTGCTTCATCCTTGCTGGCGACCTCGAGAAGCCCAGTGTGAACAGCTATGTTCGAGTTGCTCTTGGTTCTCCCGAATGCGAATGCATTTGGAGTCGGATCCATTACAATATATACTCTGGGTTTTGGAATGCCTGCCTTTTGGGCAAGCCGTTCAACTGTTTCATATAACCAAGACTGTTCTTCTGGCGAGGCTTCCTTCATCCTCGTCATCCATTTGATTAAGGTCGGTGCAAAATACCACTGTAAACAAGTTACGACTGCAGAGAAAACCACGGCAGTCAGCAAACCCATGCCAACTGACATGCCTGAACCAAAGAGCCAAATGATTGCGCCAAAGATGGCTGCAAGCGTGCCGAACAACAGCGTCATAGTCAAAAGCATGGCCAACTTGAGTCTACCAAACATTCAACCACCCACAACCATTCTTTAAACAGTAAACTTTCAGAGGAAAGAAAAAGAGAACTTAAACTTATAATAATAAACCACACGCAATCCGGATTTATAATTTTTTCTTTTAGTAAATGTTGGGGGATAAATTATTTTTTTCGTCTTTTTCTTTCTTTTTTTCTTTTCTTTAGATTTTTTAGAAATGGCTTAAATAAAATTCTTTTAGTGAACGTGAGAAACCAACGAAATGCTTATATTACTCCCTCTGTTGAACTACTCATAAGATTTTTAAAACAGGGAGATGGTGATGATGAAGAAATGGATGTTGGCGCCGATTGTCTTGGCTCTCCTGCTACCGATAATCGTATTGGCAGCAGACGAGGATGACGGAACAGTTCCATTAGTCTATTCAGGAAAGCCGGTGATAAGGAGTTTGCACGTAATAGGCAAGGGGATAGCGGTTTCGCCAACCAATGCGATGGACTTCAAGATAATACGAATCATTGCAGGCAAAGTGATCGTGAAAACGGATAACAACAGTGTGGTACTGAAGCCACTTGGTTTGCTGTTCCTCGACAAAGAAAAGTATAGACTAAAGGAAATTGATTTCGGGAATGAAAGCGTTAGCGCAGTGATATTTAAGAATGAAACCGAGGCTGGGAGTATAACAATCACGAGAGTGCACAAACCGGGTGCAGTCGTGTGGGCTGGTAGCATGACAGTTGATGGAACAACTTATTATGCGTATATAGTCAACGCAATTCATCCGAAAATGGTGTTGAAACCGCTCAAAAAAGAGATTGAGATAAGAAAGAGCTGTGGACCAAAAATCGTTCCAGTAAGCCCTGCAGAAATCAGGAGATGCAAGCGCGAGGGAGGAAAAATAGTGACTGAGAAAGATGAAAATGGCTGTCCGCTTGCGCCAAAGTGCGTTAAAGAAAGCCAGACGACTACAACGATACCTACTACGACTACGGCGAACCTTACTACCACCACAATGGTCCCAACAACCACTACAGCCAACTTGACTACTACGACCTTGACTCCAACCACTACTACTGCAAACTATACGACTACTACAGTAACTCCGACGACTACCACGGTTGCTCCGACAACCACCACACAGGAAATTGTCAACACGACGACTACGACCGCGGTTTGAAAGGTGAAAAAATGAAAACACGATACTTGATTGTATTCGGGCTGTTGCTGGTTTCCTTGGTGGTCTTCGGCTGCGTCCAAGGCAAGCCCGCTGCAACCACTTCAACAACCACTACAGGTGAGGTGGCTACAACTACAACCCCAGCAGTTACTACTACCACGCAAGCTATTTCAGGGGAAGTTGCAGGCGACGAGGCGCTCGAGCAGGCCTTGAACGAGGCAAGCGACCCAGACATCTCTGAATTGGAGCAGGAGCTGATTCAGTAAGCTTGAACTTCTTTTTTCTTTCCTTTTCTTCCACCTTTAGTAATTAAGTACCCTCCTTCCAACTCGCGAGATACTTCTTTTGATCCTCTGTCAGGGGCTCTGTTTTTATTCCAAGTGAATCTAGTTTAAGTTTGGCAATCCATTCATCTATTTCCTTCGGAACGTCGTAAACTCTTTTTTCCAGTTCAGCGTGGTTTTTCACCAAGTACTCTGAACACAGGGATTGGTTAGCAAAACTCAGGTCCATCACTTCAGATGGATGGCCCTCGGCTGAAGCGAGATTAACGAGGCGGCCTTCTGCAAGAAGAAAGAGCCTTTTTCCGTTTTTCAGCGAATACTCTTCCACATCTTTTCTCACAGTTTTCTTTGATTTCTTCATTTTCTCAAGGTCAGGAATCGCAATTTCCACGTTAAAGTGGCCTGAGTTCGCCAAAATGGCTCCGTCCTTCATTAGTTCAAAATGTTCTTCCCGCATCACATTCTTGTCGCCAGTAGCGCTCACAAAAATATTCCCTACTTTGTAGGCTTCTTTCATGGGCATCACTTGAAAACCATCCATGGACGCCCGAAGGGCTTCAACGGGATTGCTTTCCACCACTATGACGCGGGCACTCATGCCCCTTGCTCTGTTGGCAATGCCTTTCCCACAAAAACCGTATCCAATTACAACAAAGTTGCTTCCTGCCATAAGTACATTCGTAGCCCTTAGTATCCCGTCTATGGTGGACTGGCCGGTTCCATAAAAGTTGTCGAACATCCTCTTGGTGGGCGTGTCGTTTACTGCAATCACTGGATACCTTAAAGCACCGTCTTTCGCCATCGCCCTCAAGCGAATTACTCCGGTCGTCGTTTCCTCCTGTCCGCCCATCACTTCCTCCAGCAATTCCGTGCGTTTCGTGTGAAGAGTGTTTATGAGGTCGGCTCCATCATCCAAGGTGATGTTTGGCTTAAGGTCAAGGCATTTGTTCAAACAATAGTAATACTCTTCGTTGTTTTGGTTTCGCCAGGCAAACACCTCAATTCCCTCAGCTGCAAGTGCTGCCGCAACATCATCCTGCGTAGAAAGCGGGTTGCTGCCAGCCAAGCGAACTGACGCGCCTCCGGCAACAAGCGTTTTCACGAGAACTGCTGTTTCCTTTGTCACATGGAGGCAAGCCGAGATCCTGATTCCATTAAGAGGCTTTTCCTTGGAGAATCGTTCCCTGACCTTCATGAGAACAGGCATATGCATTTCAGCCCATTCAATCTTTTTCCTGCCGTCTTCAGCCAAATCAATGTTCTTTACCTTGTATTCCATAAAACCACCTGCTGAAAAAATATTTTAAGTAAAATAATTTAATGGAGATAGCGTGGCTCACTTTCCTTCTTTCAACTTGAGAATGGCTTCCGCAATGTCGCCACTGCATTCCTTTAATGCTTCACCAGCTTTTTCCCTGCTTACGCCGGTTTGCGCCACTATCAACTCTATGTCCTCTTCCATAGCAGTCTTGCCTACTACTTCTTCAACCTTGCCTGAAACCTGGAAGCTTTTAGCTCCCTTCATCTCTATTTGAATGACTGAAGGCTGCATCACAACCAATTTGGTGCCATCCTTTTTTTCTATCACTACTTTTTCTGCATCGATTTCCTGGCTCTTGATGCCCATCTGGTTCATGAGCTTCTGCATCTGCTTCGGGTCCATGTTCGGAATCACGAAACCAACCTCCTCGCGTCATTCCTCCAGTTTCTCTATCCCGACTCCGGCTTCCTTGAATAGCGCGAACGCGGCATCGTCATCGTAGTCGCTTCTATACACGACTCTTTTGATGCCGGCGTTTATAATGGATTTCGCACACGCCAAGCAAGGCGAGACCGTAGCATACATCGTCGCCCCATCGCTGGAAATCCCGTGCAACGCGCATTGCAGGATCGCGTTTTCCTCGGCGTGAATAGCCCTGCACGACTCGTGTCCTGTTCCCCGCGGAATGCCTTTCAGCTCCAAATGGTCCTTTAGACAGCCGACTTGGCTGCAGTGCGGCAGCCCACGAGCGGAGCCGTTGTAGCCTGTGGCGATGATGCGTTTGTCTTTCACGACGACCGCCCCGCCCCGCAGCCGCAGGCACGTCGTCCTCTCCGAAACGATTTCCGCGATTTTCATGAAGTACTCGTCCCAACTCACCCGCGGCTTCCTGAATCTCTCAGAGTATTTTTGCTCCATCAGCTCCTCAAATTCCATGTTGTTTTCCTGCCCGCCCACCAACAGGGTTCCTTCCTCGTCCAATTTAATCA
Organism: Microcaldota archaeon; assembly: GCA_016212465.1. GTDB lineage: Archaea > Micrarchaeota > Micrarchaeia > Norongarragalinales > JACRGE01 > JACRGE01. The sequence continues at coordinate 10,961 of JACRGE010000056.1, forward strand.
CATACTTAATTAAAAAGCCAAAAAAGTTAATTTAATTAGGTTTCTTAAAATTTTAATTGATTCAAGCTTAATTCTTTTCTTTTTATTGAGTTATTAAAAGGTTGTAATTAAAAATGGCATTGTTAAAAAATATTTACCTAGCAGTTTCATGGTTTTTGCAAAAATGGAATTAAACCAGAGAATTCTCAACTAAGCGAATTAAAAATCCAACATTAAAAA
>JACRGE010000057.1 GCA_016212465.1 Microcaldota archaeon
AGGAGATGTCGACGCCGTCAAGAAATACCTTTCCATCAGTTGGCACGTCTAGGCTTCCAATCATGTTCATTAGAGTGCTTTTTCCTGAGCCGGATGGCCCCATTATGGAAACGAACTCTCCGCTCTTGATGGAAAGGCTTACGCCCCTCAATGCAGGAACCTCGACCTCTCCCATCCAATAGCTTTTCTTCACGTCCTTAAGACCGATTATGACATCGGAAACCAGTTTAGCCATAGAGCCCCCGCCCACCAATAATCTTTTAGTAATTCCAAGAATTTAAGCTTGCCTTAGCAAACTCACTTTCTTTTCAGGGCGTCCCTAATCATTTTCTCATGGTCGAATCCCAGCCTAGGCAATTTTTTTAAATCAAAGAACGTAATTTCTTTTGTTTCCCTGCTCTTGCATTCCCTGCCGCCAGTCCTTTTAACCAGGTAGCAGACGGAGACTTTGTGGCCGATGGGATCCCTTTCTGGGTCTGAATAAACGCCAACGAGTCTCATGACGCGGGTTTTCAAGCCGGTTTCTTCTTCAAATTCTCTGACAACTGCTTCTTCAGTGCTTTCTCCGTATAAAACGAATCCACCAGGCAGGCACCACTCTCCTTTATAGGGAGGACAAGCCCTTCGGATAAGCAATAACCTTCCTTTTTCAAACAAGATTCCGTCCACGCAGAGCATCGGAACAGTTTCCATGATCTTCCTAAACAACCCGTCCGGAATCCACGTTCTGCCGCTCATGCGAACCCCGCTCTATTGAGTTATATATTGAATTATAATTAAGGTATGTCATTGTCGTTCCCCTTGGTGAAAACTCAGCACCTGAAACTTGATAAATTAATAAATAAACTTTGTCTAATGAAATAAGCTTTGCGGTGTGACAGTGATCCGGTGGGTTTTTGGGAAAGTGTGAAACAAACACAATGCGTTCTGGATTCCTGCGGTTTCTTTTTCTTTTCTTTGCGTTTTTGCTATTTGTTAATGCCGACTCCGTACCTCCTTCCATTAATTTCACGGACCCAACGCTGCCAGACGGCGGGGTGGTGCAAGGGGATTGGCTGGCAGTGAACGTCTCCGTCTCTGACGCGGATTATTGCTCTGCTTTCGTTGACTTCAATCGCACTCTCGCAGGTTATTGGAGTTTTAATGATGGAACTGCTAGCGATTCGAGTGGCCTGGGTTTGAATGGAGCGTTGGTTGGTGGTGTTGATTGTTCGGTTCAGGGGAGGTTTGGGAAGGCTTGTTCTTTTGATGGGGTTAGCGGTTATGTTAACTTAAGCGCTGAGCGGATTCTCACTTTTCCTGGTTCTCATTCTGTTTCGTTAGAGGCTTGGGTGAAGCCGGAGTTTTCTGGTGATGAGCAGATCATCTTGAGTAAGTACAATCGTTACGTGAAGGGGGAGTATCGTTTGGGTATTAATGCCTCTGGGCATGCTTATGCGATGCGGGAGGTCTCTCCTTGGAGTATTGAAACGGTCACTCCGCTTTCCCCTGCTCAATGGCATCATCTTGTTTATGTTTTCAACGGGCAGACGCTTTTTTTGTATGTTGATGGCATGTTGAGTGCTTCGGGCGGGTTTGGCAATACTGCTGGAGACAGTCAGTCTCCTTTTTTGATCGGGGCTTGGTTGAATCGCAGTGTTGCCGGGAATTTTTTTAAGGGAGTGATTGACGAGGTACGGGTATGGAATCGTTCGCTCTCAGTGGAAGAAGTGAACGCAAGCTTTAATGCCGGTTCTTATAGGTTGTTCAGGAATTTCACTAACCTGCCTAGGGGAAGTGTTTCTTTTCAAGCAGTCGCAGTTGATGCTGATGGCAACGTCAACAAAACCGAATCAAGAAATGTTTACGTCAATAAAACCTTGAAACCAATTGCTCACGCCGGTGCGGACCAGCTGGCGCTGGTTGGTAATCCAGTTGTGTTGAACGCATCTCGTTCCCGTGATCCTGACGGCAGTATTACTTTGTATCAATGGGACTTCGACAACGACGGCGTTTTCGATTACACGGGACAAGATCCTATAGTCACGCATGACTTTAGTGCAGAGGGACGCTATACCCCAACTTTGACCGTGTTCGACAACGAAGGGTTGAATTCTACTGCAAAAGCGCTGGTGGTTGTGAAAAAAGCAAGGCAGCCGAACGTGCGTGACATCACGGACAACCTTCTTTCTTACCCTGATGGAAAAGTTCCCCTATTCGAAAAGTTTGAATTAAATTTTAACGTGGACTCGATTGCAGAAAATCCATTCTGGCCTTTTGACGAAAACCCGACTCCGCCAAATGCGATTCCGGCGAAAATGGGCGTTTCAGTAGATGGGCTTTTTTCCAATGACAGTTGGCAGACTACCTTAGTGCAACCGGCATTTTATTTTGTTGATTTTGAACACGGTTCAGCAACAGGAGGAATGTTGGGCGGAGGGTTGTTCAATTGGTTATACCCGACTTCACGAGAGCATTGGGCGATTCGATTTGCACCCACTTCAATTGGAAATTGGAAATACAAGATTCGCATTACAGACGCAGCGGGTTCTTTTGAGTCCTCAGAATATTCCTTTGAATGCGTGAACGGTTCAAGCCACGGTTTCGTTCGCGTGAGCCCAACTGACAAGCGTTATTTCAAATACTCCGACGGCACGTATGCTAATTTCATAGGTGCTACTGACGCGCCCATACAAATGTTTCCCAACCTGAGCTTAATGGGCTTAAACATCATCCGGCCTTGGTGGCAAGGCTCATATGGTCCAGTATTGTTCGGCATCAGCGGACAAGGCGGTGTTTCAGAATGGGGGTTTTCCATGGGAACCGGCAATATTGCATACGGAAGCGAATTCACGAGACCCGGAGAGCTTTTTTCAATTAAAGCCACTAACACCAGCAGTCCAGCCATAAGCGCTTTCGTTAAAACCGGCGCAAATTACCAGTTATCAGCTTGGGTGAAAACCGTTGACATAAATGGAACTGGAGACTACGGCGTATACCTCGCTCCATACCCGCCGCGCACTAGCAGTTCCCAACTGATTTACAAATCCGAGTTGCTCAAGGGAACTAATGACTGGAAATTCCTTACTGTGAATTTCACCATGGACTCATCCGGGAACAAGACAAGCTTGAAGTTTTATTTCCAAAAAGTGTTGAGTGGGCAAATTTATTTCACCGACCTGTCCTTGAAAGAGGATTTTGGGAATGGCGAATTCGGGCCCGAGCTCGTTTCAAAACCGAGCTTGAACGTGCACCGGTTCGTATCCCAGCAGCAAGCGTTTGTCGCAGACTACCAGGTTGAAGAAGCGAAAAAGTACGATATTTACCTCAAAGTAATAATTGAAGAAAAGCAGGATATGATATACAACAGGATTCAATCTGACGGAACCGCAGGTTCACCGAGCGACAACAACGTCTACGGTTGGAACAGTTACGCAGGCAGAACCTACCAGAAGTACTACTGGAGATATTTCATAGCCCGCTACGGATACTCGACCAACATTCACTCAATAGAGTATTGTAACGAAGGCGATCCCTACAATGGCATGCATTGGAGTGCAGTGAACGCGCTGGGAGTTTTCGTTAAGGAAAACGACCCCAACAAACACCTCGTTGTAACTTCAAACTGGCACAGTTTCCCTGCGCCGCTTTGGGTGAATCCCAACTTGGACTACGCGGACTTGCATGTTTACACTGGATTTGGTGTTTACGGGACTGGATGCAGGGTAATTGCAGGGTGGGACGGCCCCTGGTACGACATGAGCCGTTGCGTGAACGCCTCGAACCTGGGAAGGGGTTTCGAGTTCGACTCTACTCAAGCGCACTCGGGGGAAAACTCTCTCAAGATGACGCTATTCCCGCACCCAGGCGATGTGGGAAACACTGCCAATTGGGTGGATTCAAGGCTTAGTTTCCAAAGCGGATTAATACCTGGGAATACCTACGAATTGAGCTATTGGATTAAGGGAGAGAACGTCCGGCCCGGGTCAGGTTGTTGCTGGAAGTGCGGCCCCTCCATTTCAGCGTATTTCGACACCGGCGGTTCTAATTGGATTGGTTGGCCTCCTGGTCCTAATTGCGGCAGGCTTACCTCTTTGCAAAACGGTTCTTTTGATTGGACTAGAGTTTCACAGAAGTTCGTCGCACCAAAGAATGGCACGTCCATAACAGGCTCCGCGTATTTCCTGGGTATAAGCATCATGAACCCAGGCAACAACGACCCCAACCAAGGCATTGCGTGGATCGACGACGTTGAAGTAAGAGATTTGAACACGAGTGAAGTTCAGAACTTCAACGGCGGCTTCGAGTATTTAGAACCCGAGAGCTACGATGTGGTCGCGAACCACCAAGCGTATTCTAAGCTGACGCACAGCTTCCACTACGGCAAGCCGACCATCCGGGGAGAAACAGGTCTCTGGGCTCCGACTAGATTCTGTGAGTTCCAGAACGGAACTCCCCGCGCTGATTGGAAGTGGTGCTATTACAAGGGATTCTCCACTGATGCTGATCAGCTTTTAATCGATGATCTTCAAGGCATTTGGTGGAAGAAATGGGTTTGGGCGCATATGGACTCAGGCGCATTGATTGACTTAATGTGGGGAAGCCGCGACATCCTCTATGCGCGGCAATTCAAGTACGGAAAAGCATTCCAGAATTTCATGGCGGACACGCCTTTGTCGAATGGTTTTTACGAGGACATTAATGCGACTGTTTCCAATCCTCAGTTGAGGGTGTTGGGGCAAAGGGATTTGGTGAACAAGAGAGCGCACTTGTGGATTGACAACAGGAGGCATACGTGGAAGAACGTGGTTGATAAGGTGAGTATTCCTGTTGCTTCGGGGGTTGTTGAAATCACTGGTTTCGGTAACGAGTCGTATAGACTAGAGTGGTGGAATACGACGACCAGTTCAATAGAGCAGAGTGAGGTGAAGAATGCTTCTAATGGAACTATTTCATTCTCTATTGCGAATCTCGCATCTGACTTGGCTCTAAAGGTTTATCTAACCACGGAGGCAATCATTAACGTTTCTTGCGGGGACGGAGTTTGTTACATAAGCGAAAACTGTTCTTCTTGTCCAGTAGATTGTGGTGCATGTCCTTGCACTAACTGTGGTGGGGGAGGTGGAGGCGGCGGCCTTCCATCTGGAGGCACTGGTGGAGGAGTGGCCTCCCAGACCACCAGTTCATTGTCTACTTCCACTTCCTTGTCGATTACTTCAACCACGCAGGAATGCACTTCAGGGGAAAGCAAGTGCGTTGAGTCTAGTGCGGGAAACTTTTTGTTCCAGTGTGTTGGAGGAGCATGGAAAACTCAAAAGGAATGCAGGGTGGGTTGCACTAAGCTTGGGGTTGGAGGCGAGTGCAGAAGAGAGTCTAATGAAACGCTTGCAAATGCTTATAGCAGGGCGCTTGCTGAAGTCAATTCCCTTTTAGCTGACGCGAAGGCAGCTGGATTAAACATTTCCGCAGAAGAACTGGACTTAAGGAAAGCAAGCGAGTTCAAGAACGCGAAGAATTACTTGAGTGCAGTTGAAGTGCTTGAGAAGACAAAGAAGTCCCTGCAGGAAAAACTGGCTAAACTCCCAACTCAGCAACTCCTGGAATTAAGCCAACAACGCGTCATTGGATTAACCGGAGCAGCCCTTGCGCTTATATTTCTTGCTTATTTCTACATCAAGAGAAAGCAGAAAGAAAAACAATTGACGGTCACAGGGTCAGGCGAAAGAGAAGGATCCAGTGTGGAATGGTAGCGCCTATTGAACGGCCTCCACAAAACAAAACTTTTTATATACTATTCTGCAAACTATATTGTCAGATGCATACTGATTCTGAACATACTGTGAATTTGTGAAGTCTTTCAAGGTTAACTAATGGAGTTGGTTTTATGGGGTTGAGGCCCGCAAGGACTATCCACCATCCTATTGGACAGGTTTGGGCGAGAATATCCCAAAAAAAGCCCAGAAAAAGTTATGTGAAGGGAGCACCGCACCCAAAGGTAAGGCAGTACGACATGGGTGCATTAAAGGGATACGAGATCGAAGTGGATTTGATTGCGGACGCTGAGGTACAGCTTAGGGACAACGCGCTTGAAGCAGCCAGGATGATGGCGAACAAGTACTTGGAGAAACATGTATCTGGAAACTATTACCTTAAGCTAAGAAAATACCCCCACTACGTTGTAAGAGAACACTCTGCGCTAGGCGTTGCTGGCGCCGATAGGATATCCAAGGGAATGAAGCTTGCTTTTGGAAAGCCGAAGGGCCGTGCGTTAAAGCTTCTTGCAGGAGAAATTCTTTTCTCAGCCAGAGTGGCGAAGAAAGACCTTACGATTGTAAAAGAAGCATTCCGGAGAGCCAAGCTGAAGCTTTCAGGAAGTTATCACTCCACTTTCAGGGAACTGACGGAACAAGAGAAAGCAGTTCAAGTCGTAAAGGAGTTCAAGAAAGTAGAGGTCCCAGTTGCTGCCCCGCTGCCAGCAGTTGAGGAGGCCAAGGCAGGAGAGGAAAAGGAGGAAGAAAAGAAAGCCGAAGGGGAGGAAAAGAAGGCAGCTGGAAAGGAAAAGAAATAATCTTCCGATTAGTAACTCAAAACAAGCAAATACATTTCACGCCTCGCTTCCCTAATTCCTCAATTAATCTTTTCTTCGTTTCCTCAAAATACTTTTTCTCTAAATAACGCTCGAACCCTTTTTCTTCATAGACTCTGCTTATGGTCCACGAATAGTTCATTCTGTCCAAGTAAGCGAAGTCAATTTTTCCTTCCAGCATTCTTGCCAACTCGTTCGGATTCATGGGAAGCATAGGTCCGATGAATGCATACGTTCCAATTTTTTGTGAATGAAGTTTTTCCAAAGCATTTATTCGTTCTTCTATTTTTGGTGCATGGGGTTCAAAGATTTCCCGTATTTTATCATCGTCTGTAGCGATAGTCAACCCAACGTCTACTCTCGCCAGTTTCTTCAGCACATCCAAGTCCCTTAAAACAAGATGGGATTTCGTGAGAATCGATACCTCAAACTCTTTGCCCGTTTCCGCAAATACTTCAAGGCATTTCCTCGTTAATTCAAATTTTTTTTCAACAGGCTGGTAAGGGTCTGTAACAGAAGAAATCAAAACGCTGCCAGGTATTTTGGTTTGCAGCCCTTTTTCCAGCAGTATTGGGGCGTTTACCTTCACATCCACAAACTCTCCCCACCTCCCACCTCCCTTGTGGAACCTGCGCATAAAGGATGCATAGCAGTACTTGCATCCGTGCATGCAGCCCAGGTAAGGGTTAAGCGCATAATCAATTCCATAAATGCCGCTCTTGTTGAGTACGCTCTTTGCAAGAATCTCCTGCGCCGCCATTTTATGCCACCCAAGGCAGTCCGCGAAAGACAATTACAACGTTTTTTAAAACCACTGCACTAATATTTTCGGCACTTATCCTTAATACGGAGTTGATTAGGAGAGGGAATGAAATGAAACCGATTTACTGGCTTAAAGAGCTTTCGAAAAAAGACTTGGCTATAGCTGGGGGCAAGGGCGCGAATCTCGCTGAAATGGCCAACATCGGCCTGCCAGTTCCACCAGCATTCATCCTCTCCTCTGGAGCGTATTTTGATTTCATTGCGAGAAGCGGCATAGACGCGTTGATAAGGAAAGAAACCGAGGACTTGGACATCCAGGACTCGCGGAAGCTACAGGAAGTAAGCGACAGGATAAAGGCTGCAATCATCGGCTCGCCTGTTCCACAGGACACGCGCGTGGAGATAATAAGGGCGTACAACAAATTATGTGGCGTGGAGCTGATGCCGTCCCTTTCCCAAGAGGCTCACGTAGCAGTGCGTTCGAGTGCGACAGCAGAGGACTTGCCTGAGGCTTCGTTCGCTGGCCAGCAGGCGACTTTCCTGAACGTGCGGGGCAGCGAGGAACTCGTGAAAGCTGTTCGAAAGTGCTGGGCTTCGCTTTTTGAAGCAAGAGCCATTTACTACCGGGGCATCAACAACTTCGATCACTTGAAAGTAGGACTTGCAGCTGTAGTGCAGAAGATGGTGCAGAGTGAAAAATCAGGAGTCATGTTCACAGTTGACCCAGTTACGAATGACGCTGGCAGATTGGTGATCGAAGGGGGTTTCGGGCTGGGGGAAGCAATAGTTTCCGGTCTCATCATACCTGATAGGTATGTCGTGGACAAGAAAACCCGCAAGATATTGCTGAAGCAACCCGCAAAGCAAGAGGTCATGATTGTAAAGAAGGGAGAAGGAGATGAATGCGTGCCAGTTCCAGAGGAATTGCAGGAGGTCCAGAAGCTAAGCGAAGACGAGATCCTCAGCCTAGCTGATTACGGAATTGCAATTGAGGAGCACTACCAGTTCCCACAGGACATCGAGTGGGCGATTGAAGGAGACAGAATCTATATTGTTCAGTCTCGGGCTATCACGACCTTGCCTGTGGAGATGAGGGAAGA
>JACRGE010000058.1 GCA_016212465.1 Microcaldota archaeon
ACGTTGGGATAATAAAATTCAGGAACATGCCTCCAGAAAGCGCAGTGCGCGCTCTTTTTGAAAAGTTTAAGGGTAGGATAACCCAGACACCACCAAAGATAAGTGCTGTCCGAAAAGTTCCGCGAAAGCGCGTTATCCATTCCCTGAAGATTCTGGAGATAAAAGGAAACATTGTTTTGTTCGAGGCGACTGTTGAGGCCGGCACTTACATAAGGACGCTGTGCGAGGATATGGGAAAAGAAACAGGCGGCGCGAGGATGGAGGAGCTGCGAAGGATTAAGGTCGGGGACATATCCGAGTCCCAGTCATGTACAATGCAGGAGCTTATAGATGCGGTCTGGCTGTGGAAGAATAAGGGTGACGAGAGCGAATTGAGAAGAATGTTGCGCAGGCCTGACGAGTTTATCAGTTTTCCAAAAGTTATTGTAAAGGAGAATGCAGTCCGCGAATTGAAGAACGGAGCACAGCTTGCGGTTCCAGGGGTATTGCAATTTGATGACAAGATAAAAAAAGGTGAGCGGGTTGTGCTTTATTCTGAAAAGAACGAGTTTGTAGGAGTTGGTGTTTCACAACTTGATTATGCTGCATTTGCGAATGCAAAGAAGGGGATTGCGGTAAGGAGCGAGCGGATTCATCTTTAAATATTTTCAGGTTTACTATTGTGGTGTGTGGTTACTATGAAAAAGGTCTATGAATGCGAGAACTCGAAAAAGGCACAGCTTACGAAAATTCTTGAGGGGGACCCGTACGCCGAGGACAGCTTTGCACGCGTTGGGTATAAACTAAAAGATGGTGGGGCGCTTGGCCAGGACAAGGGAAAAATCTACGTTTACGTTTCCGCGAATGAGGATTTCATCAAAAAAGTGGATGAAAAACTGAAACCCGTTGCTGTGCACTGCAAGCCTGATATCGAGGTAGCAATAATCAAAAAAATAACCGAAGAAGAGGAAAGTGCGGAATCAGGGATGGGGGCAATATTTGGATAGGTGGTATGTTGGGAGAGAATGAAGAGCCGGGCGTCGTCGGGAAACTGGAAACCCGAAATCATGAGGCTGCAGCCTCAAGCTTTTCAGTTCCTCGCGGAACTGGAAACAGAAAACAGATCGCCTCACGCGGAGTGCCTTCCTCCGAAGCGCTTTATTTTCCGCCATATAATTCGGATGAGCTCCGCTCTTTCCAGGATAAGGACGAGAACGCCACGCGCAATTTATGGAATCTCGAAGAGGTCGGGAATTTCGTATTCTCAAAAAAATACCAGAGCAAATATCATGAGATCGCAGTTGCATTCCTCAGGCTGCTCTGTGAAAAGATCACTTTATCCGGAGAGGAGATCTCGGCATTTGTTTCTTCCAACTCCATCTCCAAGGCTACATTCTACAATCGCGTTCTTCCCCGCCTGCGGCGCGTGGGCACCCTGAAAGTAGAACGGGACACGGTCATAGCACAGGAAAGCAAGAGAAAATTCCGTCCAATGCGCATTTCGCTCAGCAAAACATTTGGAAACTACTTATTGAAGATTGGCGATTCCTGGCTTGCGATAGTGGATGATGCAAGAAGCAGGAATAAAAAATGAAAAATTAAGAAAAAAATAAAAAAGAAAAGAAGTTTGGCTTATTTTACGGTCCTGCTGGTACCGCGCCAGCCATACAGTCCGTACCTGGTGCCGGACCGCCGTCTATACAACAGGCTGTCATCCAGGTGTTGCCTGCGCCCGCGTTGCCCGCTACCAAAAAGCCAAGTATATTTGGCAACAGTATGTATATCAATGCAGCAATTAGAGCACCTGTAAACATTGCAGTAGCCCATACGCTTGCACGTGCCCTTGTTTCTGCACCCATGTCCTGCCCGACTGCATATACAATTGCAGCCAATACAACAAGCAACAGCATGCCCACTGCCAGCGCATTCTTGACAATGTCACACATAGAACCCATTGCCTTGCTTATATTTTCGGGGCTTGAGGCGATTACGACTCCAAGCAGCGACAGAATCATCAGGCTTCCAGACATAAATTTTCCGTAGTTCAATGGAATCAACTCTTTATTTTTGATGAGATATGAGCTGGAATATTTTAA
>JACRGE010000063.1 GCA_016212465.1 Microcaldota archaeon
TCATCCCCGGCAAGACAGTGAGAATCAGAACAAGCGCGAAGGAAAAGGCAATCCTCTACGTTTGCTTGGAATGCGGAGCTGTAAGAAAATTCGGCTATGCACGGGAGAAGAAAGAAAGATTGAAGACGTGCAGTTCTCAGAGATGTTGAGGTGAATTCAAGAATAATGGGATATAGAAAGCGTTAGTTATTCTTGGGTGAAAAAATGAGGGTAGAGGGAACCTGGTCCCTCTTGTGGGAAAAGCATTTAAAACAAAACACCCAATAATAATTACTTTAGATTTGATGCTACTTGCTTTGGTTTTGCAGAAGCCGGGTTCTATTACTTTTTTAAGGCTTATTGGGGTGTAAAGATGACGAGTATTTTAGACTCACCAGCGGACAAGGCGATACGTGCAATCGCAAACGAGTTGAAGAAGAACGCTGAAATAAAGCCGCCCGAATGGGTTTTCCAAGTAAAGAGCGGAGCCCACGCGGAGAGGCCTCCTGAAGAAGAGGATTTTTGGTACATTCGGTGCGCTTCCCTGCTCAGAAGCGTTTACCTGAATCCAGGAATCGGTGTTGAGAGACTGCGGCACAAGTATGGGGGCTCAAGAAAGCATAAGGTGAGTCGCTCTCATCATACAAAGGCAGGTGGAAAGATCATCAGAACCGCATTCCAGCAGCTTGAAAAAGCTGGTTTGGTTAGGAAAGAAAAGTTCGGGAGGTTTTTAACAGACGAAGGCAGGTTGCTCTTGGAAAAAGCTTCAACTGCTTCCTGAAGTAGCAAAGGAGGAGGGGGGGTTTGAATGGAGGAAAACTCAGGGGATGCCTATAAGAAAAGGCTTCTTGAACTCCAGAAGGCGAGGGAAGCTGAATTGCAGGTAAAGGCCCTCTTGAAGCAAATTCTCACGCCAGAAGCGTATGAGAGAGTGATGAATATCAGGATATCAAACTCCGAGATGTATCAACAACTTGCATCCCTCCTCATCTACTTGGCCCAACAAGGGCAACTCAATGAGAAGATCACGGAAGAGAAGTTAAAGCTCTTCATTTCAAAGATTGTTTCAAAACGCAGGGACACAAATATTAAGCTGGTTCACAAATAACTTTGAAAAAGAGCCTGGCGACAGCAGGAGAAATAAATACGTCTTGGAAAGAAGCGGTTGGAAAACAAGAGAACGGTTGAGGAAGGAAGAGAAGGTGTTTTGATGTCAAGAGTGAAATCCCCAAAGAAGAAGAAAATACTTGCAAAAAAAATGAATGAAAACAGGCGCATGCCCATTTTCGTGATTGCGAGGACGTCGAGGAAGCTCACGAGAAACCCGCTTCAAAGGAATTGGAGGCGGCAGAAGTTGAAGATCAAAGAAAAGTAGGGTGAACGGAATGGCGGAAAAAACTGACGCGATACTGGAGAAGAGAGAAACCGAGCTTCAAATAAAGCAGGAGGAAAAACGCGAGGAAGAGAAAAAAGCGGAGGAAAAAAAGGTTGAAGCCCCTAAACCAGAAGAAAAAAAAGAGGAAAAACCGACGGAAGTGAAGGAAGAAAAGAAAAGGGAGGTCACAGTTGAAAGGGTTTTTGTCCTCCCCCTTTCCAAGGCATACCGCAAACCAGTTTCTCAGAGGGGAATGGCCGCACTGAAAACACTCAAGGAATTTCTGGCAAGGCACATGAAATCAGAGAAAGTAAAGGTAACCGGTGAAGTAAACGCATTCATTTTAAGTAGAGGCGGCAAGAAACCGCCGAAGAGGATTAAAATCAAGGCATCGAAGGACAAGGACGGAATAGTTTTGGCGGAGTTGGCTCCTGAGAAGAGTGTCGCGTGATATCGTGATACGAAAGACCGCTATAAGGAAGAATCCGTATATCGGGCTTTTTTTGAAGGCGAACGATGAATTCGTATTGGTTCCAAAAAACTGCCCGCCCAAAGTAACTGCTGTTGCAGAAGAGACTCTTGGAGTAGAGCCAATCCCGGTCTCAGTAAATCAGTCCCCGCTCATAGGCATTTTTTCAGCCATGAACTCCAACGCTTGTGTGCTTTCAGCACTTATCGAGAAGGAAGAAGTGACTGCTTTGAGAAAAACCGGGCTCAACCTCTTTTTTATTGACGAACGATGGGGGGCCGTATGCAACAACGTGTTAATGAATGACAAAGCCGCTTTGGTAAACCCAGCCATTCCAGAGAGTGAGGTAAAAAAACTGGGTTTAGGAATAGAGGTTTTCCAACAGCCCATTTCAGGGATTGCAACAATTGGTTCAGTAAACGTCGTAACGAACAAGGGCGTGCTTGCCTACAACGAAATCACAGACATTGAGTTAAAGGGGCTTGAAAAAATGTTTGGGGTAAAGGGACTGAACGGAAGCGTTAATATGGGCTTGATATTTAATTCGTTGGGGGTCGTTGCAAACTCCAAGGGCGCGCTTGTTGGAGAGCTCACGAGCGGATTCGAAATCCAACGCATCTACGAAGCCCTCTTTGGGTGAACGCGGAGATAACTGGGGAGAGATGGTGGCTTGAAAGAAGAGGGAGGAAAAGGCAGGAAACAAGTGCAACGAAGCGAAGAGGCGTTCAGGAAAATCATTTATGAACTGGGTTTTTACAGGACTCAAGCAGACGAGATACAGAAGCAAATGAACTCAATTCAATTGGCGATTGAAGAAACTGAGGCGGGTTTGGAGACCCTCAAGAGCTTGAGGGACTTGAAAGAGGATGCGTTGTTTCCAGTGGGTGCAGGCGTTTTCGTGAAAGCAAGGGCCTCGGATAAAGAAAGAGTTTTAGCGGATGTTGGTGCAAGGGTTGTAGCAGAAAAGAAGGTTGAAGATGCCATTGGAACTCTTGAAGAAAGGAAGAAGGAACTCAATGAAAGCCTTCAGAACCTGCAGAACAGCCTTGGCGTCGTGCTGAAGAGAATAGATTTCCTGAACTCAAAAGCACAAGAAATACACAGCAGTTTAGAAGAAGGGATGGCAAATGTTTGACTTGTTGAAGAAGAAGCTCTCGGGCTTTGTAGAATCGCTTACCAAGAAAGAAAGTGAGAAAAAACCAGAAGACTCGCCAGAATTTCCTCCAAAGATCGCTGAGACCGATGTGAAACCCGGGTTTGGAGTAAAAGAAATTGAAGAGACTGTTGAGGAACGACTTGAAGAAAAACCCGTTGTTGAGGAAAGGAAAGAGATTCACATTGGTTTGGTTGAAAAAAAGGACGATGTTCTCAAGGACCTTGTTGAACGCGTGGAAAAAAGGGAGGGGGAAGAGAAGGAGATAGAAAAAGGGATAGAGGAAACCACTGCGCGGATAGAGCAACTTGGCAGAAGCAAGGCCGCGGAAGACCTTAAGGCTGAAAGGCTGTTCGAGCCAAAGCTGAGTTTAGCCACGAAGCTCAAGGGACTGCTTTCTCCTGTCGTGACAATTCAGGAAAGAGATTGCGCAGAACTTTTCAGGGAACTTGAAACATCTCTTTTGGAGAGCGATGTTTCTCTTTCTACAGCAGAGCTTTTGATAAATGACTTAAAGAAAAGGGTTGTTGGAAAATCCATTTCAAAGAGTGCGTTGTCAGCTGAGATAAGGAAGGAAGTTGCTTTGTCTCTCTATGAGATTGTCGACGGCAATCTGCGAAACAACTTGTTTGAAAAAGTAGAGGAAATGAAGAGAGCCGGCGAGCCCCTGGTCATTCTCTTCGTTGGCCCGAATGGAATGGGAAAGACCACCACTATTTCAAAGCTTGCCTTTCTTTTGAAGGAAAGGGAGTACAGTTGCGTCCTTGCGGCGTCTGACACGTTTAGGGCGGCTGCACTGGAACAAATCGAGTTTCATGCACAGAAGCTCGGCGTTGAATTGATTAAACACAAGTACGGGGCAGACCCTGCTGCAGTGGCTTTTGATGCAATCGCGCACGCCAAAGCAAAGGGAATTAACGTGGTTTTGATCGACACTGCTGGCAGGCAGGAAACCAGCCACAACCTCGTGAAGGAAATGGAGAAGATTGTTAGAGTGGTGAAACCCCATTTCCGCATTTTTGTTGGAGAAGCCATTGCTGGACATTCGTTGGTTGACCAAGTCAAGAAGTTCAACGACGCTATAGGCCTTGATGGAATAATCTTGACTAAAATGGACTGCGATGCAAAGGGGGGCTCTGCATTGACTATAGTTCAGGAAACCGGGATTTCCATTCTCTTCATTGGAACTGGTCAGGGATACTCTGATTTCAGGGAATTTGAGCCCAAGTGGTTTGTGGACGCTATTATCTCATGAGTTTTTTGCGAGTATGAGGAAAGTCGTTCAAAAACTCCAGATAACTTTGTAAATCAACAAAAAATCAAGGAATTTGTGTGGTGGTTAGATGAGTTGAGAGGCAGCAAAATATTTATATTTGCGGGGGATAACATTCTTTAGTGAGTTTGAATCAATTCGAGGTTGCTTCTTTTAAACAGTTTATGAAGGTTAAATCGTTTTTTGCGTTCTCCTTGAACGCATTTAATGAAGGCCTTGCAGGCAAAAGGTGAAATAAATGAGATCATTTGGAAGCTCCCGGTTCAGGGGAAGTGAGGGAGGAGGGTTCGAGAAGCCCGTCAAGAACGGCGAAGAATACGATGTAACCATAGAAGCAGTTGGTGCGAGGGGAGACGGCATCGCGAAAGTCAAGAACTTCGTGATATTCGTTCCGGGCGTCCAAGCGAACGAGCAAGTGCATATCAGAATAAACGAGGTGCACGACAAGTTCGCGACTGCAGAAGTAATACGAGTTTAAAGGGAGTTGCCGCCAGCTTCGACCCAATTCAATTAATTTCTTTGTTTGTTTTTTCTTCTAATTATTTCTAACCAGCGACAGCCAGAGGTAAAATCGGATATTGAGTTTAAGATAAAAAAGAAGAGTCTTGTGGAAGTGATAGGCAGCACTTGACGAGTAAAGAAAAACAACCCAGTTAACTGCTGGGGGGAAGTAGGGTTTTTGGAAAACTCAAACCAACCACAAAAAAACGCCGGTTATATCCGTGTTTGGCGAGCAGAAGCGTACCAAATTCCATTTTCCGACTAAACCAACAGAAATAATTCCGTATGCCAATCTGCCAAAAAAAATTGCTTTGTTTTTACCGGTTTGCCTCAGGTTTTAACGAGCTTTGGGAAAACAACAAACGAAGGAAAAGCAGAAAAAACTTTGGCAGAAACAGAGTTATATCAACTTCTAGTTGATATTCAATCAACCGAGCTTATTTATTCTCCTTTTTTCACGAGTAATTACGGGAGCAAGAGGGGAGACGCTTCGATTTCTGGGTAGCCTCCTTGGGGTCTGCCTCCCCTTGCTCCCAAGTAAAGGAGGTGGAGCGATCCCATGGATTGGGGAAGGCTGTTGGGCTTGGTGTTATTCCTCATCTTGTTCCTTCAGCTTGCCTCCGCCATTGAGGAAAAAGTAATAATGGGAGACAGCGAGTGCATCAAAGTAGTTGGAAAAAACTACGTCAGATGGTATTGCTATCCCCTCAAAAGCCATAGTACAACCACTACGACGACAACCACAACAACCACTGAATTCAAGCCAATTACTTCCACAACTGTATTCACTCGATACACTACCTCCACGAAATTTTCTTGGACCACCACTTCAACGCCAGCTTATTCCACTACCTCAACCCAATACGCTCTCACTCCAACCACTTCACTAACTCACCGTAATTACACTACAACAACCCTTCAACAAACCACTACTTCAACAACGCTTAACCCGAGCCAAGAGTTCCCTAGCCTCCCCGCCTTCGGAGAAGCCCCTCTCAAAACAGCGACGAGAAGCATTTCCTCTCTTCCAGAACCTGTTTTCGGCGAAGCACTGATTCAATTCAATTACGCCGGCTGGAACCTCTTTTCTCTCCCTCGCACTCCCTTATCTCCCCTCTCTGCTTCTGCTCTGCTTTCTTCGCACACTGACTGCAAGAACGGCAGCCGCCTTGGACTGAGAGTCTTTCAATGGAATGCAGGCAAGCAAGCGTATGAAGTGCTTGAAAACAATTCAATACTAGAAGCTGGAGCAGGTTACTGGATTAAAGTAGCCGGGCCTTGCAAAATCTTTTTCCAAGGAACTACATTCGATTCAAGCAGTTTAACACCATACCAGCTAAAACCAGGCTTCAACTTGATTGGAGCACCAAGCCAGGCAGTTTCCTTCGAGGAGTTTGCAGGCGCGTGCATTAAAGCAAACGGCCCGCTTGGAACGCGTTCCTTCAGAGGACCATACTTTTTCGACACCGCCCAATACCAGTACAATCTTTCCTCCTACCTTGAGCCCGGCAGGGGCTACTTTGTTTTCGTGAACTCTTCTTGCACGCTGAAACCCAAGCTGTGTGTGTACGCCCCGCCGCGGGTGAACATAAGCCCTTCGACTGGATTCTGCGAAGCAGGTTATTCCCTTAATTACTCCATTTCAGTCACCGACAATAGCCAAGGCTGTGGCGAAACTCTTTATTCGCTTTCTGCTTCTGTGCCAATTAGCTGGAACTATGTTTTTTCAAAAGATTCTCTGCCTATTGCTGCTGGCGCAACTGCTTCCGTAAGCGTTTCTATTTTTTCGCCCCTCGACACAAGCGCTGGCGACTACGTTTTTAGCGTAGAGGCGGCCAACCATTCGTTGAACATGAAGGACACTGCAAACGCGTCTTTCTCCGTTAAACCAAAGTGCGTTCGGGCAACTCCATCTATTGCCGTTACTCCAGTGGTCAATGCGGGCCAAGCAGGCGAAACCTTGAACTACTCGATTGCGGTTGCAAACAACGACAAAAACTGTGGTGAAACGCTTTATTCCTTGTCTGCCTCAGTTCCCGGCAGCTGGAGCCACTCTTTTTCTCAGGATAGCTTAAGCATTTCTTCTGGCGCCTCAGCGTCTACTTCCCTTTCTGTTGCATCTGCTTCGGATGCGGTTCCAGGCGACTACTCGTTTTTAGTTAAGGCAACTAATATCTCGCTTGGCGTGGAAGCAAGCGCTTCTGTCACTCACTCAGTTAAAAGCAGGTGCGTGCGTTCCTCGCCTTCTCTCGAAATCACTCCACCCACTGCTTCAGGCGACATCCTTGATTCGGGTGTTTACTCTCTTAAATTAACTAATAATGACGTGGACTGCGGCTCAACAGATTATTCCATTTCCGCAACGGGCTACCCTGGTTTCTCATTTGGTTTCCCCAGTAACCTGTCTCTTTCCCTTGCCTCTGGTTCAAGTGTTTCTTTTCAAATGATTGCATCCTCCCCCAGCATTTCGTTTGGCAATTATCTATTCACTGTTTTTGCTTCAAGCGCTTCCGGCAACGCGTCTGTTTCGGGTTCTTTTCAAGTAGTCTGCGAGAGAAGAGCTCCTAGCGTGGAAGTGATTCCCGAGGGGCAGGCGGGTGACACCAACGCCGAATACCGCTACTTGGTTAATATAGAGAACAGAGACTACCTCAGTTGCGTAAGCCAAACCTATTGGTCGGCTGCACTGCTTCTTGAGGAGGGGTGGCGTGGAAGACTAGATTCCAACTCGCTGAACATTCCATCACGTTCAACTGGTCAAACATTTTTCTACTTGAGGCCATACATCGACGCAATAGGAGATAGATTTTATTGGTTCAGCATCGCCGCTTCCAATCCAGCTCTTTCTTCTGCGCAAGTGGAAAGCATTTCTCGCGCACTTCATTCTACTAGAGGATTGTCTTCAGCTGATATTGCTACGCGAATCCGCAGCTTCTTGGGCATTTCGCCTCAAGACGTTTTCAACCAAGGGTTGGGGTACTTTTATGTAGGCAAATGCATTCCCCGCTCGCCATCGATTTCGGTTTCACCCTTTTACCAACAAGGGGATGTGGGCTTAATGCGTGCTTACTCCATTACCGTCACAAACAACGACAGGCAACTGGCCTGCGGGAGCCAAGAATTTTATTTAAGCGTCGACACATTGTTCAATAACTTGTTTACTTACTCTTTTTCCGCGAACCCTTTAACAGTTCCAGGAAGGTCAAGCAAGACCACCGCCCTCTACGTCACGCCAAATGCTGGAACGCCGCCAGGCGATTACTCGTTTTATCCCTTGGCTTCAAGGCGGTCACCTCCCAACGAGATGCCGGTCTTCGGCTCAGCGATGTACGCAGTGCGTTACAGCGACGCCTGCCAGTGGAAGACGTGCCCGAATTATTGTTCCGGCAACACGCTTTACTACAAGGGCAGTTGCTCGAACGGCTACTGCTCTTACCAAACGCAGTACTGTCCCTACGGCTGCGATTCAGTGGCTGGAGCATGCAAGTCCAGCGACTCTTGTGCTGGCGTCTCTTGCCCAGACTACTGCTCGGGCGACAGCCGCTTTTACAACGGAAAATGCGTGCAAGGCACTTGCTATTATAATGAGTTAAAGTGTAATTACGGTTGCTCAGGCAGCCAATGCAATTCCGGGACAGGAGTCGTTTCCGTAATAGAGTATACCCCAAGCATTGAAAACGGTTACTTGGGCAGCATTCACTGGACCACCGCCTCAAGCGTTTCCGAGACGGGCATTGAATTCGCTTACCGAGGAGACAAAAGCGATGCAACGAAAGTGGCTGCTACACTAAACAAGTACAATGAATACGCTGCAGTCATTGCACCAAAATACGGTTCTTGCACTCTCTACGTGAGAGCATACGCAGTTTCCGGAGGAAACTTGTTTTACTCGGAGTGGAAAACTGTTTCTTCAAGCGACTATTGTCCAGCTTATGGCACGAGCTCAAGGACTCGCTCTCTTTCAGGAAGCACTTGTTCGGGAGATCTGATTTCATTCAACATCCAAGACGTGGATTTAGTGGGATTAGGGTGGGAGGGCGTGAAGTTCTTTACCATCGGAAGCTGCTTGGACGACGGCTGGTTGACTACTTGGTGTGCTTTTGACTTGGGCACTACGGTTTTAATGGTCGTACCAACTGGCGAAGGCAATGCAGCGGGAATAGCCGCAAAACTCGGTAAATTGGCTGAAGGAAGCAAGCTGCTGCGGGAAATTGGGAGTGCAGCCGAGCTTGCTCAAGTAGCGAGGAAAATAGATTTGGTTTTAGAAGGAGTAAAAGGCTCAAAAACAGGAGTTGAAATTTTAAGAGCAGCTGACCTGGGCCTGCTTAAGATTGATTTCTTTAAAGGAGAAATGCGTACTGAATTCAAGGAACTGACGAAGTGGTTCATTGAACACGGAGACTCCACCATCACGAGGTTAAGAAACGCCGGAGCAAGCAATGAAATGCTCGAGACTATTGCAGAGAAAGGAGCAAGGTTGGACGAAACAATCTTTTCAGTTAGAAATTCAAAAATTGTTGCTTGGCTGCAGGATGGACCTGCTGGCTGGGGTTGGAAGCATATTGTTGAAGGAAATCATCATAATCAGATTAAAGATGCGTTAAGGCTTTCGGATAATGATGCGGCGGTAAAGGATGTAATAAAACAGGTACTAAACAGCTACGATTCAGTAAACCATATTGCTGGAGAGAGTTACGAGTTCATTAAACATTACTCAGTAGCTGGTGAAATAAAAAACATCATTGTCGTCGTAAGTGATAGCGCGGGGGTTGAGGGCAGAATAATTACGGCATATCCTATAAAGCTATAGGTTCTTATGTTGCCAATCTCAATATTTTGGTGTTGTTATGAATACTATTAAAGTAACCGCATTAATTAGGAATTGGGTTTTGGGTGATTGTGGGGAAGTTAGAATCAGGCAACGCCTCTCTAATGTGCAGCTGTATGCCCGCCCACGCCAGTTACAAAGATCGAATGAGATGTTAAAGAAGTTGACCTATCTAATAAAGAATAGGTATAGCTACGTTGGACGTATTGATGGAAAGCTTGTTTCTAAGGATACCTCGCGAATTTTGGCATTAATTGTAGATTGCGGGGTACCTATCCGCATCCATCAGGACAATAATATAGTTCCCCTAGAAGTTCCTATTGGTAGCCGCATATCCGGAAAACTGGATTTATTTTTATATACTTGTGTCGATGACGTGGATATTAGAAAAACTGTTGATGTGGTAGTTAAAAAGATAGAATTAATTGATACTAGGGCTTCTGATGACGTTGAGTTAAAAACAGTTCCTTTTGTTGGACCAACCGTACCGCATAACAAAGAGGTTCTTGTAACACTGGAGATAATAAAAATAAACGCTATGGAAGACCTAACAAGAACAGATGCCTTTAGAGTAATTACTTGATTGTTATCAATAGTTTCTTGTAATGAAATCGTTATTGCTCAAACGGCCGTTCCCTCGTTGCACATTTTGTGAGGAAGAGCACAATGCGTTTGAAACGAGTCGAGAATGAAAAAGAAAAACATGTTTGAGGTGTTGGGTTATGGACGTAAAAAACGTATTGAAAAGCGCGTTGGTGGGTTCGCTCGTGGCTATTGCTGCGGGAGCAATAATCGGCACGGGTTTTTATTACATCAATTACATGAGCGGTCTCGGCGCGTTGTTTGCTGGGCTTGCGGGCGGAGTGGGTGCGCGAAGCGTTCTTAAAGAAAAGGCGGAGGGGGTTGAGAAGCTTCTTTTGATTGTAGTGATAGGAACGGTCGCGTTCTTGTCAATTTACTTTTTCATGCTAGCTCAAGCGGTAAGCGAGCTTGCTGTAACTGACTCAGAGGTTAGTGTCATGTATGGAAGTAATTTCTTTCAAGTGTTGTTTTCTTTGTTTCAACGCCCGGGCATGTTCGTGTCTTTCTTTCAATTGTTCGGAAGCTATATGGACGTTATATTCTACGGGATTACGCTCTACGGCACGTTCAGGATAATAACGCCGGCTCCGGATGTTGAGGAAAAGAAAGAGCCGATGAGTAAAAACGCAAGGGGCGCTAAAACCAGTTGATAAACGAGGATAACCGAGCAAACGGAATTTAAATAAACTTTAAGCCGACAGAGCAAAGTATAGGATTTAAGTGGTTCTCCAATAAAAACAGCATATCGCGTTTCTTAGTATGTGATAAAAAGGGTAATTAGTGGCAATGAAACAGCAAAGGAAACGGCAAGAAAATATCTTCTTATATCGAAGTTCATTCAGCTGTTCAATGTAGGGGATGGTGGTATTTTTGAATATTCAATTGGAGACTGGATTGAAGCTCAAGGACGATTAGGTATTGAAATTGTAAAAAAATTTGATGACTGAGATAAGAACTCCGCAACAAAATTTCTCAAGTCGTCAGGAAAATAGATTTAACCATTAATGGAGTAAAGTACTCCGCTGCAGGAAGCAGGGTTGCAAGAGCAGTTGAACTCGGGATAATGCAAGTGGACTTCTTCAAGGGAGAAATCCGAACCGCCTTCATGAGCTTAAGCGAATGGATTGCAAAAAAAGGGAATTCGCTGCCAGATGCGTTTTTTGAAGCCCCATAGCCAAACTTTAGGTTTCGCCATTTTCTTCTCTAGAAAAAACCCAAGATTTCCAAGTAAGCCAAGCCAAACAAAACATATTTTAAATTAAAGCTTGTTATGATTCCATCTAGGTAAGGAGGGCGTTTGCATGGCTAAGGAAAGGGAGAAGGAGGATGTTGGAGAAAGAATTAAAACAGGCATTTACGGTTTGGATGAATTGATTGGCGGGGGGTTTCTTAGAGGCAGGACTATTCTTGTTTCAGGCGCCTGTGGCACGGGAAAAAGCATTTTGTCACTGCAGTTCATTTACCGGGGAGCACTTGAATACAAGGAGCCTGGGGTTTACGTTACATTCGACGAGATTCCGGAAAAAGTGCGGGAGGACATGCTGGCTTTCGGATGGAATTTCAAGGCCTTGGAGGAAAAGAATTTGGTTGCCATCTTTGATGCTTCTTCTGCTAGAGCCGGAACGCCTTCTGACGAAGAGCATGCATTGATGCCTGGCGAACTGAATTTTGACAAAATCTTGGTTGACGTCCTCACCTTGTGCAGGGACATGGGAGCCAAGCGCCTTGTGATAGACTCCATTCCAGCCATCGGCTCTCACCTTGGGGAAAAAGAAGGAGACATCAGGAAAGCCATCCTCAAACTCGCTTACATCATTGCTCGCTCTGGTCTAACAACCATCATTACCTCCGAGGTTCCAGAGCAAGGCTCTGGGCAGGCAGCTACTTACTCAAAATATGGGGTAGAGGAATACATTGCAGATGGCGTAATCCTTCTGAGACTGTTCAGCCTAGGGGATGAAACCTCCAGAACGCTCTACATCAGGAAAATGAGGGGAACCAACCACCGGATGGAGATCTATCCTTTGGAAATCGGCGACAGGGGCATCGTCGTAAAAAAGGCCAATACCGTCCTGCGCTTTGGCAGTGGAAAATAAGCATAGCCACGACGCTTAGAATGAAAACCCTCCCCCAACGTATTTAAATAGTTTTTTATTTTAATACCAGTATAGGGGACTAAGAATGATGAGGAGTATTTTAAAGTCAAAGATACATAGGGCGGTTGTAACCGGGACCAACAAAGACTACATCGGTAGCATCGCAATTGACGAAGCACTGTTAGCGGCGGTGGATATTCTCCCCAACGAGCGGGTGCTTGTAACCAACCTAAATAACGGCAAAAGGTTCGAAACCTATGCGTTTCCAGCTAGAATGCAGGGGGAAATAATCCTCAGCGGCCCTAATGCGAGGCTTGGGGAAGTTGGAGATACTATAGTGATCATGGCATTTGCGCTCGCGGAAGATTCGGAGATTCCAAAGCCTAAAATAGTCTTCGTGGACGAGAAAAACAGGGTAATAAGGCGACTTTGATGCCGGTTAAGGACGGCATAGTTTCCTGGTTCATTAGAAACGTGCTACTCCCCCATTGGGAGATTATAGATACGCCTGGATTTGTTTCAGCACCTTCAATGGGAGCTAGAAATGTTTTAATTCGGGACGTATTCGTTCCAGAAACGGTAATTTCTAATTTTGAGAGGGACATGGTTAGCAAGTACGGAAACAAGGCGATGCAGACGCTTTATTCCATCGGAAAGAAATTTGGCTACGGCTACGCTTCCATCGCTTCCTTCAATCACGTGGGCGCCTCTTCAAGAAGAGATCTCGGACTATTCGCATATTTCCTTGTGAGGTACATTGGTTCCATTTACGCCAGTGATGCGGACTACCAAATGGATTTGGACAAAAAATTGTTTCGAATAAGCTTCGACAACTACGTGGTCTGCAGAAACAATGGGATTGGACTGTTGTTTGGAAGTGGGGGAATCGCAGGGATATGGGCATACATTGTTGGTGACAAGCGGGTAGAGGGCGTAAAACTGCAATGCCAGGGAAGGGGCGACA
>JACRGE010000004.1 GCA_016212465.1 Microcaldota archaeon
ACACACAAGAGCTTCCTGTTCCATTCATGAAGAGAATCGGGTTCAACATTCAAAGACTTAAGACGCGGCCCCCGCTTGGCGGGACTGCCGAAGGAGAAGTCAGTGCAGAGGAAGCGCTTCGGACCGCCCTTCGTCTCGGAGATTCGGTGCTCATCATTGGGGAAGTAAGGAGCGTCGAAGCCAAAACCCTTTTTGAAGCAATGAGCATCGGTGCAGTTGGGAACGTTGTAATGGGAACCATTCACGGAGAAAGCGCTTACTCCATTTGGGACAGGATCGTCAACGACCTCGGAGTCCCAACCACTTCGTTCAAGGCAACTGACTTCGCTATAGTAGGAACCCAGATTCGGTTTAAGGGGACGCTCAAGCGCGCGAGGAGAATCATTGAGATAACGGAAGTGCTCAAGCACTGGAATGACGACCCTGAAGAAGAAGGAGGATTCTTGGAATGGATGCGCTTTGATGCCGCCAAGGACAATCTGGACCTTTTCCAAGACAATCTCAAGAAATCAGAGTGGATTCAGAAAATCCAGAGGAACAGGGGTCTGAAGTTCGAAGAGATGTGGAACGAAATGATTTCAAGAGGCGAAACCAAGAACTACTTGGTTGAATTAAAGAACAAGTACTCTGTTCCGAGGTTGCTGGAGGCAGATTATTCTGTGCGGGCACACAACAAATATGCTTTGATGGAGGAAAAGCAGAGGGAAGAACACGGTTCAGTGAATCACAAAGAACTTTTGAAGGAATGGAGGAAGTGGGTTGAAGAATCTCTAGTTCGCGAGCTGGTGGCTGAGAAACCAAGCAAGGGAAAATAACTCAACGAAGGTTTTCCCCGATTTCTAGTTCTTCACTTAAAATCAGAGAGCGCCCGGTAATTCAATTTTTTGGTAGATTTTCTAACTGGCTAGCGGAACTGTTGCGTCTGCACATTCAAAAAAATTCGTTGAACGCCAAATTCGTTTTCGTCAAGCGCATTTTTCCAAGGTTTTTCTCTTTTCTCCAGCAGTCCATGCCCTGAGCATGGCTTGTTGCCAATTTTTAGTCGAGGTTTTTGCTGTTTTCCCCAGGGTTTTTCCCGCAGGAAAAAGGCTGTTTGCCGTAGCAAAAAAGGTCGGCAGAAAAAGGGCTGTTTCTTTTCCTAGGTTTTCTTTCGCAAAAGAAAAGCTATTTCCCAGGTTTTTGCCGAAGCAAAAAGCTGTGCCCACTCCTGTTGGGCGTCAGGTTCTTTTCCCAGGTTTTCTTTCTAAGAAAAGCTGTTGGGGACACTCTCTTTAAATCAGAATATTAAAATACTCTCACGCCCTTCTGAATTATCATCCGAGCATATAAGTTATGGGGAAATTCAATGCCTGGAAGAAGGGAGGCAAGAACTCGCAGGGGCGGAAAGAAGGAGGAGCCGAAGGAAAGCATTATAGGCCCTACTGTGCTTGAGGAAGAACAAGCTCCACAGCCGAGGAAAGAGGCGCCCGTTGAACCAGTTGAAGTGGAGGAAGTGGGACGCCGTGAACGGAGAAAGCGAGAAGAAAGACCGCACGGGCTTTACTACGAGGAGTTATATAAACCCAAGGAAGCGATGGAAGAGGGAAGGCCTTCTGTGCCTGCTTTCGTCAGATTAACTAAATCATTTGGGAAATTGTTTAAGGGATTAGGCAAAGGCGCTTACTTCACTCCCCAGCAACAGGAGGCTGTGAGTTTCCTTGGTTATGATATCTCGCCTGAAGAGTTTCATGCAACATATAAGGGCATCTTCATCTCTGGAATTCTTCTCGGGGTGGTCATCGCTTTTGGTCTCCTGTCTTTGCCTGCTTTTGCTGCAATAGATGATGCGATAAAAATAGTTTTCGTCATACTGTTCATTCTTGCGCCGGTTGTGTTGAGTTTCGCGTACCAGAAGTACTTGTTCTATGAAGTCGAGAAAGAGAAGATGATGGCGCTCGCCTATATCCCTGAGATCATCAACTACCTGGTAATGACCATGCGGCTGAGCCCCAACCTCGAGCGTGCAGTCGAGTTTGCAGCTGCTCACGGCAGGGGAAAGATTGCTGAAGACTTCAAGAAGCTTGTTTGGGATGTCCAAATAGGAAAATACAGTAGCATTGAAGAGGGGTTGGATGAGCTGGCGTACAGGTGGGGTAACTACAACGACGATTTCAAGCATGCATTGATGCTCATTCGTTCTTCCGTTCTTGAAAACGACCCCCAGAGGAGGGAAGCATTGCTTGAAAAGGCATTGGAGGACGTGCTGGAAGGCAGCAAGGAAAAGATGGACCTCTACGCGAGGAGGCTCCATCAGCCGACGGTTTACCTCTATTACTTCGGTATTCTTTTGCCTCTTCTGCTGGCGATCATCCTTCCTATTGCAAGCAGCCTAATGGGGGGCCTGAACCTGGCAAAAGCTGAGTACGTCTTCCTCATATACAACTTATTCATTCCTATTGCGATATTTTTTTGGGGCGGGTTCATCCTGGCTGGAAGGCCGCCGACGTATGTTCCACCAGATATACCTGAAAGATTTCCCGGCTTGCCTAAAAAAGGTTTGATGAAAGTATTGGGGTTGTCGCTTCCATACTTTTGGACTGCCCTCATGCTATTAATCGCATTGGTTTGGGCAGGCCATTACTTGGACAATGCCCAGATAGAGGACATGCTCAAAAGCGCGCCTTATTTGACCAAGGACGAAGTTGTAGCCAAACTCCCAAACATTCCTTTGTTCTATTCAAGATTCCATCTCTTTGTCGGCCAATTCACCATCTACGGTCTCGTGATAGGAGTATCCTTGTTCGCCAGCGTTTACTTCCTCGGGAAGTACGGGGCAAGGAAAAAAATCCAGGACGAGATAAGGGGAATGGAAGCTGAGTTCAAGGACGCACTTTACGTACTGGCTTCTCGGCTCGGTGAAAACAGGCCCATTGAAGACGCCTTGAGGCACTCAATAGAATTCCTGCCCAAGAGCAGGATTGCGAACACGGTTTTCAGGAAGATACTGGACAACATCTCCACTCTCGGCATGACTCTTGAGAATGCGATTTCGGACCCGGTATTCGGCGCAACCAAGAACCTGCCTTCGCAAGTCATCAGGGGCGGATTGAATGTGCTCGTGAATTCCGTTCAACTTGGAGTGAACGTTGCAGCGAAGTCCCTCATGAGCCTCGCAATCCAGTTGAGGAACGCCCAGAAGATAGACGAGATGCTCAGGAAACTGCTTGAAGATGTAACCGTGATGCTCAAATCCATGGCGACCTTTGTCGCACCAATTGTTCTGGCTGTAATCGCTTCCATGCAGCGCCTCATCATCTCCTCTCTTTCATCCATAGCTCCGGTTGGAGCGAACGAAACACTGACTGGAACAACGGGATTTGGGGGTATGGGCGGTTTGACAAAGATGTTCAGCGCAGAGGTTGCGAAAAACGCAGCTGACCCTGCCACGTTCATGCTCATCATAGGCGTATACACGATCGAAGTCGTAGCTGTTTTAACCTATTTCAATTCCCAGATAGAGGACACGAACAACAAGCTCCATACCTACGTTTCCATCGCTTACGCTCTTCCAATTGCAGCGATCCTGTTCTGTGCAACATCCTATATCGCGAGCTCGTTCTTCGTGGCTGCTGGATGATTTCGTTGGATTTGAGAAATTGATTTTTATAAAGGTTGTGAAATGAAAAATCGGCTTTATCGAGTTTCTATTTTTATTTTATTTATAACAAGTTTCTCTAGCTTCGCATCAGCTGCCTGCAACCAAAACGGGGAATGCGAAACAGGGGAAACAACAAGCGGATGCCCCACTGACTGCGTTCTTTCCTGTTCCTCAAACGCGGACTGCGAAGACGGCTATGCAATCACTGAAGACGTGTGCAGCCTTCCGGGCTCGCTCAACAGCTACTGCACTCACTACGCGAAAAGGCCGATCATTTTTGCCTACGAGGTTAACAGCAATTACAGCCAGTCAGTAGCCACGGGCATCATCGACAACGCGGACGTGCTGGAAAGTTTTACGTGGGGGATTTCAAACCCCTCAAACAAAGCGAAAGTGGATGCTTTGAAGGCCGCTGGAAAGATAGTGGCTGAAAGAGTACAGGTAACTGAATTCCTTCAGGTGAGTAACGAATCCATTGAGGCAAACCGCAGCTACTACGTCAACGCAATTTTCCAGAACTTCAGCAAGAAATTCAACGCAGGATTGGATGCAGTTGCATTTGATGAACTGCTTTACGCAGACTGGAGCCCGCAGTACACTCAATTGATGTCAGCTGCTTCCACCGCGATTCAAATGCTCAAGAAAGCCTACCCGCGGAAACTGATCTTCAGCTGGGGAAGCTCCAGAATACCGTATAAGGCAATAACCAACGCAACGCTGAAAAGGATTCTTACTTACTCTGACTTTTACATGCCCGAATACTACATTCAAGACAAAGACTACACCAAAATAAGCGGCTTGGCTGCGGTTGACGCTTCGTTCTCCAGTTTTTATCCGGGGATAGGGAGAAAGATTATTGTGCGCCTTGCGGCAGCAGACTCTGAACACCTTGCCTACGACAACAGCCCTGAAATAGACTTCAAAAAGCTTTTGGACAACGAATTTCTTGTGGTGAAAACCCAATCCAACAAGGGATTCAATTCCGGAATAGCAGTGTATAGCACGGCAAGATTAAACTTTGAAACCAGCTCCTGGCTGGCCAAGCTGTTCAAGCATTATTTCCTTGACGGAAAAAATGAGTTGTTCTCTCCTGCTTCAAGCAACATCAACCTGACTTTCATCAAAAACCCCGGCTTCGAGAAAGGCTTGAGCGACTGGAGCGTGCTGCAGGGAAATGAAGTCAAAACAGTTGACTACCTCAACGCATCCCAGCTGAATCCACTCCTCTATAGACTTGGCTACCCGAATCACCTGACCAGCCAAGGGAAAATACCGGAAGGCGGACAAGTTCTTTTCCTGAGGCGCGGGGCAACGCAAAACTTAGTTTCTCAAAACGCAAGCATAGAACCAGGAAAGAACTACTTCCTGGAAGTTCATTCAAAAAAGCATTCCGGAGACTTTGGCGAATCCGGCGTAAGAACCAGGCTTTTGGACTCGTGGGGAGTTCCTATCAACAGCACATACAACAGAATCACCTATTGCGCTGCCAAGGATTACGGAAGCTATGGCGTGTCGAGGACAGACTGCTTTAAAGTAGACTACAACATAAGTCTTGGAAACGGAACCGACATCCAGGCACCCAATGAAAGCAGGTACTGGACGAAAGAAGAGTTTGTGGTAAATTCCAACAATGGCCTGGTGGTGCGCATAGACGACGAAAACGCCGCGCAAGGGGACATCAACCTGGTAGACTTCGTTCAGCTTCAGGAATACACGCTTCCCTTCTGCGGCAACTCCGTTTGCGAGGAGGGAGAAAACATCGCAAACTGTCCCTCTGATTGTTCCATTTCCTGTTCAAGCAACAGCGATTGCGAAGACGATTATAACTTCACAGAGGATATTTGCAATAATGCTGGAACAAATGAATCCTATTGCATTCACCAAGCTAGAAAACCTATTAGCCTTTGTTATGGACTCAAGGCTCCATTCCAAGAATATTATTCATCAGACATGATTAACCAGGTGACTGTTTTTGAGGGAGCGTTCAACAGTTCGTTTGCTGCATGGTTGAAATCAAGAGACAGGATGCTTGCCTCCCACGTGAGTGTAACTGATTTCTATGAGATCAGCAATGAAACAATAGCAGCAAACAAAAGTTATTACGTGAATGCTATATTTGAAAACTTCAGCAAGAAATACAAACAAGGTTTCGATGCCATTAGTTTCGATGAGTATATAATTTCTGATTACAGCATTCAAAGACTTCAACTCATGTCTGCTACAGCGGATGCAATGAAGTTGTTGAAAAAAGCATATCCCTCAAAGCTTATCTTTTCCTGGGGAGGTTATACTGTACCAACCAACCCCTTTGCCAGGGATGTGCTAAATAGAAGCTTAACCTATTCTGACTATTTCATGGAGGAAATATATATTGACGATGCGCATACCAGCAAACTCGGGCTTCTTCTGAAGGGCGATGCGGATTATGTCAAATTCAATCCGACAATTGGAAATAAATTATTAATCGGCCTCTCTGTGGGTGATATGGAGGAAAGCCACTCTCAGGATCAGGATCCAGGTTCAGATTTTAGAAAATTACTTGATGTGGAATTTAATATGGTCAAAAACCACACCAACCTCGGTTTAAACAAAGGCATTTCCCTTTTCGCCTGCTGTTACCCCAATTATGAATCCAAGGTATGGATATCAAAACTCTTTCATCACTATTTCCAGAATAACCAAACTACACTTTTCTCAACAGGAAACTGGACCTTAAATTATTTGAAAAACCCTGGTTTTGAAAAAAATAAAACGGGGTGGAATTTCACGCCAGGTCAAGACGGAATAATGCGAATTGTTTCTTATTCAAATGTTTCTGAACTCGATCCAATTCTCGTAAGGAGAAGTTGGGGGAGTAAAATTCCAGACGGCCAGAGCGTGCTTTTCCTGAAGCGCGGTTCCAGCTCCAATCTCGCAGAACAACTTGCCAATGTAGAAATAGGAAAAACGTATTCTTTAGAGGTTTATTCAAAGAAACACTCAGGTGATTTCAACCTATCGCATATAAAAACCGTTGTAAAAGACGAACAAGGGAGGGAACTAAACATAACCTACCTTCGGAGAACCCTTTGCCTTACTAAGTTGTATACTTGGAGTTATAACATAAGTGCTGACGCGTGCTTTGCCATCAATGACACTGCCACTCTAAGCAATGGAACAAAAATGCTGTTCCCAAAAACAGCCAGCTTTTGGACGAGGGAAGAATTCCTCTTTGCACCCAAATCCAACAACGTGCTTATTCGAATTTCGGACGAAAGCGCTTCTCCAGGAGAAGCAAGCGTAGTGGATTTCGTTCAGTTACAGGAGTATACGCTGCCATTATGCGGCAACACAGTATGCGAAGGGGATGAGAATACTACCTCTTGCCCAAGCGACTGCACAACGCCAACTACCACTACTTTACCAAGTCAAACTACAACCACAGAACAAGGCTGTGCAAACTGCGGAGGTTCATCTCAAACACTAACTTCACAATCCACTACTTCAACCACACGACAAACAACCACCACCCTAAACCCAACTACATCAACCCAAGCCGAATGCCACGAGAGCGAAACAAAGTGCATCGAATCCCAACCAGGCAACTTCCTATTCCAATGCACAGCGGGAACTTGGGTTAAAACGAAGGAATGCAAAGCAGGCTGCACTAAAATAGGAGTCGGAGGAGAATGCAAACCCGAGACGAACCAAACTCTTGAAAACGCGTACAGCAAGATTTTGTCCGAAGTCAATTCACTCCTGGCTGATGCGAAGAAGATGAATGCGAATGTTTCAGTTGAAGAGAACCAGTTGAATAAAGCGAGTGCCTTCGTGAGCTCTGGCGATTTCGTGAATGCAGTGAACTTGCTTTCGGAAACGAAAAAAACGCTGTTGGAAAAAATTGCGGAAAAGGAAGCGCCTAAGTTGAATGAAAACGACTTGGAGTTGATTGGAGCATGCGGCGTCGTACTCGGCTTAATAACCTTCATTGCTTTTTACGCGAAAAGAAAAAGAACGACATTAAAAACAATAGATGTTAGTAGCGAAAGCGAAGGAAGAAAACAAGAAGCGTGGTAACACTTCTAAAAAAATTGGCGAAAACGATTGAGAGGAAAAGGAGAAGAGTAACACAATAAAGAAATTAAGATCTACGAAAGCAATGAAGAAAAAAAGCAACCAAGGAGCAGGTGATGTTCTGAAAAAAATAAATTTTGTACTACTGGCTCTCTTCATGACAATGCTTCTTCTTTCAACCAGCCTAAAACCAACGCAATCCAACTCACAAGAAAAGCAAGCAATTAATTTCGAATCATGCAATTTAAACGGAGAATGCGAGGCAGATGAAACCCAAGCAGGCTGCCCCACGGATTGCATTCTCTCGTGCTCAACAAACGCGGACTGCGGCAACAAATAAAGTTGAATAAACAGTCATCAAGTTGGTCATGAAATCCTGGCGCGAAAAAAGCCTCTTGGCGTTGGTTATGAAAACTATAAACAGGAAAACAGCAAGAATAGCCAAGTCAGCCATTGACATCAAAATAGAACAGGCAACAGGATTAAAAAACGATTGCAAAGTTTTATAAACAAGCGGGATATAATTTCAT
This sequence comes from Microcaldota archaeon, assembly GCA_016212465.1. Classification (GTDB taxonomy): domain Archaea; phylum Micrarchaeota; class Micrarchaeia; order Norongarragalinales; family JACRGE01; genus JACRGE01. The sequence goes on from JACRGE010000004.1 coordinate 8,221, forward strand.
AAATTTTTTGTTTTAGCGGCAGGGCAATCAACTGCTTTTCAACTCGTGAAGTGGGTGCATGGAACAAGCTCAAATGGAACTCCAGAAGCCTTTTGTTGCGACAAAAGCCTTGGGAAACAGCTTTTCTTAGAAAGAAAACCTGGGAAAAACCAACTTAAAGTGATTCAATGGAACAAGCTCAAATGGAACTCCAGTGGCTTATCATATTCCTTACGGTGGCATTTTTAACCGCCCTATTGTTCAAGGGCTTGTTGCATTAATCAAGAATATTTTTCGCTAATTTTGAATCAAGGCAGGCATGCAATTCTTTTTCTAGCAATGCGGGTTCAGCAAATCCAGCGAGCATATTTAAGGAAGACGGGAGTAAATAGAAGTAAAGCAGATGATTTAGTGAACAAAATAAAACACCTTTCGCTTCTTCGTTTTATTGCTTTTCTCGCGTTTGTGTTCTTAGCAGGCGTTCCTTTTTTCGTGGAGGGGGAAACGGCAAATAGGTCAGTCAGGCTCAACAACATGCATAATTGGTGGCTCACTACTTCCGAAGACCACCAGAATCCGGTGGTTTTGGAACAAAGCCTTCACGTGCTCGCGAAAAGGGATGACATAATGCTAACGGAGGGCCTCAACCTCTACAACGTTGACAGCGCGGTTCGCGGCAAATGGAGTGGAGTCACGCCTTCAACAATCAAATCAATCAATCCAAATGCAAAGGTTTACGGGGAGTACTCGCTCATGAGCAAGGCAGATTGGGATTCTGATTATCCTAGAATAAAGGGAAACGTAACGAGCGCAACATCAAATTCACTCGCTGACGCAAACGAAAACTGGAAGGCGAAAGAATGGTGGACCGCGTCCTGGGTTAAGAATACGGTGTGGATTCGCAGCGGAAACGCGAAGGGCCAGATGAAGAGAATAAAGAACTACACATATGTTGAAGGAGTTGGTTCAACGCTTTTTCTTGACGACGGCCTGTCGTGGTACGGTGACCCTCCGACTCCCCAATGGGACATTATTCCAGAAGCAGGCAGCGAATACGTATTCATAGCTACCACCGATCCAATTTACGGAAACGACTCGCGGCTTTTCACGCAGTCCATGCTTTGGAACATCATTGAAGAAAACGATTGGTGGCTGCGCGATGGAAACGGCGAAAGAACGCCGGAATATGCAAATACTCCAAATGACGGTCACATCTGGTATCTGGACGTCGGCGCACCGGGATTCAAGGAAGAGTACCTTAAACAAATTCTCTTGCGCTTGGACTCTTCCAGGTTCTCTGAATACTATCCTGATTACGGCAGGTTTGATGGAATTGTGTTCGATTACTTATGGGCCCTAATAGCCGGTCTATTTACAAACAGAGGAACTTACCCCAACGGAACTGCGAAACCGCTTCTTCCTTTTCCAAAACGTTATGCTCCAAGGGGAGACGAAACTGCTGCGGAAGTAGACAAAAACTGGTTTGAGAACGCGTGGAAGCCATTTTTTGAATATGTCGTGACTGGAATGCAGGCAGCAGGATACGCGGTGTTGGGAAACGAAGGAGGCAACTACGACCCGGCTCAACTCAACAGGGAGCCTGTTGACTGGGTTTCAAGACAAGCATGGCAGCGGCAGTTCTTGAACGGAACAGTTTACGAGCAAGGTTCGGTTAATTACGGTGAATTGACGGGTGGAGGGTGGCTGTCAAGCAAGACCATTGAAAAGCGAATTAATGCATTGGCGAACGACCCTCTCGTTACTTGGATGGCGGATTCAGGCGTATCAAGCTCGGACCCGGAATACGAGAGGAAGCAGACTGTTTCGCTGGCCATGTATTACGTTGCAGTCCCAGCGGACCAAAGCAGGCACTCATATAGCCAGAGAGGAAACGGCCTTCCTTTCTGGAGCCCCTTGTGGGATTTTTATATAGGGACGCCTTCAGCTGATTTCATTCAATTGAATCATTCAAATGGAACCAAGCGCTTCGTCTGGAGCAGGAAATACTCGAACGGACTCGTCTTATTAGATTACGAAAACTCAAGCGAATCCACATCCTTTTCACTCGACGGCAACTACATTGATTACCAAAACAACTCCTTTTCAGGAACCATTTCCCTCGCATCCCACACGGGCCTCATATTACAGAAAACCACGCCAACACCCACTTCAACTAGCACAAGCACGTCCACCTCAACAACCAAATCAACTGCCTCCACCACATCAACAACCATCCCACCAAGCTCCACTTCAACCACCCAAAGCACTTCCTCTACTGCGCCCTCGCTTTCTTCCACTAGCACGACTAACCAAGAACTGTATTCGCAGTATTTACGGAATCTTCTTGAAGCGCAAGAGCAGTTAAGTGACGCGAGATTGCTTGGGCTGAACGTTTCCGAAGAGGATACTCAAGTGAGGGAAGCACGGGACGCGGGCGACAACGGCGACTACCTCCAAGCAATCGAAGTCATTTCCCTTGCTAAAAAAACTCTTGAAAAAAAGATTGCGGACGCACAGAACAGCAGGAAACTCAATGCAGCTGCCCAGCAAGCAATCGGAGTTACAGGAATTGCGCTAGCACTCGTAATGCTCGGCTACTTTTACGTGAAAAGGAACCGCATTCAACGGGAGCAGGAGTTGCTTGCTAACCTACCGACTGAAACCGAAGGGAAGAAAACCGGCAGGTGGTAGGCGAGTGAAGAGAGAATGAAAACGAGACGGGGAATAAAAATGAAAGCAAACCATTTGAGCGCAAGATGTTTTCTCTTTACCATTATTATCCTGTGCTTTTTCGTTAAGGCAGAGGGAAACTCGCGTTCGGTTAAACTAAACAACTACAACAACTGGAACTTCGGCGACTGGAGCAACACACCCCAGCAGCTCAACGACCAACTGGGCGTACTGGGCAGGTTTGACAGAATCTGTTTTACTGAAGAGTTCGACAAAAAAAACTCCATACCGGGGTGGAAAAACGTTACTCCCCAATCGCTTAAGGCCATCAATCCCTCTGCGTTAGTATACAGGTTGTATGACTTGAACGCTAAAACAGACTTTGACTCGGATTGGCCGACCTTAAACGGATTCGCAAGCGCCCAAAGCACTGGCACAAGCATCTGGGGCAGCTTCGCGGTAAGAGAGGCGGAGCCCTGGAATTACAAGTTCGTTTGGCTCGTGAACGGAAGCGGAGGAGGGCAAGTGAAAAGAATTGGTTCCGTTAACGCTACCACGATAGTTCTTGCAATAGGCGAGTCATTCAACCCATCGCCAGATGACTCGACTTTCTTTGAAGTATTTCGCGAAAACCCCTCAAGCCCTTCGACAGCCAACACTCCCTTATCATTTTATTCCATTGAAGCAAACGAGTGGTGGCTGCGGAGCCCGGAAGGAAACAAGTATTCGGAACTAGGCTCTCCAATCGAAGGGCACATATGGTACTTGGACGTGGGAAAACCGGGCTTCAAGGAGGCTTTCCTCCAGAACATTCTCGAGAGAAACAACGGAAAAGGATTCGACGGCATAGTGTTCGACTACTGGTGGCCGGAGCTTTCCTGGATTTGCAGAAACCAAGCGAATCCCAAACAAGTGAATTGGCCCCAAGGCTACTCGAGCGACGACGAGTGGTTCAACAACGCCTGGAAGCCATTCATCGAATACGTGATGGACGGCCTGCATTCAGCCGGGTACGCGGTAATAGGGAACACGGGCGCAGAAACGGATGCGACTAACCCCAAGCAAGTTTTTGAGCGAAGCAAGTTGCAGGGAATTGTTTACGAGACTTGGGCAATTGGATGGCACGGGGAATGGCTGGGCGGAGGAACAGTGGAAAGCAAGATAAACAACTTCCGCGACGAACCCCTCGAAGCGTGGACTGCAGACTATTACGTGAGGGAACCGGATTACGGCAGGAAATTCGCTTTGTCTCTTGCAATGTATTACATTGCTTTGCCCAACGACCCAACTGCGAGAGAAAAGCGCTTCTACCACCACTACAAGGACTCGAGCGTTTTTTGGGAACCGCTATGGGATTTCAATATAGGAGAGCCAGCGGAGCCTTACACGCAATTAAAGTACTCCAACGGAACCAAGCGCTTCGTCTGGAGCAGGAAATTCACTAACGGGCTCGTCCTACTCAACTACGAAAGCTCAACTGAAAACATCCCTTACTCCCTAGAAAGCAATTACGTTGACTACCAAAACAACTTGTTTTCCGGAATTATTTCACTTCCCGCTCGCACCGCATTAATTCTCCAAAGAATTCCCTCCACAACAACCACGTCTACAACTGCTAGCACAACAACTGAAACCCAGCAAACTACTACCACTCCCCAGCAAACAACTACGTCCATTCAATCAACCACCACCCAAGCGCAGACTACCACCACGCTTCCCCAAACCAGTTCAACAACCGGCGAATGCATTCCAGGGGAATTGAAGTGCGTGGAATCAGGAGCAGGAAACTATTTATTCAAATGCGTTGCAGAAAAATGGGTGAAAGAAAAAGAATGCAGGGCAGGCTGCACGAAACTGGGTCTAGGCGGAGAGTGCAAGCCTGAAACCAATGAAACACTCGTCAATACTTTCAAAAAAGTGCTTGCTGAAGTAGACACTCTACTGGCTGACGCAAAAGCAGCTGGATTAAACGTTTCCACAGAAGAAGGAGACTTGAGGCAAGCGAAC
>JACRGE010000060.1 GCA_016212465.1 Microcaldota archaeon
GGAAACCCATTGACCTTGAGGGAAACGGCCCTCGTTTTGGCCGATAAAATCGCGCCGCAGGGGACCGGCACGGATGCGGTGATTGAAGCCATGAACGGAAAAGACGCCTGGGAATTCGCAAGAGGCTTCAAGGGGCAAATCAACGAGGTGTTCATCCGCAAGCTCCAGTATCAGGTCACAAAGAATACGGTTTGCCGGATCCAAGGCGAATACCGGGATTCCCATGTCGGCATCTCAGGCTCGGAATGGAAACCCCCAAAGCCTCAGGAAGTCCCTGTGCAGATGAAGAAATTGTGTCAGGAATATTCACAGAAAAGAAAACTTTTGCACCCTGTCGAGCTTGCGGGTTGGATTCACAACCGGCTCGTGCAGATTCATCCCTTTACGGACGGGAACGGACGGACTTCGAGGCTTGTGCTCAACTGGATATTGATGAAAAATCGCTTCCCGCCCATCATCATCTACGTGAAAAACAAGCAGGAATATTATTCGATGATTGAGGCTGGTGACGCCGGAGAAGAGAAACCGTTTGCGAATTTTCTAGCCAAGCAGTTGGTCGAGCAATACACGTTCAGGAAGGAAGAAACGGGGGAATAGGTATGGTAAAGTTTGAAATCGACTTTCTCGAAGATTATTCTCAACCTGCTCTTATAGGAGAGCTGAAACGTATTCAGAAAATCGTTGGTGACCGTTCAATAACCCGAGCCGACATCGGACAGTACGGTAAAGCCAGTTGGCATGTTTACTTCAAGAAATTCGGTTCATTTTCAAAGGTCGTATTATAGCAAACAACGAATGTCCTTCGACACGGGCAGCCAGGTTTTCCGAGGATTGCCCAACTCGATGCTGTCGAATTACTTTTCGGGTTTGCTATAGGGACGAAGATAAGGCGAATTCCGGTCAGCAGGCAGAATTATAGCCATGTTTATATATCTATCGCCACATAAATAATATCGGCTATAGTTTTGCGATTTTTTCTCCGACGTAATTTTCTATCACCCAGCCAAGCTTCTTCTCGTATTTCCTGGCATGTCGCCTGAGCTGCGCTATCGCTTCACCTATGGTCTTGCAGGTTCTCTTCCAGTGCCTGCGCAGAACTGCAAGGATGGCATAGGTGAGCTGCACAATGGCCCAGTAACGGCGGATTCCCTTGTATTTTCTCATCTGATATCCATCCAATCCAAGATTCTGCTTCATTGCCCTGAAGAAAACCTCAATTGACCAGCGCTTTGAGTAGTGCCCCAGTATCTCTTCCGCAGTTTCATCCAGGTTGCTGACAAAAAATTCAACAAATCTGGAATGCTTCGTGTCTTTCACCAGAACCAGAGTCACCAGCCCAAGCCCTTTGACTTCTATTTTCAGAGAGCAGGCCCAAAAGTGGCTGCAATTGACTTTTATCCTCTTGAAATTCCCTGCCTTCACGCAGCATTGGAGTTCCTTGAGGCTATGCCAAAAGTCGCCTATTTTGACCAGCCTGTTTTTCTTCAATCTGCTGACCCAAAACACCCCTGCAGGCAGTTTTGAGATAAATTTTACGGCACAGTACCATGCATCAAACAGGAAGATGACGCGCCTGTCCTTTCCGGCAATTTTCATGAAAGCCGTTGCATGCTCTATCGCAATGTCAAGTTTTGATTTGAAGCTGTCCTTCCCCTTCTTGGTTTTGTCATACAGCGTCAGCTCAAATGGAAGCTCAAAAGAGGCAAGTTTTACGAGAGAAGTCACAAGCGTGTGGCAAAGCACGTGCCTTCCTTCATTTGAGTCATAGTCCATTGAGGCTTTCTCAATGAAGTCGCCGGTTTTCTTTGATTTTGAATCGTCAATGATGAAATAGATGGTGCGCTTGGCTGCTTCAATTTCTGTTCCCAGCCAACCAAGATACTTTTCTTTCAGTTGTGAAACTTTCCAACAGCCTGAAGTCAGAAACCTGTTGAGACTGCTCTGGTTTTTCCATCCGTCAAGCCACTCTGAAAAAGCATTCATTGTGGACATTGGACAGAGGCAGATTCCAAAGAAAAATGCAAGGAAGTTTTCTGCCTTGGGTTTCGTCTTGAAGACATCAGGTATAAAATCAAGTTTGTCAAAAATGGCATCTAGGACTACGTCGTGCATACTGGTCACCAAACTATGTATGTACGCCGTAGTCTAAAAAACGCAAAAGTCTAGAATAGGAGTTAAATGTTTAAACGCAACCGAGAAATTTACTTTCTTAGTACAAGGGCTGACTTGCACCAAGAAAGAATAGGCGCAAAGCAAGCAAGGCATAC
>JACRGE010000061.1 GCA_016212465.1 Microcaldota archaeon
GAAAAAGGGTATGCAGGCAACCAGACGGAAGTCATTAGGCAAGCCCTGCTTAATTACGACCGGGAGATTGAGGAAGAAGAAGTAATTTTGGTTAACCGAGGAATTGGTGTTGAAATGGAAGAATTCAAGAAAGGAAAGACAAAGGCGTACAGCCTTGCCGAAGTCAAGCGAGAACTCAGGAAGTGAATTTCTTGAATATCATTGTTTTGGAAAAAGCGAAACAGGATTTAGCTAAAATGGATGCTTCATTAAGAGAATTTTTCCTAAAGCATTTCGAGAAACTTGAAACAAATCCGCCTGGAAGGCACTTGCGCTTTGGCCTGCCGTTCAATGTGGAGAACGTAACAAAACAAGCTCGCTTCGTTTACGAAATCGAAAGCGATATCTTATACATAGTGCGTTGTTTTGCAACTCACAAGGAATACGAGAAATGGTACCGATCGTTCAAATAATCACATTCCGTCAGATTCTGCAGTTGTATGCATACTTCTTGGAGCTTAGAGCCGTAGCCTCTGATTGCGTTCGACGCTGACCGACAAAGAAGGCGTTATTGCGACGCTATTTTCCTGAGCTGCGGGAGGATGGGCGCGTCAATTCCCTGTTTCTCCTTCAATTCCTCGAGTTTTTCTAGTAAACGCAGCAGCAAACCACCTTTCTTGCTTCGCTCTTGCAGCTTGCATTCCTCCAAGATAATATTCCAGTCGATGGAAGAAGTCCGAACGATTGCCGCAATGTCGCCCAAGTCGTCTATCCTGTCAGTCATGCACTTAAAAAGTATGACGTCTTCGTTGGAAAGCATTCTCACTTCCAGCAGTCCATAGCTTGCAAGCAACTCGCTCCTCTTCTTTACTTGTTCCGTTAACTCCAGCTTGTGCAAAACGTGCTTCACGAACAAGTCCAACCTAAAGCCGTTTGGGTTGTCCCACATTCCATCGATTGCTTTTATTCCCTTGTGTTCTATCTCCACTTCAACTGGTTCCTTGAATCCCAAGTGCTTGATAAGTTCAGTAAATACCGCATAGTCTCTTTCCTTGTCTAAGATCAAATCAACGTCTTTAGTGGCTGGTTTCTGGTTACGGAAAGCCATCGCACCGCCTCCGAACAAGAAAACAGTCATCTCTTCACTGAGAGAATCGCCTATTTTCGCGAAAAGTTCCTGCAAATATTCCTTCCCGTAACTTTTCCTCATCTTCATTCCCTCAATTTCTCGGAATAACCTACTGCAGTCCTTAGTAAATCCAATTGAGATTCAACGGAATACACTTTAGAAAAATCCCGCAGCTTTCCGAAATCTAATCCAACCTTTCTTCCTGGGCCAGACTTCAAGAAACCCGCGAGCACCACTTTGTCCGGCGCATATTGCTTAAGCGTAGAAAGAACAAGCGCGTGAATAAAACACGCCTCAACAGTTAATTTTCTTTCAATTCCGTCAAGATTTAAATAATAATCATTATAAGAAGTTGGAATGAATACTGATCCCAGTTCACGCAATGCATTGAGACCAGTTAGCGTAAACGGTTTATTGAGCTTTTTGTCTGTCCTCAGGATAACGTGTTTTCTTACTCTAATTGCAGTTGCACTTACCTGCTCCAAAGCCAATAGTTCCAGCGTATCCGCAAAATCGTTTGCAAACCGGTTGACCAGCTCGTCCGTGACCACGAACTTGTCTCCTATCTTGCTTAACGCCCCGGCCGCCTTAAGCTGGCGAAGCGCTTTATAAATAGTTGGACGGGAGTACTTGGATTCTTTCATAAGAAAACCAATGGACGCCCCCTCCGCAAAGCCCGCTATAACCAAAACATCTAAAGCGCTCCCTGAAAGCCAAGACTCTATTTTAGAGCCTCTGCGGAAAGTCGCCAATTCCCTAAAATTCTTAGACGCCTGCGTAAGAGAAAGCCTAACAATCTTGGTTCTATCATTCTTCTCGATTGCTATTAACCCCTTGTCTTTAAGAGAACCTAAAATTCTGGAGACAAAACTATCCTTCACGCCCAAAGCCTCGGCTAACTCGCCAGCGGTCTGTTCCCGTTCACAGACTTCTCTTAACGCCGAAATTTCTGATTTACTTAATGTTAATCTCATGTATAAAATATAGTTAACTAATCTATTTAAACTTAACTATTTTTATAATATTGCGTTAAAAAGTATACCAGCTTAATGTGTCTATTCCGCAGTCATAATAACTACATTTAATCTATGCTAACAAAATGTAGCTATATGCCGTAAGGCTGCAGTTCACTAATTTTGTAGTCCCCCAAAAAGAATTCAAACCGCAAGTCAAATCCTGCATTCTCATGCAGGAATCTTGGGGCACGGAGGCTTGGGCTCTGATTGCGTTCAGAGCATAGAGTTTGAAACGCGGTGCCCACTCGGCAAGAAAGCCAGTCCCTTGCTCAAAAACAGGGGGCAAAGAGGTTAATAAACACTGCTTCTTTAAGGCACGCAATGAAAGCATTTTCGTTGGATAGAAGACTTAAATAAATTATTATTTTATTTATTCCTGGTGGGTTTTAATGGAGGGCTTGACGTATTCTCAGGCGGGAGTGGATAGGATAGGAAGAGAGGAGGCAAAGAAAGCCCTGCGGGGATTGGAAGCTACCTATTCGCTGAGCAGATACGGGCAAATTATCGCAACTCCTTTTAACGTCTTGTACCCTATCGGAAACGGGAAATACCATGTTAAGACCTGCGACGGAGTTGGTACAAAGGTTTTGCTTGCTCAACTGGCTGGCAAACATGACACCATTGGAACAGATGGAATTGCCATGGTGGCCAACGACTGCATTAGATGCGGGGCAACACCCATCGCGCTTACTGACGTGGTGGACGTAAGAAAATCCGAGGAGAAGCTTTTAAGCGAATTGCAGAAAGGATTGGTTGGAGGAGCAACGCTGGCGGGTTGTCCGCTGGTCGGCGGGGAAACAGCTGACTTGCCTGAGGTGTTGTCCGCGTTGTATCACATCAATTGCGATTGCGTTGGAGAGGTTGAAGCGGATGAGATTGTGTCAGGCAGGGAGATAACTGCGGGCGACATGGTGCTTGGGCTGAGGAGTTCTGGAGTGCACTCCAACGGAATTTCGTTGGTGAGACGCGTTCTTTTCAGGGAATGGGGCGGGAAGTTTGATGCCTTTGCTAAACTTGATGGCTTTGAGGAGGAGTTGGTTTACGAGGTTTTGAAGCCTACGAAAATTTACGTGAAACCGGTTCTCAAGGCAATGCAAGAGCATCACGTTCTTGGTGCAGTTCACATAACCGGCGACGCTTACTTGAAGTTTAGGAGACTGGGCCATGGCTTTGTATTTGATAACTTCAAGCCGCATCCGATTTTTGATTTGATTCAGAGGACAGGGAACGTCGCGGGCGAGGAAATGTTTAAGACCTTTAACATGGGTTACGGGTTTGCATTGGTTGTGGGAAAAAAGGAGGCAGACGATGTCATCGATTTGCTGGAACGAGAGCGGGAGGAGGCAGAAGTTATCGGAAAAGTCGGCGAGTCAAAGGAAATTGTTGTGAATCATGGCGGCAAAAAAATGGTTTTGGGTTGATTTGCATGGCGCATAGGATTGAAGTTGCTTTCAAGGAGGGAGTGAGGGACGCGCTGGGCGAGGGAGTAAGGAAGAGGATTGTTGAACACCTTGGTTTTGAAGTAAATTCGGTTAAAACAATTGACGTTTACACCATTGACGCAGAGCTGGATGGAGAACAGTTGCAGGAACTGGGAGAAAATCTTTTTGCAGACTCGGTCACCCAGGTTTTCAGCTGTGGCAAGCCTTTGGCTAAAGACTTTGATTACTTGATTGAGGTGGGCTTCAGGCCAGGGGTCACGGACAATGCCGGGAACACGAGCAGGAAGGCGGCTGAAGATATTCTGAAGAAGACGGTTGAAGGAGTTTATACCTCAAAGCAGTACCTCCTGCGAGGCAAACTTGACAAGCAGGCAGCTGAAGAGATCGCGAGAGGGTTTTTGGCAAACGAACTGATTGAGCGATGGGAAGTGAAAAGCAGTGCTGAATTTGATTTCGAGAAGGGAATGGAACTCGTTCTTCCCATCGTCCGGCTGAAGTACGAGGTTAGGGTTGAACCAATTGATTTGAACGTGAGCGACGGCGAATTGATGAGGATAAGCAAGGAAAGGGTTCTCGCCTTGAGCCTGCCTGAAATGAAGGCCGCCAGAGATTATTTCAAGAATAAGAGAGTGAATGCCGAAAGGAAAAAACTCGGTTTGGGAGAAGAGCCGACTGACGTTGAATTGGAGGCGCTGGCACAGACTTGGAGCGAGCACTGCAAACACAAGATATTCAACGCGCTTATCAACTACGATGCAGGCAACGGAAAAACTTTGGTAATAGATTCTTTGTTTGATACCTACGTAAGAAAATCAACTGAAGAGATAGGAAAAAGCAGGAAATTCATGGTCTCTGTCTTTTCAGACAACGCGGGCGTAATAAAGTTCAATGAGGATTACAATCTGGTAATGAAGGTCGAGACTCATAATTCTCCAAGCGCGCTTGATCCCTACGGCGGGGCGATAACGGGAATAGTGGGAGTGAACCGGGACCCACTCGGCACGGGAATGGGCGCCAAACTGATTTTCAATACCGACGTCTTTTGCTTCGCGCCGCCAGATTACACCGACAAACTGCCTCCGCGCTTGCTTCATCCTAAAAGAATCTTCGAGGGAGTAAGAAAAGGCGTGGAGCACGGGGGAAACAAGAGCGGCATTCCTACCGTGAACGGCTGCCTTGTTTTTGACCCAAGGTTTTTGGGAAAGCCCTTGGTTTACTGCGGGACCGGAGGGCTGATGCCTTCAGTCATTAATGGACGAGAGTCTCACTTGAAGAAAGCGGATGCCGGGGACTTGATTGTAATGACTGGAGGGAGAATAGGGAAAGATGGGGTTCACGGCGCTACGTTCTCCAGCGAAGAACTGCACGAGGGCTCGCCTGCGACAGCTGTTCAAATAGGCGACCCCATCACTCAAAAGAAAATGGCGGACTTTATTCTTGAAGCAAGAGACTTGGGCTTGTACAAGAGCATTACAGACAACGGGGCCGGAGGCTTGTCCTGCTCAGTCGGCGAAATGGCCAAGGAAAGCGGAGGCTGTGAACTGCATTTAGAGAAAGCGCCCTTGAAGTACGCAGGACTGCATCCGTGGGAGATTCTGCTGTCTGAAGCTCAAGAGAGGATGACGCTTGCTGTTGCGCCAGAAAAGATAAATGAATTCATGGAATTGGCTAAGGGGAGGGATGTGGAAGCAACGGTCCTCGGCGAATTCACCGACAGTGGATGGTTCCACATATTGTATGAAGGGAAGACGGTAGCTTATGTTGATATGGATTTTCTGCATAACGGATCGCCTCAAATGAAGTTGAACGCAAAGTGGGAACAGAAGATTCACGAGGAACCAGATTTTGAAGAGCCGCGCGAATTAACCGATGAGCTTAAAAAAATGCTTGGTAGATTGAACATCTGTTCCAAAGAATACGTTGTAAGGCAGTACGACCACGAAGTCCAAGGAGGGTCGGTGGTAAAGCCGTTGGTCGGAGTGAAAAATGACGGACCAAGCGACTCAGCAGTGGTGCAACCTTTGCTCGATTCCCTTGAGGGAGTCGTTGTCGCAAACGGGATTGCGCCAAGGTACTCAGACATCGACGCGTACCACATGTGCGCCTGCGCCATTGACGAGGCGATAAGAAACAACATCGCAGTCGGCGGTTCGCTTGAGCACATGGCAATGCTTGACAACTTCTGTTGGTGCGATCCAGTGAAATCAGAGAAGACTCCCGACGGAGAATACAAGCTCGCGCAGCTCGTCAGGGCAAACCAAGCGTTGTACGATTACACAACCGCGTTTTCGGTTCCATGCATTTCAGGCAAGGACTCAATGAAAAATGATTACATAATTCAGGGAGTGAAAATATCCATTCCTCCCACGATACTGATTTCAACAGTAAGCAAAATAGATGACGTGAGAAAAACCGCGACCATGGACGTCAAAAAGCCAGGGGATTTGATTTACGTGCTTGGAACAACGAGGAACGAGCTGGGAGGCAGCGAATACTTTGCAGCCAAAGGCTTCATGGGCAACAACGTCCCGAAGGTCGATGCCGAAAAGGCAGTGAAACTGTATGAAGCAGTAAGCAAAGCCATCAAGCTCGGGCTAATAAAATCGTGCCATGATTGCGCCGACGGGGGGCTTGGAATCACATTGGCGGAAAGCGCCTTCTCGGGCGGACGAGGGGTTGAAGTTGATTTAAGCAAAGTTCCGAGGGAAGGAATTGAAAGAAGCGATTACCTACTGTTTTCAGAATCGCCTTCACGATTCGTAGTAACCATAAGGAAAGAAGACAAAAAAGCGTTTGAAGAAATACTCAAGGGAAATGCTTACGCCGAAATAGGCTACGCAAGAGAAGACAATGCCTTTGTTGTAACCGGATTGAACCAAGAGATCGTCGTAAACGCAGACGTTCAAGACTTGAAGCAAGCATGGCAGAAGACACTGGGGTGGTGAAGGAATGGTCGCGCCAAAAGCACTGATACTAACGGGATATGGAATAAACTGCGATTATGAAACGCAGCATGCATTCAACGCAGCTGGAGCGAGAGCGGAAAGAGTTCACCTCAACGACATAATCGCAGGCGTAAAGAATGTAGCAGATTACCAAATCCTCGCATTCCCGGGGGGCTTTTCATTCGGAGACGACATAGCAAGCGGCAAGGTCCTTGCAAATAAATTCAAGTACAATTTAAGCGAGGACTTGCAGAAATTCATTTCAGACGGCAAACTGGTAATCGGCATATGCAACGGCTTTCAAGCAATGGTTAAGCTAGGCATTCTGCCAGGCTTCGACCGCAACTACAGGTCCCAGCAAGTCACCCTCACGTTCAACGACTCAGGAAGGTTTGAGGACCGGTGGGTATACCTGAAAATTAATTCAAACTCAGCATGCATTTTCACGAAAGGCATTAAATCACTTTACTTGCCGGTAAGGCACGGTGAAGGGAAATTCATTTCAAAAAACGAGGCAGTCAAGAAAAGACTGCGCGAAAGCCATCATATCGTAGCGCAGTACGTAAACGAGTTGGGAGAACCAGCGGAATATCCCATGAACCCAAACGGTTCCGAGGACGGCATTGCAGCCATATGTGACGAGACGGGCAGAATATTCGGGCTGATGCCTCATCCCGAAGCCTTCATACACAAAACAAACCACCCAAGGTGGACGCGCGAGCAGCTGAACGAAGAAGGAATGGGAATGCAGGTGTTCAGAAACGCGGTAGACTATGCAGAAAAGAAGTTAGTCTGACTTCCTTTTTAGGGGAGGTCTGCAGGCAATTTATCGGACCTTTAGGGCAGGGAAGAAGCCATGGCAGATAAATGTTTGTTGTTCAATCATTGCACGGGGTGGATTTGTTGGCTGAATGCGGGGAAAAATGCGGCGTAATTGGTGCTGCAGCGCGCGAGAAAAACGTTGCTATAGATTTGTATAATGGGCTCATCGCGCTCCAGCACCGTGGTCAGGAGAGTGCTGGAATATCTGTTTTCTCCGGCGTGAGTATTTACAACAAGAAGGCCATGGGGTTGGTTTCACATGTTTTCAGCGAGCAGGAGCTGCAGGGATTCTATGGAACAGTTGGAATAGGGCACGTGAGGTATTCCACCACTGGTTCTTCAGTGATTGAGAACGCGCAGCCTTTTTACCTGCGGGGGCAGAAGAAAAAGCTTGCTGTCGCGTTGAACGGAAACATAGTCAATTACGTGGAATTGAAGCAAGAGCTCGAGCAGAAGGGAATCATCTTTACCACCACGACGGACACTGAGTTGATTGCGCAAATGCTGTCTCTCGAAATGCACGAGAGCGAGGAGGAGAACGTCTTTGGTGCGGCGAAGGCAGTGATGGAGAAACTTGATGGCGCCTACTGCGTTCTCGCGTTGAGCAGCGAAGGGGAGTTGATTGCGTTCCGCGACCCCAAGGGGTTCAAGCCGTTGTGCCTGGGGAAGCACGGCGGGGATTTCGTCATCGCGAGCGAGACGTGCGCGTTGAACATCATGGACGCGAGGTTGTTGAAAGAAATTGAGCCAGGGGAAGCCGTTTTAATAAAGGACGGCGTGCTGGAGTCGCGAAAACTTTTTTCAGAACAGACTGCGCACTGCATGTTCGAGTACGTCTATTTTTCAAGGCCTGATTCAGTCGTAAACGGCGTGGAAGTGTTCAAGGTACGCGAAGAGCTTGGAAGGACTCTTGCGAGAATGCATGGGGGGAAGGGAATTGACGTCGTAGTTCCGGTTCCGGATTCTGGCAGGAGCGCTGCGCACGGGTTTGCAGCAGAAAGCGGCCTGAGGTTTGCCGAAGGGTTAATCAAAAACAGGTACATTTGGCGAACGTTCATAATGCCGGACGATTCGGCGAGAAAAGCTTCAATAAAACTGAAGCTCAACCCAGTCCGCTCGCTGATTGAAGGAAAGAGAGTCGCGCTCGTGGAGGATTCCCTTGTAAGGGGGAACACCATGGGAAAAATTGTTTCATTACTGAAGGAAACTGGCGCGAGGGAAGTGCATGTAATGATTTCTTGCCCGAAGATAATTGCGCCGTGCCACATGGGAATAGATTTCCCTACTTATCGAGAGCTTGCTGCCGCAAAAAACTCTGTTGAAGAAATTCGCGAGAAAATCGGCGCGGACTCGTTGAACTACATGAACATTGAAGGGCTTGTAAAGGCAATTGGTTTGCCGCGGGAGAGCCTTTGCGTGGCGTGCTTGACGGATGAATATCCTACTAAGCAGAGGCCGAGGATTACGGAGTGATAAAATGAATAAAAAACCCGAACACTCTAAAAATCATAGGTGCTTTGCGCAATAATTTCTTAAGTTTATCGGGCGGGACGCAGGTATAAGGGACACGAAGGTGTGGGAATGAGGGTTTTGTTGCTGGGGCACGGTAGCAGGGAGCACTGCATGGCTGAAGCGCTCAA
The DNA here is from genome assembly GCA_016212465.1 of Microcaldota archaeon. Taxonomy (GTDB): domain Archaea; phylum Micrarchaeota; class Micrarchaeia; order Norongarragalinales; family JACRGE01; genus JACRGE01. The sequence goes on from JACRGE010000061.1 coordinate 8,974, forward strand.
GAGGAACCCTGAGACGTGGCTTTACTCGGTGATGGCGCACTTGAATCCCGGCATTAAAAAACTTTCAGAAGAATTTCGTTTAATGAAGTTAAGCAACTTTGATGAACTGCATTTGTTCGCAGAGCAAGTGAAACCAGATTTTGCGGTCATAGGGCCTGAAGCTCCGCTTGCAGATGGTGTAGTGGATTACTTTGGTCCGATGGGCATTCCCTCTTTCGGTCCGACTCAAGAGCTCGCAAAACTCGAGACAAGCAAAGCGTTCTCGCGTCTTTTGATGAAGAAATACGGTATTCCCGGATTGCCTGAGTTCAAGGTATTCACTTCACTTGAAGGAGTACAAGAGTATTTGGAAGCCTTGGGAGACTTCGTGATAAAACCAGACGGCTTGACCGGCGGAAAAGGAGTGAAGGTATTCGGTGAGCATCTAAAGGATGCATCGGATGGATTGAACTACTGCAGGGAAGTACTGAAAACCCATCCAACGGTGATAGTAGAGGAAAAGCTTGAGGGGGAAGAGTTTTCTCTGCAAAGCATTGCAGACGGAAAAACCGTCTTGGACACTCCGCCTGCGCAGGACCACAAGCGCGCTTTTGAAAACGATTCCGGGGCAAACACTGGAGGCATGGGCTCCTACTCCTGTGAAAACCACCTGCTTCCCTTTGTTACTGAAGAAGATGTGAAGCAAGCGCACGGGATTACTGAAAAGGTGATGCACGCGCTCTCGCGTGAATGCGGCAAGCCTTTTGTGGGCGTCATGTACGGTGGGTTCATGGTTACCGCAAAAGGGCTTCGCCTGCTTGAGTATAATGCACGATTCGGTGATCCCGAGACCATGAACGTCCTGCCGATCATGGAAAACGACTTCACTGAAGTGGTGCAAGCTGCAATAGAGCAAAGGTTGGATGAAATAAACCTGCGTTTTCTCGAGAAAGCAACCGTATGCAAGTACGTCGTTCCCGCGGGGTATCCGAATAATCCTTCGGTAGGGGAAAGAATTGAAGTAGATGAAAGAGGGCTGGCGCGTTCCGGTGCGCACGTTTACTTCGGTTCAGTGAATGAAAAGGATGGAGGAGTTTATACAACGAGTTCGCGCGCTATTGCAGTGCTTGGAATAGGCGAAGACTTGAGTGACGCAGAGCGCAGGGCGCAGGCTGGTGTAGAGCGTATTTCAGGAAAGGTTTTCTACCGCAAGGACATTGGAACAAGTGCGTTGGTGCAAAAGCGCATTGACCATATTAATAGTTTGAAAAAATAAGCATTGTTGTATAAATATGAATTTCTAGCATAAATAGTACTTGCATTTTTTTCAAATTGCTTTAACGGGAGGTGGTTGGGTGAAGAGAGACGAGTTGGGTACAACTCTTTCCAATGAATCGCTGAAGATAATGCTGCTGGGTGCGGGAGAGCTCGGGCAGGAACAGATTATTGAAGCGCAGAGGCTCGGGATTGAAACAGTTGCAGTAGATAGGTATGAAAACGCGCCGGGCCAGAGGCTTGCAGACAGGCGGTATACTATTAATATGAGGGACGGGAAACTCTTGCGCGAGGTAGTTGAAAAAGAGGCTCCTGACGCGATTATTCCAGAGATTGAAGCAATTGATTTGGATACGCTTTTTGAATTAGAGAAGGAAGGCTATTACATCGTGCCAAGCGCGAAAGCGACGCATACCGCAATGCAGCGCAAGCGCTTGAGGGAATTGATCGCGAAGGAAGCAGGTGTTTTGACGAGCAAGTACGTTTACGCGCGAACAGCTGACTCCCATGAGGTGCGCGACGGGTGCGAGAGGGTTGGTTACCCTTGCGTGATTAAAGCCATTCAATCCTCTTCAGGGCTCGGTTCAACTGAAGTGCGAGGTCCGCAGGATGTGGAGGAAGCAGTTGCTGCTGCAAGAAAGGAAGCTCGCGGCAGCGGCGA
>JACRGE010000059.1 GCA_016212465.1 Microcaldota archaeon
GGCTTGAAAACCCGCGTCATGAGACTCGTTGGCGTTTATTCAGACCCAGAAAGGGATCCCATCGGCCACAAAGTCTCCGTCTGCTACCTGGTTAAAAGGACTGGTGGCAGGGAATGCAAGAGCAGGGAAACAAAAGAAATTACGTTCTTTGATTTAAAAAAATTGCCTAGGCTGGGATTCGACCATGAGAAAATGATTAGGGACGCCCTGAAAAGAAACTGAGTTTGCTAAGGCAAGCTTAAATTCTTGGAATTACTAAAAGATTATTGGTGGGCGGGGGCTCTATGGCTAAACTGGTTTCCGATGTCATAATCGGTCTTAAGGACGTGAAGAAAAGCTATTGGATGGGCGACATTGAAGTTCCTGCGCTCAGAGGAGTAAGCCTGACCATAAAAAGAGCAGAGTTCGTTTCCATAATGGGGCCATCCGGCTCAGGAAAAAGCACTCTAATGAACATGATTGGAAGCCTAGACGTGCCAACTGATGGAAAGGTATTTCTTGACGGCGTCGACATCTCCTCCCTGGGGGAAAGCGAGCTTGCGCAAGTGAGAGGCAAGACTATAGGCTTCGTTTTCCAGAAGTTTAATCTCATCACTTCCATGAACGCGGTTGAAAACGTTTGCCTTCCATTGATATTCCTAGAGGTTTCTGAAGGTGAACGGATTGAGCGGGCGGTGAAAGTGCTTGAGCAAGTTGGATTGGGTCACAGACTTGAGCACAAACCCACGGAGCTTTCTGGAGGCGAGCAGCAACGCGTTGCATTGGCTAGGGCATTGGTCGTTGAACCAGAGGTATTGCTGGCAGACGAGCCAACTGGAAACCTGGACTCTAAAACAGGTCACGAGATAATGGAAGTCCTTAGTGAACTGAATGAGGAAGGTAAGACGATCGTAATAGTCACTCACGAAAAAGACATCGCAAAGTACGCTGAACGGAAGGTAATGATTAAGGACGGATCGATTGTTAAAGGTGGTTGAATGAAGAGAATACTCTTGGGTTTTTTGGCTGTCTTTCTTGCATTCGCTGTGTTTTCGTCAGCTGAAGTTGTAAGCGTAGGGTCTGCCCTAAGAATAGAAAATGTCTCCCTCCATTCCCCTTATCCAGCTGAGCCAGGGAAGTACGTTGATGTATCCTTGAGCGTTCAAAACCCCTTGGACCAGGCATTGTATGGAACGGAGTGCGAGCTTAAACCCGAGTATCCGTTTTCATTGGATGCCAACGAGAATGCATACCGCTCGATTGGAACCCTGTCCTCCAAGACTTCTGTCATCCTGCGTTATAAGGTGCGTGTTGCAATCGATGCAGTGGAAGGAAACAATGTCCTGAAGATCAAGTGCAGAACAGCTACCACCGACTGGACAGTTGGTGAATACAAGATCTATGTTCAAACAAGCGATCCCGTTGTTTCAGTGGAGGCTGTTTCAACCACCCCCGGCCAGTTCGAACAAGGGAAAACTGGAACCATCGACCTCACGTTGAAGAACCTTGCCAACGCTTATCTGCGGGACGTGAGCGTAAAAATTGATATGGCTTTGTCGTCAATCCCCTTTGCTCCCATAGACAGCACTTCAGAGAAAAGAATCTCCCTCATTAGCCCCCAGGATGTTTTCAACGTGCAGTTTAAGGTAGCTACCCTCCCCGGAGCAGACTCCGACATATTCAAGATACCCCTTGAGGTGTCTTACCTGGACTCACTTGGAAAGCGGTATGTAAGAAACTATACGGTCTCCCTAACCGTAGGCGGCAAGCCAGATATCGGTGTCGGAATGGAGAGCACGAACATCATCCATGAAGGAATGCGGGGAACGGTCGTGGTCAAGATCGTGAACAAGGGCCTCATTGACGTCAAGTTCTTGAACGTGCGGCTCCTGCCCTCCAATGACTACACGATAATTTCCTCGGACAACGATTACGTCGGCAAAGTGAACAGCGATGACACTGAAACAAGCGATTTCATCGTCTACCTCAACTCCGGTCTCAAGGACGTTGTGGCGATTCCAGTTGAAGTCACTTACAGGGACGCGAACAACAACGTTTACACCCAAAAGGAATCTATTCCCTTAAGGCTTTACTCCCCTGAAGAAATAAAGAAGCTTCAATTAGAGCAGCAGAGTGGCCCAAGCATCCTGCTTATTGCAGGCGTATTGGTTGTAGCAGGCTACGTATTCTACAGAGTTTTCCTCCACAAGAAACGCTTAAGGTGAGAAATTGTTTTTTGACTACCTGCGGCTAGCTGTAATTAACCTAACCCACCGCAAACTGCGTTCGATTCTCACGATGATAGGCATCTTCATTGGCATCGCGGCAGTCGTTGCCCTCATTTCCTTGGGGCAGGGGCTGCAGAACGCAATTACCGCCCAGTTTCAACAACTTGGCACAAACAAGATAATCATCATGAGCAGCGCTGGTTCAATTACGTCTCCTGTTGCTGGCTCTATTGTTGCGCATCCATTGACGAAACATGATCTAGACGTGGTGCGAAGGACTAGGGGCGTTGACAATGCAGGCGGCGTGCTCGTTAAAAGCGGTGAGGTAAAGTCAAAGGACGAGGGTAAAAACACTTTCATTTACGGATACCCGCTGGACGAGTCGAAGAAGCTTTTTGAGGAGAATATCGGCCTTTCCCTGAAGGAAGGCAGGAAAATCAAGGCAGGGGATAGATACGGGGTATTGGTCGGGAGATACATCGCAGACGGTTTTTTCAAGCACAAGGTGAGAGTAGGCGAAAGCATTGAAATACTTGGAAAGAGCTTTGAAATAGTTGGAATCATGAACAGCCAAGGCAACCGCATGGATGATTCCGCCATATACCTGAATATAGAAACCGTGCGGGAGTTGTTCAACGATCCGGAAATCATTTCCATGATAATCGTGCAGGTCCAGCTCGGCTCAAAGCCATCGGAGGTGGCGGAGAGGATTGAGAAGAAGATGAGGACGGACCGGAACTTGGAAAAAGGCCAAGAGGATTTCGCAGTTCAAACAACGGAACAGCTTCTTTCATCTTTCAATACGATATTCTCTATTGTACAGGCGCTCATCATCGGCATTGCAGCCATCTCCTTGTTGGTTGGTGGAATAGGCATCATGAACACCATGTATACCTCCGTTCTCGAACGAACGAAAGAAATAGGCATCATGAAAGCAATCGGAGCAAGGAACCGGGACATTCTATTCATCTTCTTGATTGAATCCGGGCTCTTGGGACTCGTCGGCGGTGCGATAGGCGCCGGAATCGGAGTGGGGATAGGAATGGCGGTATCCTATGGTGCTGAAAAAGCTCTCGGCAGCAGCCTGTTAGTGGCTGCTTTTCCACCTGAATTGATTATTGGGGCACTTGCATTCTCTTTCTTAATCGGAACGCTTTCTGGGGTTCTCCCCGCACGGCAGGCAGCCAAACTGAGGCCTGTTGAAGCCCTTCGGTATGAGTAAATCCACCGACGGGAAGATAAAAGGAGCTTTAAGTATTTCAGATGCAATCGTATTCTGATAGGTGTAGGGAACCAGCGGAAAATAATTTATAGGCTGATTCATTAACCAATTAGCTGTGGTGCATTGAATGAGCTGGGAATTGGACATTGCAAAGGCTTTCATAATGTTTTTTATCATCATGGACCCCTTCGCTAGCATGCCGGTGTTCGTCTCTGTAACAAGGAACTTTAAGGAATTGGAGAGACAACGGAGCGCCGACGAAGCCATAATGGTAGCTGGGGGTCTGGTACTCGTTTTCCTCTTTTCAGGCTCCTTCATCCTAAACCTGCTTAGAATAAGCTTGCAGAGCTTCCAGATAGCAGGAGGGGTGATAATATTCGTGATGGGCATGGAACTGGTCTTCGGACTTACTTTCTTCAGGCAAACAACCCAGAACTTGAGGGCTGCTGCAGTTTTGATTGGAACCCCTTTGATAACCGGTCCGGGTGTCATCACCAACACGATCATCCTAGTAAACCAGCTTGGCATTGGCGTGACCCTCATAGCCGCGATGTTCGCTCTCTTCGCAAACTGGCTGATTCTAAGGGAGTCTGGCAGAATACAAAAAGCACTTGGCCAAAACGTTATTGAAGTCCTTTCCAGGATCATGGGAATAATGCTCGTCGCAATCGCCATAGAATACGTCCGCGAAGGATTCGGAATCGCATGAGGCTGCCTTGGCATGAACAAAAAATTGATTGCGGGAGTATTGGCTTTGGTTGCTTTGCTGGTTTTGGGGTGCGTTCAAAACCCTCCGTCAACAACCACAACCACTGCAAAAGGAGTTACGTCTACTAGCTCAGTTGTTACAACCACCTCAGGCAATTATGTCCCACCAGAAGAAAACGTTCCAGTTGCTGCTGGTTGGAGCACTCCCATAAACTTAGGGCCTCCAATAAACACGCTTGGCTGGGAGGACAGTGCGTTCATTTCGCCAGATGGCAAAACACTTTATTTTTCTTACGCGAACTTCGACTGGCTCACGCTCATTATTTCCGGAAAACGCGTTAAGACTGGCCCCGACAAGGGATTGGATCCAACGGATTTATGTGATGCAATGGTTTCCCAGAAAACGGACTCGGGTTGGACTGAACCAAAGTTACTTGAGATAAA
>JACRGE010000062.1 GCA_016212465.1 Microcaldota archaeon
CTTGAACGGCTTCAAAGCCTCAGAAACAAAATCCTTCTCCAAAACCACGTCAGGATTCAACGTAACCACAAACTCCCCAACCGAATTCCTGACACCAATGTTGTTGCCAACACAATAACCCAAGTTCACTCCATTCTCAACAAGCTTCACCTTCCCAAACCCCTTGCCTAAAAAAAGCCTTTTCACCAACTCAACAGAACCATCACCAGAACCATTGTCCACCACAACCACTTCAACCCACTTATAATCCTGCCCCAACACACTCCTAATACACGACTCCAAGTAATCCCTACCATTCCAATTAAGGATAACCACAGAAACAAGCGGAGAACTCATTTAAAGCACCCTCAAAACATCCGGTTGAAAGGCTAATTAATAGTTTGAAGCCGTTTAAATAAAATACCGTATTAAAACTTTCATTTTGGTGGCAAACATGTTCTCGCTTGTACTGCCTGCTAAAAACGAGGGAAAAAAACTGGAGAAGGCAGTTGAAGAAGCCCGCAAGACACTAAAAGGCATACCCCACGAGATCATCTTGGCGGAAAGCGGTAGCACCGATGACACAGTCGCGATTGCACGAACGCTTGAAAAAAAATATTCGGACGTCAAACTGATTAGAACAGAGAGAGGGAAGGGTGCTGCGATCAGCGAAGCGTTTGAGAAGGCGAGGGGAGAAAAACTGGGTTTCATGGACGTTGACTTGGCTACGAATCCAAGGCACTTGATTGAATTAATCCGTTATTTAGATGGATACGAGCTGGCAGTGGGCTCCCGTTATCTCAGTGAAAGCAAGGCAGAAAGAAGTTGGAAACGGGGTTTCTTTGGAAGGTTTTACACTCTGCTCGTGCGGCTACTCTTTGGATCCAAGATAATGGACTACCAGTGCGGGTTCAAGGGAATCACGAAAAAAGCCTTCATGCAAATAGTTAAAGAAATAAAGGCAACAGGGTTTTTTTGGGATACTGAGTTGCTTGTGCTCGCTCAACGGCATGGCTTCAAGATAAAAGAGTTTCCCGTTGAATGGACCGAAAGAAAGGAAACTACGTTGAACCTGTGGAAGACCGTGCCAAGAATGGCAGTAAACCTTATTGAACTCAGGCTACGGTTATGGTTTAGTAGATGAAAATCTATGGGTTTTTTCAAGAGGAGAAGATGGCGAAAACTAAAGTTTAGTTAATAGGATTCAAAAATCATCTACCGTCGAATTCCATTTTTGAAAAAATCATAAAATTATTTTTCTTAAGAGTCTAATTCTCCAAAGCCCAACCACGTAATTACTTTAGAGAATCCGAAAGCAGCGAGAAGAACGAGGGGTTCATTCAAATAGACGATGAATCTATCCATGAACACGTTTATTCCGAGCACATCGTTTTTGATGGCTGCAATGCCGACGACAAGCAGGGAAAAAAGGAATACAGTGGGCAGTGTTTCTACGGCAAAAAACTTTTTTATCTTCTCAGGCAATCGCAACGCAAACCCAGTGAAAAGAGTCACCAACCCTATTACGGAAAAAGCGAAGGACAGGGTTCCTATGCTGGAATAGATTTTTCCAATGCTAACGGAATTGCCTTCGTGGTAGGTGAATTGAGCTGTCCCAAAGACGTTGAAGTGGCCTGTCATCGCGGCGTTCCAAACAAAGTAGGAAGCAGTTCCAACGAACCAGCACAGGAAAGTGGCCCTGAGCATCCGTTGCTCTTCTTTTTCAAGCGAGCTCAAAAACATCTTGACGAGGAGGAAGAAGCCGAATGCAAAACAGCAGAGTACGAGGAAGAACGCGCTTTCCTGGTGCACCATGGTGAGAAGGAAAGTGAACAAAGCAACTGGAAAGTAAAGCTGTTTCAGCACGAGAAACAAAATAACTGGAATGAGTAGCATCCCCATCGCCTGAGGCAGAGGTCTCACTGTATAAATCAACAGTTCGGGTGAAAGGGAGACAAAGAAAGCTGCCGCCAATCCAGCGATAAGCGCGAAGCGCTCTTGTTTTTTGAAAAGAGTTCTCGCAAGAATGAAGAAAGCAATTGGGAGAAGAAGCGAAATCAATAACACTACCAGCCTGCTCGCGAAATCAATGGAAATGCCTGTAAGCAAAACCATTTCTGCAACAGCCATCCTGTAAAGCGGCACATAAATGTTCGGAATCCCTCCACCGTAGGAGTACTTGTCCACCAGGGGATAATTCCCTTTCTCCACCAACTCTCTAATGAACGCGCCGTGAATGCCCACGTTTCCATATACCGGCATCATGAACTCCTTGAATACAAGAGAGTGCGAGTAGGCGCTCAGCAAAACCGCTGCAAGCAACAAACCCATGACCCAGTAATTGAATTTCATTGCACCAACCAAAAGTTTTTGAAAAATAATTTGGTTCCAGATATTTTAAGAGGAGAAACCGTTTAAAAGTATTGGAGCAGTTGGTTAAAGTGATGCTGGGGGATCTCAAATGCTTTTGGGAATCGTGTTTTCGCTGGTCAGCCTTTTATTCGGCTATGCCCTTGGTTCACGTCTTAGTTTCGTTAATACGCTGTGGAAGCGCTTTTGTTTTTCCCTGACTATAGGAATGCTTGCGGGTGCGTGGCTTTCCTTCCTGCTTTCGTGGGGGCTGGGCTCGCTCGGCATTCCATCTATCAGCTTAACCATAATCGCGCTCTCGGTTTCTGGAAGGAGGCTGCTCAAGCGACGGAAGAAGCCAACCCACCACAGAATCAAAATAAATTTGCCCTTGGTTCTGCTGGTTTTTTTTTCAACGCTGTTTCTTGCGCTAAATTACTTCCTTGTGCTGCATCCAAACGAAAGAGGGGGAGCGGATGCGATAGTAAACGTTTGGGGTGACTACGGGCTCCACGTTCCGATAATCAACTCCTTCTCTTTGAGAACTAATTTTTCGCCTGCCTACCCGACTCTTGCGGGACACAAGCTCGGCTACCCATTTTTAAGTGATTTTCTGGCGTCTGTGTTGGTGGTGGGCGGATTCAGCTTGCGTTGGGCATTGATTTCAACAAACGTATTGCTTTCAATTGCGTTAGTGTTTTCGCTGTACTGGCTTGCGCTGGAGTTCACCAAGAACAACAAAGCGGCATTCATTGCCGTTTTTTTGGTGCTCTTGAACGGCAACTTTGGTTTGGTGAATGCAGCAAAAGACTTGGCTTCAGGAAACTTCGTTTTACCCCCAGACAAGGACTACTCTCACTACGAAGAAGGCGGCCTGCAGTTCATGAACTTCATCTACAGCACGTTCATCCCACAACGCTCGACCCTTTTCGGAATTCCTTTGGTCTTCCTAGTCTATCTCTTGCTATACAGAAGCTACAGTGCCAAGCTGAATCCGCGAGAAAAACGTGGGCTCTTGTTGCTTGCGGGGGGAATAACTGGCCTGTTGCCGCTAGTCTACATGCATTCATTTCTATTCGCTTTCGGAATGGCTTTGTTCCTGGCGGTGCTTGAGCGCAACAGGAAATGGGTTTGGTTTTTTGCTCCTGCGCTTGCTTTCGCCGCACCACAGCTTTTATTCATGGCAGACCAGCTGAAACCGGATATCATCGGGATCCGATTGGGTTGGATGGCGAAAGACAAGTCCCTACTGGGAATAGCTGTTTTTTGGATTAAGAATGCGTGGATTCCCCTATTGTTGTCCATACCGGCTTTCTTTCTATTGGACAAGAAACAGAAGCTCTTTCTGATTCCATTCGCGTTGATTTTCATATTCGCTAATGTGGTGCGTGTTCATCCCTGGGAATGGGACAATATTAAATTCTTCTTTCACTGGTTTGTTTTCGCCTGCATTCTGACCGCATTGTTTTTAGTGCACTTTCTGAAGGCAAGAAAGTTTTTTTCGGTGAGGAACGCAGCCTTGCTTTTCATCGTATTGTTTTCAGTTGGTTCATCTATCCTCACATTCTCTTGGATGCTGTGGGGTGAGAACGCCCGTTATGAAATGATTTCGTCCGTGGACTATAGGGCTGGTGCGTGGGTTTTACGCAACACCCCCCAAGAAGCAGTTTTCTTCACTGCAGACATTCACAATCACCCCGTTTCAATGGTTGGAGGCCGCCAGCTCGTGCTGGGCTTCCGTGGCCACTTGTGGACGCACGGTGTTAATTACGGGGAGGAAGAGGACGCAGTGAAAAAAGTTTTTTGCGGCGAAGAAAATGATGTCGTGCAAACAATGAGAGAATACAACGCAAGGTATATTTTCTTTGGGGGGAACGAAGAAAACCAGTTCAAGTGCAGGCATGCATTCATTCACTCCAAAATGTTCTCAAAAGTCTATGACGCAGACGGCGACAAGATTTTTGAGCTTAAAGACTAGCGTTTCTGAATTTCACGAAATAAGCCACTGCACCTACTCCACCTACCATGAGCACTGCGATTATAGCCAAGTATAAGGATGAATCCGATTCCTTTTCCACTTTAACGACGCCGCGTGCAACAGATGAATAGAACAAGCCTTTTTCCTCGTAGGAAGCGAACGCAAGAACCGTGTAGGAGCTGTCAGGCAAAGCGCCTAATGAGGAAACATCAAAGGAAATAGTTTTCTCGGACTTGCGGTCTAAATAAACGGTGAACGAATCGTTTAAAGACTTAAGCTCCCGCGAGGTGACGAGCTTCACTGAAACCCGGTGCGGAGCTTCATCTAAATTCCTCACCTCAACATCAAGCCGACCAGGCATTCTGCCGTAGAGCGTGACGCCCTTGAAAACGCCTTGCACAAGCGAAGTGGTCTTTTCCTTGAATGAAACGGATAGTGGGGATATGGCGGAAAAAGGATATCCGTTCGCGTCCTTGTAATCCACCACCAACGCACTTGGATAGGTTCCTGGCAAAAGATTTTTGGAAAGCGACTCCAAAATAGTGAGGCTCATTTTGCCCTTCATTTCCTCGGAAACGCCGAGCAAGGACTTGGTAATCTTGTTTGAAGCGAGGTAGTCAGTTGCAGTCAGCGAAACCATTACTGAATGAGCGGGCTCGTCGCCAGTGTTCTTTACGCTTACATCCAGTTCCACTTCGTCGGAAGTGTTTTGAAAGTAAGCCTCTCCTACGGTAGTAGTGATTTGAATAAAACTTGCTCCAACCAACAACGAAAAAACTAAAGCCATTGCAAGAAACAAACTCTTCATTTCAATCACGTAGTATGGCACATTTATTCTGCTTACTTTGGTGCCTGCAGCCTCAACACAATCATCAAGCAAATCAATTCATTTCAAGGCACAGTTGTTCTACTTAATTTTGGGTGCCTGCAGCTGTGCTTCGCCTTCCGCATAAAAAACAAGGGGTTTCAGATTAAAGCGTTTTGCGTAAAGCTCTTGAAAAATAATTTATGGACAAACTCCTCGCACAGAATAAAAAAACAGGCAATTTATCTTCGTTCCATACGTAAACTTCTTTTCCTTAATAGGAATAGGGCTGCAAACGCAATTAAAAATATTGCTAGGGGATGAAGCTCTGGGAATGCAACAGGCGGCGGCTGGAAGAAGGAGATGATGCACTCGTCCCTAATATTTGGATCATCGGAATAGGTCGCAACCACTTTGTAGTTTCCAGTCCCTCTCTCAAGGCTTAATTCAAAGGGATAGCTTCCATCAGAGCATGGTGAAGTCTCAGTAGAAGAGGTGGTTGTTCCATCAGGGTTTGAAACAACTAGTTCAACACTACCTTTACAGACGCTTACTCTCTCAATGAAGAGCTTCGCTTTCACCGTAATCAAGGGACTTGAGGCAGAGAAAGGACAAGTTAGCTTCAGCCAGGCACAGTCTTTTTCGCTCCTGCACTCGCCCCTACCTACTCCAGACGTTATCACGCACTGGGTGCCAACGCATTTTGTATAAAATGGATTAACTTTGCACTCATCGTCATTAGCACAATCGCTTTTGCCAGGTCCAGTGTAAGAAACACATTTTTGAGTAATATAATCGCATAGGCTGTAGGTATTGATGTCTTTGCACTTGTCATCCTGTCCTTCACCATCGCATTCGCTTATGCCCGGAGTGTTGACCTTTATGCATTGCTTTTCGGCGTTGCACTCAAAGTGAAACACAGGAGGATTCTCGCAATCAGTTGGAGTCCTGCACTCATCCCTGCCGTCACCGGAAACACGCACGCACTGAACGCCAACGCATTTGTTGTGGAAGGGGGTAGGCGACGGAGAAGGGCTTGGAGAAACACTTGGTGAGGGCGACACAGAAGGAGTAGGACTCACACTTGGAGTAACTGAAGGAGAAACAGAAGGACTAACCGATGGACTAGGACTCACAGAAGGAGAAACACTAGGACTAACCGACGGAGAAACACTGGGAGAAGGGCTTACTGAAGGCGAAACACTCGGCGAGGGCGACACCGAAGGAGAAACACTGGGAGAAACAGAAGGACTAGGAGAAGCTGAAGGCGATACACTCGGAGAAACACTAGGACTAACCGACGGCGAAATACTGGGAGAAACAGAAGGACTAGGACTCACACTAGGAGTAACTGAAGGAGAAACA
>JACRGE010000064.1 GCA_016212465.1 Microcaldota archaeon
AGATTAAGGAGCAAAATATATGCTTCAATTGATTTGGACGTTTTTGATCCTTCTTTCGTCTCAACTGGAACCCCTGAACCGGATGGATTGAGTTGGAGGCAAGTGGTTGATTTACTTGGATTGATTGCTAAGGAAAAGGAAGTGATTGGTTTCGATATGGTGGAGCTGGTTCCAGAGCAAAATGCCGACGCTTCAAGTTTCTTCGCGGCCAAGCTCGGCTACAAGTTTTTGAGCCAAATTTATGTTAATAGGCAAGAAAATACTTTTTAGATTCAGCCTTGGATTTCGTAAAAAACATGCAGTTCGGTTCTAAGCGGAGTTGCATGCTCTGAGTTAATGAGTTCCTCAAGAGTCGTCCACTTGAATTCTGAGTGTTCGCTGTCAAGTTTTATGTCGCTTTGGCTGGTTTTGCAGCGAAAAGAATAAACGAGCCACTTCAACCCAGCTTCTTCATAAACGTAAGGAGGCCTTGTTTCAACATCATGATAATCCGTGATTCCAGCCTCTTCAAGAAGCTCTCGCTTAAAGCATTCATCCGGGCTTTCCCCTTCTTCTATTTTCCCAGAAAGAATGTCCCATTTACCAGGATACCATTTTTTGTCTGGGCTTCTTTTCAATGCAAGGATTTTTCCCTCGTCGTTTATCACGACTATAGAAACAGTTTTAATCATCAAGTAAAATAAGTAGGAAATCATTAAATAATTTCACTAATGACTTTCGACCAGTCTTTTTGCTCTTAGATATTCTGCAGCAGCCCAGGCAAGGGGCTTCGGCGAATTCTCTGGAATATGGCCATCAACGTCCACTTGCTCCGGAAACGCATGGCAGAACGGCATTTTTTCAAGTTGGGTGAGCCAATAATTAGCCTTTTTACTGCATTCAATTGCTGTCGCTTCCTGATTCAACTCTGCTGCAAGAACCGCTAGTCTGGAATAAGTTTGCGAAAGCAGGGCGCATCCCATTGGCCAAGGTCTCCCGATTCCTTCACTCCCCACTTTTTCTCCATCCCAAAAGTCTTTATTATACCTAATGGGTGCAATAAAACCGTTTCCTTCCACCACCAAATCCTCTTCGAAAATATTTAGTGACGAAATCGCCTTTTTCAAAAATGGTTCATTCCTAAAATAATGCGTTTGCAGGAGAATGTTGATTCCCAAAACGATTTCCAAGTCCACGTACTTCTCATTAGGACCTTTCACGAAACTCTGCAAAACGGGGTTGTAAAAGTGATTGATGCTTTCTACAAGTTCCTTCAACAGCACTTCATTTTCTCCCCCAAAAATCTCATTTCCTTTCTCAACGCCCCAAACCAATGCTGCGGTGGTGTAAAAGAAATACCCTTGCTTCTGCTCCCAAACGTCAGTTGAAGACTGCTTTGATTTGACTGCGTTAATGAACTGAACGTAATCAGAATGCATTTTGTTTTTCTGTTCTTGAGAAAGCTCGTCGTAAATCGTTGACACCCCGACGAATTTCAGCGCGTCTTGGTCCAGCTGGCGCGTTCCTTCAGCGTTGCACCATCCTTTCGGGTCTGGTTCTCCCGAAATCTCATAGCGCTGGAGCAAAAGCCCCTTTTCAGTAGGCAAATCGATAATCCATTGAATAATTTGCTTTCCTTGCGGTTGGTTTCTCTCGCAGAGCTCGAGGGCACAGAGAACCGCGTCGCGGGGCCATACGTGGTAATAGTCAGCGTGCCCTTCCGTAACCGGCCCGCTAGAGGCAGCTACCAATGCCCCTTGTTTCAAGTTGCCGAGAATGCCCTGCAACGCGGTATGTTCCATCTAATTCAACTCCTCCACACGAACTGAACGGGCTTACTCTAACATGTTACTATAATTAGGTAGTTACAGCTTAAAAATGATTCTATAGGGGGAAAAGTTCGTCGATGAACGAAAAAAGAAAGTGGGCCGTAATTTTCGGGAACTGTCCAATAAATTGTTTTGGTACTGGTTTCGAGAAATATTTTGTCGGTGCATTACACCTAACAGCGAGGTGAGACAACTGCTGCGCCCGACGACAAAAAATGAAAAATCGAGGTTTCTTGTGAATTATTGGACGCTCTCTAATTTTCGTAAGACAGATAAACGCCAGTGGTTTAGCATTCTTGAGGAGGATTGCATGAAATCGTTGAAAAAAGCCCTTTTGTACGGGTTCTTTATTTGGCTGATTCCTTTTGTTGTCGCTTTTTTGATCTATCCGGTAAGGACTTCTAACCGCCTCTTGTTTGAGTCAATCATGCCTGTGGTGTTAACGGCTTGCGTTGTTGCTTTCGCCGATTTGTATTTTGCGAAAGTGGAAAAAAATTTCTTCAAGGAAGGCGTCCTGCTTGGTTTGCTTTGGTTTGCAATGGCTGTTGTGATAGACCTTCTCATGTTCAGGGAAGGCCCGATGAAAATGAGCTTCATCGATTATATGGCGGACATCGGGTTGACGTACCTGATTATTCCTGTGGTAACGATGGGCTTCGGGCACCTGAATGAAAAGAAGAAATGAACTGAATGCGTTCTACGATCTCCTTCCAGGAATAAACCCTTGAAACCTTCTGCGGTCTTTCCCTTTTGTTCCAAGGGCAGTCAAGCAAAAGAACCCTGACGCCATCGGCGACGCATTCCTTTGCGTAATTCAGGTGGTCTTCAACGAGCAAGTCTATTCCCAGTTCCTTGCAAAAGTCCTTTTTGCTTTTGCTGCGCAGGCCGTCTTTTGAAAAGTCGTTGGTAAAATAAACTCCAGAAAAAGCGTCGGGAAACGTTTTTTGAACCCACACTCTCGTCTCCTTCTCTATACCATATTGCCGAGAAGTGATTACTACAAGTTCGTGCTCTTCCTTCAGCTCTCTCACTCCTTCCACCGCTCCTTCAACTGGCTGAATTTCATGAAAATAATGAGTCTTATGGAACTCGTAAACTTTTTTGATTGCTTCCTCTCTTGTTCCACTCCACACTTCCCAGAAATTGTATGAGAAAAAATCCTCGCGTTTGAGAGACGTGCCATACGTTGTGTTGTGGAACTTGATGACTGAACTAAGGAAGTCAGCCAGCACCTCGTCCAAGTCCATTCCGATGAGCATGAATATACTTGGAAGACAAACTTCTTATAAAAATAGATTTAGGAAACGATAATGAAAAAGAGAAAAGACGGAGAAAAACTACTTCAACGTTTAATCTAGGAAGTCCTTGACTGTTTGAGGAGTCTCTGGCTCCCCTTTCCTCTTTCTGATTTCCGTAATCGTCTTTGCTTGAAGATCTTGAGAAAGTTTCTCATAGCCTGCATACTCGTAATACCAGACTGCCCGGCCTTGCGTAGCAGAACGAATAGAGTTCGCGAAACCAAACATCTCGGCAACCGGTACTTTGGAGACGATGTTAACTGCATTTCCCTCTTGGTTGATCTCAAGAATCTGGCCCCGTCTAGATTGAGTCTCAGAGATAATGCCGCTCATGTATTCCTGTGGCGCACTAACGAAAAGCTTCTGTTTGGGTTCAAGCAGCATGCACTTTGCTTGAAGCATAGACGCATAAAGGGGGCGTTTTACTGCTGGAATGACCTGCGCAGGGCCTCTGTGGGCGGGGTCCACGTGAATCGTCGCATCCCACAAAACTGCTTTCACGCCGGTGCAGTTTTCTTTCGCGAGAGGCCCTCCCTTCATCGCCTCTTGGAACGCGTCAATCAAAAGCTCCTTGATGTCCAGGAGATACTGAACCCCTTTGCTTCTGTCTATGAAGATATTGTTGTTGTATATGGTTAGCACATTCTTTGCATCGTCGCGAGGCATGCCTGCTTTCACGAGGCGTTCAACCAAGTCTCTTCCCTTTTTCTTCTCGTCTATCTCACCTTCAATGAATGCCTTTACTACGCCTTCTTCCAAGGGCTCTACGCTTATCTTGAACTTGTTGTGTTTGTTCGGTGACTTGCCTTCCACCTCAGGCGAAGTACCGGCAATCGTTTCGTGATAAACGACGATGGGCTTTGAAGTCTGAATCTCTACCCCTCGTTCATGAGTGATCTTGTATTCAATGATTTCCAAGTGAAGCTCTCCCATTCCCGAAATTAAGTGTTCTCCGGTCTCTTGGTTGATTTCAACCTTCACCGTTGGATCCTCTTTTTCTATCTTCCTCAACGCTTCAATGAGCTTCAGCAAATCCCGTGGGTTCTTTGCTTCCACGCTCTTCGTCACAACAGGCTCGGAGTAATGTTTAATCTTTTCGAAGGGTTCTATCTCTCCTTCAGAAATGGTTTCACCAGCAAAAACATCCTTCAATCCAATGAGTGCCACGATGTTGCCTGCAGTCGCCTCCTCTACTATCACCCTATCAGGCCCCATGTAAACAGCAACTTGCTGCACCTTCTCTTTAGTATATTTAGAAGTAAGGTAGAGCTCTGTGCCTTTTCTCGCTGTTCCTGAGTAGAGGCGGCCAACAGCAATCTCGCCAGCATGCTCGTCTATTGCGATTGCAGTAGTCATGAAACACACTTTACCCTTTGGATCGCACTCAATCATCGCCTTCCCCTCAGGAGAATTTAGGTCGCCGTGCCAGATGACGGGAATCCTGTATTTCTGTGCCTCAATGGGAGAAGGAAGGTGAGTGACAGCCATTTCCAGAATAACTTCATCCAGGGGAGCAACCGTTCTCAGGTGCTCGTGATTCATTTCCGAGCAGTATTTGCAGATGTCCTTGAAGGTGATCCCCGTCTTTTTCATGGTCTTGTAGCTGATGGCCCACTTGTGGAAGCCTGTTCCAAAGGCGACGTTGCCTTTCTCCACTCCCATAATCCATTTTTCCTTGAATTCGGGCGGACAATAGCTTTCAATGAGGTTATTTACGTTGTTGATGATTTTGATAAACCTCTCCTGCATCCCCTTTGCATCGAGCTTCAGTTCATTGATGAGCCGGTCTATCTTGTTGATGAACAAGACCGGTTTCACTTTCTCCTTCAGCGCCTGCCTCAAAACCGTTTCAGTCTGGGGCATGACCCCCTCAACTGAATCAATTATGAGGATGACTCCATCAACTGCGCGCATTGCCCTCGTCACGTGGCCGCCGAAGTCCACATGCCCCGGCGTGTCAATCAGGTTGATCAAATACTCTTCCTTGTTGTAGGTGAATCCCAGAGAAATATTGGCTGCCTTAATCGTGATTCCCCTCTGTTGCTCGAGCTCCTCGTAATCCAAGACTCTTTGCTCGCCCGCAAGCTCTTTTGAAATGAGCCCGGCCCTCGCGACGAGGGAGTCCGACAGGGTTGTATTGTGAATAAACGTTCCCTCTGCTACGAAGTTGTGGTTGTCCTCTACTGTGAAATCAAAAACCTCTTTCTCGAATCCATTCGTTATTTCAACAACTTCCACGAACATAAGTTCTTCGTTACAGAGAGGTTCCAAGAATTTGTTCCGCGTCCTTTCATAAATTCTAGTCAAACTCTTGACAGTTGGCTTTGCCCTCTGGTCCGCGTACCGGTAATAATTGTATGCTATAGACGACATGCTCGCACTGCCTTGTATCTCTTTGAACGCATTCGCGCTTATGGGGACAATGTCAAGGGCATAACTGCCAACGGAACTTCTTTCAAGCTCCAGTGCCCGCTCCTTTTTTTCCTTTAGCGAAAAGCCGATGTTTTCGTTGAACCGCTTGACGGAGTTGCCGCTTATGTAAAGAGTGTCTCCCTGGCGAATGGACGCGATGTTGAAGCGAAGTAAAACCATTTGAAGTGATTCCAGCATCTTATGGGAAGCAGAGTTTATAGACACAGCCCGCCTTGATTTTTCCACGGTTCCGTCACAATCAAAATAGCCCCGAATAAAGGCGGAGAGGCACTCTTGCGGTGCGCTTGTCACAAAATCGTTGCAGTCAATATGATGGGCCTTCCTTTTTTCAGGATAGCCGAAAAGAACTTTGAGCAGTTTCATCAAGGTTTTGCTTCCAGCGCTAACCTCGCGGGTTTTTCCAGCATAATCCCTGAAAAAGGGGGTTATTCCCAAATCTTCAAGAATTTTAACGAATTCTTTTTCCAATTCTGTTTTTCCAGCAACCAGTTTGTCGCCCGTGCCGTCCCCAAAAAACAATCCCGCCAGATAAAAGAACTTCGTGAAGTCTTTAGGCAACCGCATGGGCTTGGAGTTTTTGCTTCTCCCAGGGTCGTTGCCCCTATAGAATAAGAAATCAACCCCCTCGTAAGCAGCTTGCAGCGGAATTCCATGGGCTCTGCAAATGTTCACCAAATCCTTTGCCCTGAACCTGCCTTTTTTCAAGCACTCTCTGAGCCCCTCCTCCCGCATGCTTGTTTTCGAGTCAGCCATCAACCTTGTGACGCCTTTAGAAATCTCTCTTATGTATCTTATGTAAGAAGCAAACTCCGGTCTGAGCCTAAAATAAAATCCGTCTCCGCTTGAATAAATCCTTTCAAGAATCGACTCACGCAAGTCTTTATTGCGTGGAACAGTCAGTTTCTTCGGGCAAACTAGCCAGTCTCCTTCGGTTATCTCGGAAGCTGGTTTTTCATCAAAAGACAACCCGTCCATTACGATGAACTTGTGTTCGGGGGTGGTAGCGATATCATATCCATTCCTCAAAACAATTCTTCTAACCTTGCCGCCACGGAGCTTCCATGCATGCGTAACCCGCTTTTCCTCTACGGCGCCTGTTTTTTTATTGAGAGAAAAGACACTAACTGGATTTGTTGGTCTGAAAATGATCTCAGTTTCATTACTTGCCACAAGCTCTTCATCCAGCTTAATTCTTTCAAACAAATCGCTTGCGTTGATTATTTCCCCCTGGGAGAGAAAAAGCCTTGTTTTTCCGCTAACGCATTTGCCGTGGTCAATGTGCGCCACGATGCCCATGTTCCTGACGTTCTTCCGATCCTTCATTAGCTTGACTACTTCCTCAACGACAACTTCCTTCCTGACCATCTCAATTCACCTGAAAACTAGCACGAAAACAAACATGATTACCTCGCAGACCTAGCCATCCTTTCCGCTTCATTCTTTCTCTTTACCGCATAGCTGTCTGGGCTGTTGGCTGATGCCGATATGATTTCATTAGCCAACGCTTCTGCGAGAGTTGTTTTCTTGTCGAATGAGCCCATGATCGCTGTCAGCGCGATGTTCTTCAACGCGAGGTCCAGCCGCCTCTGCGCGCTTATGTCAACTGATATTTGGTAGGAAATACCCCCGAAACGAACTCTCGTGATGTCCTCCCTCGGCGCACTGTTTTCTATTGCCTTTACCAAAAGCTGGAGTGGATTCTGTTTCGTCTTGATTGAGATCTCGTCAAAAGCCGTCTCAATGATTTTTAACACCTTGGCTTTCTTGCCCTGGAGCTTGCCATGGGTTCTTATGACCCTGCCGCCAAGTTTTTCGCCAGTCCCTCCCCTCATGAGTTTGTTAGCAAGCCGCTCAACGACGTTTACTTTACTCTTCTCGAACTGCTTGTTCGCATGCCTTGCAAAGGAATGGGGGTACCTAAGCTGCTTCAAGGAAATGTACTGCCCCAGCGAGGCATCAGCTATGGTTACGTTGTAATCATATTTTCCAAACAACTTTGCGCCCACTGTGGTTGAATGGCGCTTTGTTTCCTTTGCAGGACAGGCAACTGACTCAATCGGTTCTTCCTTCTTTTCTTGCTTAGGTGTTTCCTCAGTAATCTCTTTTTCCTTCGACTCGTTTTTCACTTCAGCTGCATCCATTTTCACACCTTTTAACACCTTATCTCTTGGGCTTTTCCTTCCTGCCGGTCCTAAGCTCTTCAAGCGCAATGCCGTTGACTGCTATTACCTTATAGCGAACTCCTGGAATTGATCCCATCTGGCCCCTTTGCGAGCCACCGAGGCCCGCGATGGTGACTTCATCATGTTCGTCTATGAACGTAATGGCTTTGTCGCGGGGACAGAACACGCTGACCTTCTTGCCGTTCTTCAAGAGTTGGACGCGCACGCACTTGATTATGCCGGAGTGAGGTTGCTTCTGCTCCTTTCCCTCCTTTTTGATGACGATGCCGTTCGCCATTGGCGCTCCTTCGAGTGGATCGTACTTCTTTTTCAGGCCGAGCGCCTTCCTCTTCCATGTTTTTTTGAGCCAACGTTTCTTTTTTCTATTTCGTTTAAGCATTCTGCCAGCGAACTCCCCTCTTGCCATGTTTCCACCAGACCACAATATTAATTTTTGATATGAAAACTGTCTCGCTTGACTTACAAGATCCTCAGCTTGCCATAACCAAAGTGCCTTTTTACTAAGATTCTTGCCCTCTCTATTTTTTCCCCTCCCCTTCCGATGGCTAGTCCCTTGTTTTCCGGATCAACTTGCAGGGTAATGCTTTTCACGTCATCCGCTTCGTTTGTGGTGATCTCCTTTATCTCCACTGGATAAAAGATGTTCTTCAAAAACTGCTTCAAGTTGCTTGAGTCCTCAACTACCTCTACCCCTCTGTCAAGTATCTTCTTTAGCCTCAGGATGTTACTTCCCTTTTTGCCTATCGCCTTGCCCAAGTCCCCTTCCTGAACGATGAAGACGACCGCACCGTCCGTCAAAACGACGTCGTTCGCTCTCGCGCCCGTGTTCAACTCCAGCAGGTTTATCATTTGGATTTCTTCATTGGATAACTTGGGCATCTCATCCCCCGTAAATTCAATTCTTTTTTCGCTTCTCAGAGCTTATTGCATTCATGATATCCGAGTTGCCTTCATCGATTACACTCATAGCGGAAACAGGAAAGGGTTTTCCGCAGATGGTTCCAAGCTCAATGCTCGTCTTACTGAACTCAATTAACGGAATACTTGAGAGAACACAGTAGTGCCTCAAGTCTTGCAACACATGCTTCGGGCAGTTGCTTGAAACGATGACGAGCTTGGCGCCACCGTTCAGCGCAAGCTTTCTTGTCTTATCACTGCCCAACTCCACTTTCCCAGTGTCTACCGCAATCCTAATGGCTTTGCTCAGGTCCATCCAACATCACTTTCTAGAGTAACAAATTCCTGCTGTAAGTAGAACCTAAAACAATGGTTCTCTATCCACCCAATGGATAACTCCCCATTTTAATA
>JACRGE010000067.1 GCA_016212465.1 Microcaldota archaeon
ATGCGACCTCGCTCAAGGACAGTGCAAACGCAACTCTGGCGGAATGTGAAAAACTGATAAAGGAAAGAAAAGTGAACGAGGCCGATACCGTCTGCGACGACGCAAAAACCAAGGTGGCGGGCGTGGAAACAAAATCTCCTGATGTTCATAAGAAGACATTGGACGCGTTTAAGAAAAAATTTGTTGATAGTGGAAATCTCGATATCGAACTGTGTCAACTACTGCTGGCTAAAGCCAGCAGCTTGAGCAGCTAGCTGATGATGCATGGGCTGGTTCCTGACATAATCAAGCGTTTTATCCAAATCGACATCTCCTACAGTTCTCACAAATTTTCCGGGGCTCCAGACGCCGGGACAACCCCAGAAATAATTTTCCCTCAGTTCCGGATACAGTTTGAGAAGAACGTACGAGGTATAACCCTTGAGGAACTGCAGGGCTTGGCTGGCTGACATGCTCAGGGGAATCTGAACAACCACGTGGATGTGGTCGGGCATAACTGAAAACTCGAGCAAGATTATTTTGTGCCTCTCAGCTGCGGTTATCAGTGCCGCTTCGCAGGAGGTTTTATATTTCCCGTCTGAGAAAACTTGATGTCTGTACTTGGTGCACCACTCCAAGTGGAACACCATTTGGCTGCAGCTGTGGCTAGCTCTCACTAATTCAGACATTTTATGGACCTTCTGCGGTCGACGCGCGCGAGAAAAGCGCCTCTCGACCGCACTAATTTTTATCAGTACCGGCAGAAATAGATGCGCCTGTATCTCGCTGGCTAAAGCCAGGTAGATTTAGATGATATGTTTTGGTTTTCTTTATGACGGGTAAATCCCACCTCTTAAGTCAATAAGAGGTGGAAAAAATGGAATATGTTGGATTGGACATGCACAAGAAGTTTACCTTCGGGACCGTGATGGACTCGAAGGGCAAGATAAGAAAGCAGGAAAAGTTCCTGACGGACAGGGACAGTATAAAAAAATTTTTGGAAGGGGTAAAACACGCAAAAATAGCAATCGAATCCTCCACGTCAGCCATTCCTTGGCACGGATTCCTCACAGATATGGGTCATGACGTTCACGTTTCACATCCCCTGAAAACGAAACTCATCGCAGAATCGAAAATAAAAACCGACAAGGTTGATTCCCAGGTCCTTGCAGATCTGTTAAGAAGCAATTTTCTCCCATGTTCTTACGTTCCGGGTGCAGAGATAGTGAAGTTGAGGAACAAAACCAGGCACAGGGTATATCTTGGACGGCTAAAAACCAGTTTAAAAAACAGGATAAGGAGTGAACTCGGAAAGAGGGGAATCGACGAGCCAGATACAAGCCTTTTTACGAGGAAAGGGAATGACTTTCTCGTTTCTCTGAACATCGGGGAGATAAATTCCTCTCTCGAAGTTCTTGAGTTCGTTGAAACCAAAATCAAGCGATCATCGGAAGAACTCGAACAGGTCGCAAAGCAGCATGAGGATGTCAAGCTGCTGAAAACGATACCTGGTGTTGGCACTTATTCAGCCCTGCTGATATTTTCGGAGATAGCTGATATTGGTCGGTTCGGAAACGCCGAGAAGCTATGCTGCTATGCCGGTGTTGTTCCTTCCATCCACCAGTCTGGATCCGTACTGAGAAGCGGAAGAACGACAAAGCAGGGCAGCGCCTGGCTCAGATGGATTCTGACAGAGGTTGTCTGGGTTCACATCAATAATTCGCCTGGCTCAAACCTTACAAAATTTTTCAAGAAGCTGGCAAAGACCAAAGGGAAAAAGAAGGCGGCGGTTGCTACCAGCCGCAAGCTTCTCCACGTAATCTATGCCATGCTCAGAGATAGAAAACCTTTCATGATCAAGGGGCAGGAAAAATCCCGTTCTGCGCCTGCAGCAGCAATGACTGCGTGATTTAGATTGGGAAACTTCCCACCCCCGGCGAAATGGTCATAATGCTGCATGACAGCGAATAGAAGGATGCCATTTTTTAAAAGCCGTCGTCTAATGATGTGAAAGGTGGGACACCTGAGGAGATTGCTCCATCAGCGGAGCCTTCTCCTAAATGAACGAAAATCAAACATAGAGGCGCCAATATTAAAATCTGGCTGGAAGGCCACAGGCTTCATCCTGAAGTAGCATGACCACAAATCTATTAAATTGGGCTTTGGTTAACGAAATATGGCTAATAAAAAGTGCGTATTTTCCCTATTTTTGCTGGTTTGTATGTATTTTGTTTTTTCAACTGGGCTTGCCTTGGTGGCGCCCAATGCAAATTGC
>JACRGE010000065.1 GCA_016212465.1 Microcaldota archaeon
CCGGGCAACTAAAACAAAGTATTTTTTTAAAGCACGAGTTTGTAGACTTCCAAGAGCCTGTCAGTGCACTTTGAAATCGTGTACCCTCTCGCGGTGTTCACGCACTCAGCTGCCATTCTCCTCCTTTCTTCTTCGGGTAGACTTAGCACCTTAAGCATCTTCTCTGCACAATCCTCTTCATCGAAGGGTTTGAACAAGAAGCCGTTTCTTCCGTCAGAGACCGTTTCGGGTATCGCAAGAGAGTCGGCGCCGACTACGGGGGTGCCGCAAGCCATTGCCTCCACTATCGTCATGCCCTGAGTTTCAAACGTGGAGGCCGTGACAAGCAAGTCCGCACCACCATAGAAGAACGGCAGCTCGTAATCATGAACAAAGCCAGTGAAAACGAAGTTCTTGGAAAGGCCATCATGCACCACGAGGCGCTTGTACTTTTCTTTCGCAGGACCTTCGCCGGTCACTACGAAGCGTACATTCGCTTTTTTCAACAATTTTTTGGCTGCTCGTATGATTGCGTCAACATTCTTTTCTTCGCTGAGCCTGCCTGCAATCAGTACTATTCTCTCCTCTTCTGGAATCCTCAAAAGCTTTCTAGCGACAGTCTTGTCCAACGAATCGCTGAACCTGTCCACGTCAACTCCGTTCGGCACTGTTACCACGTTTTTAATCCCGTGTTCCTCAAGAAGATTTTTAATGGTGTCCGTCGGAGTGGTAACCACGTCAAATGGCTTGTAGAATTCTTTGACTGCACGCCACGCAAGCTGGGAGGCAATCTTCCTGCTCCACCTCTTTGAGGCAACGAGGTGAACCGCCTGCGGCGCAAGCGTGTGAAATGTTCCAACCAAAGGCAACTTCAGATCATGCGCCACTTTTATTGAAGCGATGCCCATGGAGGCGAAGCCATGCGAGTGAATCAGCTTCACTTCCTTCTTGGCGACTTCGCGCTTGGCAGAGAAAGGAAAGAGTGCAATCTTGTATTGAGGATAGGGAGCAAATGGAACCGAGCGATAGAAGAAGACAGCGGAATCGTCTACCTCTTTTTTACCTGAACTGAAGATAAACACCTTGTTGCCCCGCTTCTCCAGCTCCCTCCTGAAATTGATGATAGAGTAAACAATGCCGTCAATGTTCGGCAGATAGGTGTCAGTGAAAAAAGCGATTCTCATTCAAATCGTTTCCCGCCAGAGCTTCCTCTGCCTGTATTTAAGGCACGGTATTAACTACTGCTCGCACATTAAAAAGCTGTTAGATACGGGAGGACCTATTCGCTTACTGCGTTGATGGCTTCCACAAGCTGGTCCCTCAAACCAAAGGGAACTGCAAAGCTTTTAGGGAACTTCCTTTGCCCGGAGGAATCCTTGTAGAACTTCGCGAAGCTGATCATGTCCTTGCCATCTATCTTCGTGTGAGATATTTCTATCACACTCGTGCCCCACTCAACTGCCTTAGATTTTACAGTTTCAATATCAAGTTTCCTAACCATGAAACCACCTTTGTTGGATTATTTAAGGAATTAAAGGAATTTATTAATTTAAAAAAGTGGTTATTTAAAATAAAGGAGCATCAGGAATGCGAGAGCTACAGAAGCAATGAAGACTGCAGGAGCAACTAGTTTGAGAATGGAGACAATAGAGTTCACGGTTGATATGAGCTCTGACGACTTCTTGGCTCCCAGTATATCTAAGTCCATAAAGACTACACTCGCGGACGCTTCACAGACCTCCAGGTTTTCTATTGCTTCTTTAACTCTTTCTCCAATGATTTTAAGCAATTCCTTGGGGCGGCTTCTTCCCAGGGGGTTGTGGACGCCGCCAATGCGGTTTACTGAATGAGTGTCCGTTGTAAGCACGTCAACGAAATTGAATCCGTATCTGGAGAGCGAAGTAATCAATTCGCTCCTGAAATAAGGCAATACGTTGTTCGCATCCACAAGCACGAGGCATATACTCTTTCCAGACGATTCAAATACTGCAACGCGGAGGCCAGCGCCGCCTATTCCGTCAGCCAAGGAAAAACCTTTGAGCTCATCCTCGCTCACGCCCATCTTGAATGCCTGCCCTACCTTCCTTTTCAGTTCATCTATGGCTTCCTCGAATTCGTAGTATTCCCTGCTGCCTATCTCAAGCAACTTTCCTGTGGTCTTAGAGTTGTGTCTGTCAGCCAGAATCGCTTCCGAAAAACCCCGTGCAAGAGCCCTGTTCCTCAAAGCGATTCCAACTGCAAAGTCTATGTCTTCGGTACTCTTTGGGGCGCGGCTGAGGGTCAAAAAAGCTTTTCCGCCAAAGATGACGCCAAAAACATCGCTGCTGCCTTTCTTGGAGTGGGCAAAGAATGCATTGTCACTGAACCCCTTGGCCTCAAGCCCTTTTGAAGCAGCCTCAACAAGTGCTTGAACGCTTGATGAGTGAACTGGATTGAAGTCATGGTTAGTAGTGCCGTGAAACACGAACGCTGGAGCGTCGGTTTTTGCTTCGATGTTTTTTTCAATAAGGTAAGGGAATTCGCTTCCGCCGAGGTTTCCAAATGGTCCAAAGTGAATATATGGAACGATGAATGAAGCCTTCACCTTCTTGCTTTTCTTGCTCCTGAACACGACTGTTCCAACGAAGGTATGAACTGATTCACTCATCTCGGCCAGAACTTCTTCCAGTTCCTTGCTTTTGCGGAGCCACTGTGCGAAAAAAAGTGTTGCAGCCTGGATCGTGGATATCCCGAAATTCCTTTTGGAGGGAGCGTTTATGATGAAGAAAATAGACCAGAGCGCTATAAGTAGAACTGCGGAGGCAACGAGCAACTTTACTGCAAGAAAAAGCGGGTTCTGCGCCTCCAAGAAAACGAATTTATTGAGGTACGCCCTGAGGAAAACAAGGAATGAAATATTTAAAGCAGGCTGAATGAACGAAACCAGGATGGCTTTCTTGCCATAATTCAATGCAATGAGTAGGGGGGCAAACCAGAGCATGAAGACGATTGCATTTCCCATCAAGACAACTGAGCTTATTTCCTTAGTGTAGAAAACGAAGCCCAGCGAGTATATTATGGTAGAGACGAGAGTGGAAAGGAATGCAAGGAACATGAAGTAGCGGAGGCCTTGCCTGAAGTTCTTTCTGGAAAGCAGCGAGGCTGCAAGCACAGCTGAGATGACAGCAGGAAGAGCAAGGACGGTTATGCCTTCCGTGCCAGTAAAGATGAATGCGGTTGAAACATCCTGGGAGAAGGCGAGTCCCAAAGCAAATCCGAAGATGAAGGAATAAACCAAAAGGTAAATGACTGTCCGCCTGTATGGTGGAACAGTGAAAAATAGGCTGGTAAGGGCAACTGCTTTCTTGTCCATGTCTTCCGTCCTGAACACATCCCACCGTTTAAATGTTTATAAAATAACTTTAAGGAGAAATATAAGATGTATGATTTGGTGCTTTCATGCTTAAGAAAATGTGTCCGAGATGCGGGAAAAGCGAGATGGAAAACGAGTTCATAAAAGGCTTTTGTCCGGCATGCTTTGCGGAAGCAAAATCCATCTTCAAGATGCCGAAAGCGCTTGAAACCAGGGAATGCAGTTCCTGCGGCAAAATCTTCCTAGGTGAATGGGTCCAGCAAGACGAAAAGAGGACAGGGAGTTGGATCGCCTCCAAAATAAAGTCGGCGTATCTCATTAAAGTAATTGAAATTCAATTGAGTAAAGGAAAACAAGCTCTGGAAGGAACCGCAATAGTTGCATTCGATGTTGAAGGGAATCTCATAGAAAAGAAAATCCATTTGAGAATCGCCCTTATAAACGGGTTGTGCCCGTCCTGCGAGCTATTGAAGTCCGGCCGCTATGATACGATCATACAGATTAGAGGGGAACAAAACAAGAGGGAAAGAACTGCGAAGAAGGCCATCCGGGCACTCGGCGGGGTAGTAAAGATTGGGGAGATGAGAGAAGGAATTGACGTATACTCTGCTGGCTTGGGTGATGCGCTGGAGGTGCTTAGCAGGCTCGGGCTTTCTTATAAGTTGTCTAAAAAATTAGTGGGAAGAAAGGAAGGAAAAAATGTTTACAGGACCACGCTTTGCGTAAGGGTTTGAATCGTGTTGCAAGGCTATCTTTCCAGACCCAGTTTTTCAGCTGCTTCCACGTACTTCTTCATCTGCTCTTTCTCCCTTCCTTCCGCCAGCTCGTATTCCCTTCTTCCTCTCCTCACTCTCTCGAGAACCATTAAACGGTTCTGGATTATTCTCAGCTTACGCTGGGACAAGGGATTAGGGAGTCCTTTCCTCGCAACTGTATTACGCAAATCGTAAATTGAATCACACAGGCTTCGTGGAAGGGTCTTGATGTGAACTAAGGGAGCGACTTCTTGGAAATCTTTTATCAGTTGCTTGTGTTTTTCGTATGCTTTCAAGTATCTTCCAGGAATCCAGCCAGTTCTTGAAAGCAATTCCAAACGTTCTCTGCGATAATTCTGGAAAGAGACGGATGCATTTTCACCAAAGAGTTTCCTTAGCTCATCTACAACCTCGTAAAAAGGAGCATCACCAACCCGCCCCACGACCTTTGGGTTAGATTCACCATATTTGTAAATTCCGAGGTTGCGCCTGAAAATAAGCACCGCCGTCTTCTTCAATCGCCTAGGGAGCATGGCTCATCCCTCAAAGGCCTTCAACCGCTTCTTTATCTCTTCCATATCCATGGTGGTCGTCAGCAAGGGAATGTTTTCGCTTTGGGCGATCTTAACAGCTAGCTTGTCCACTTCAGTGATGCCGTGGAGGATGATGATGGCAGGTTTTATTGGAGCGACTCGGACTGCGACCAACGGAGAACGGCCCGTTGCAACTCCAGTGAATATGAGTGCCCTTTGGGTGGTAGTGGAGTAGATCCGCATGAAGTTCTCATAAGGCAGCTCAAGGATTACTTTAATGCTGTCCAAGAGCGTGCAGCCAAAGAGATTGAGGTCGCCGAGCTTTTCCTTGCCGAAAACAGGTTTTGCATCAATTGTTTTGGCAAGGTCGTTTGCTGAGATGGGCTTCGGGAAGTTGAATACGTGGAAGAAAGTATGGGTTTCTTCAGCTGCTTTGAACTTCTTCGTTATCTCTCCACCCTTTTGAGCATCCATTTCGAAGATGGCGTCTACGAACCGTCTTACTATGGCGATGCCTGGGCTTTTTCTTCTGCTGCTCTCGTAATCGCTTATGGTAGAGGAAGAGATTTTCAGGAATTCACTCAACTCCGTCTGCGAAATCCCAAATATTTCCCTCCACTTCTTTAGCGCGCTGCCCACGTCCTTGGAGAGTGCGATTTCGCCAGCGATTTTGACTTTCAGCTCTTCCATCAGCTCACGCCTAAATATTTGAGATATGATAGTAATAGTAGAAGGAAAAGGAGGTTATTAAAATTCTTGGTGTTTACATGAAAAGAAGTGTGTTTCTGAATGTTTTTGCGGAAGCGCGCCGTTCGAGGAATGTAGTCATTGAGTTCGACGGTATTAGGTTGAATATTTCAAAGAAAGTCTATGAACCGCACGAGGACTCGTTCCTGCTCGCAAAGGCTGTTTCAAAATATGCCGGTGGTAAAGTGCTTGACGTGGGATGCGGCTCAGGCATCCAATCCATAGTCGCCGCAAGAAAGAGGGCAGTGTGGAATGTGGTTGGAGTGGACGTAAGCGAAAAGGCGCTCGATGTTTCTGAAGAAAACGCCGAGCTCAACGGAGTCGGAGAGAATTGTTATTTCATTCAAAGCAACCTCTTCTCGGGAATAGGCAAGAACGAGGGATTCGACACGATAGTATTCAACCCGCCTTATCTCCCAACTGACCCAGATGAGGTGAACGAGGAAGGCGTGGCTTGGGATGGTGGAAGTAATGGACGGAAGGTCATCGAAAGGTTTTTGAACGAGTTGGAAGGATTTCTGAAACCCCGCGGGATTCTATTAACCATCGGAAGCTCGCTTTCAAACAATGGAAAAACCATTAGAACGCTTAAGAAGAAGGGGTTTAGAGTTGAAATCGTTGGAGAAGAAAAGTTCTTTTTCGAGAAACTGACCGTCGTGAAGGCCCAGAAAATATTTTGAGGAGGTAAGGAAATGGCTTCTCTGAATGCACCGCCGCAATACTATGCAGCTGAAAGAAAGTACTCAGAAGCGAAGACGAACGAAGAGAAAATGAGGGCGTTGGAGGAAATGCTCCGCTATTGCCCGAAGCACAAGAGCGCTGAAAACATCCTGATGGAAATAAAGAGCAAGATGGCGAGAGTAAAGAAAGAAGCCGAGCTTGAGAAAGCAAAGAAGAAAATGAGGGGAAAGAAGGAAGGCGAATTCATTAAAAAACAAGGGCCTCAGCTTGTTCTTGTTGGGGGAGTGAACTCAGGGAAAACTGCCCTCTTCAACGCCATTACTGGAATGAGGCTACCCAGCTCCGACGTGCCTTTTGAAACTAAGGAGGTTGTGCCGGGCATGATGGAATTCAACAAGGTACAGGTTCAGGTGTTGGACACGCCGAGCATCACTGAGGAAAATAAGAGCAGAACGCTGGCGTTTGCGAGAAACGCGGACTTGAGCGCCGTGATTCTGGACGGAACGCAAGAGACTGGGGCGCAGGTGAATTACTTCAACGAATTGGAGGGAAAAAAGCTCGTTCTTGTATCAAAAAAGGATGTCGCTGGAAGCAAGGAGTTTAAGGAAAACGAATTCGGGAAAGCCTACTGCGTTTTCGACAGCGACAACGTTAATGAGATAGAAAAAATGATTTGGGACGCGCTGGCCGTCATAAGGGTTTTCACGAAAACCCCAAGGGAAGAACCAGATTTCAGCAGGCCCATCGTTCTTGCAAAGGGATGCACTGTAAGGGATGCTGCAAAAGAGGTTCACAAGGATTTTGTTCAAAACCTGAAGTTCGCGAGGGTATGGGGCTCTGCCAAGTTTCCTGGCCAGCAGGTGAGTGGAGATTATGAACTGAAGGACGGAGACGTCATTGAGCTGCATATGAAATAAGCAGCCAATTACTCAGTATTTCACTGCTACCAATTACCCGCGCTTTCTTTTTGTGTTTTACTCAAAAGGTAAGGTGGTCTGGTTTCTTTGCGCCTTCTTCTAACATAGGAGTAAACCAAAAACACGAGTGCGAGCGCAACGCCGCTCAAGCCAATTGTTCTTTGCGCATCCAGGCCCAAAACCTCTTTTGGGGCATTTGCTAGTTTACTCTGCAAGGATTTCCTTGCTTTCAGTACGGTTTCAACAGCGTTTGAATAATCTCCTGCACTCTTGAACCCAACTGCTTTCTTTAACTCTGATTCCTCCGAGGAGACATCAAGCCCGGCAACCTTTGCGTCAGCTAGAAGGGTGTTGACTTCTGCAAGGATCCTGCTGTACGCCGAAACAAGTGTTTCATTCGTTTCCTGCCTGCAGGTTCCTCCAACCCCAATCTTTGTGCAACCTGCACTGCACTCCTTTGTATTCTTCCAAGCTCCGCCAATGCACGCAAACAAAAAGTTGCCTGCATTTGATTCCACGCACTTAGTTTGGTTTACATCACACTCCAAAGAAGTAGATGTCTCTGAAGCAGTGGTTGAAGTCTCGTTCGATGTAGTAGTCGTGCGGTTTGAAGAACCGCCAGGAACGCCTGGCCCACTAGACCCTCCAGGGCCAGGTTGATTAGGAATAGAACCGCTTGGAATAGAGGGAAGAATTATTCTATAAACCCTCGTTCCGAGAGACTCGAGCTCATCGCTGAAAGACAATGAGTTGAGCGCGATAGTACGTTGTGGAACACCTGGAAGGCCGACTTCAATTCTTTCAGCATTCAAACCAGATCCAATTGTGAAAGTCGCGGAATTGTTTTCGTAATATGGATTGACCGCCAGTGCATACACCTCATCGCCCACTAAGCGAGTAAGAACGCTTATTTTCGGACTCGATGAAGAAACGCTTTTTTCAGCTGGGGCATCGATTCCCAATACAATTGGTTTTATTGAATCCAACTGCTCGCCCACCCGCTTCATAACCTCCCACTGCGGCTCGCCGTTCTCGTTGAGAAGAATTGAAAGTTGATAGAAAATCAAGCCCCTTGCTCCGAAAACGAGTCCTTGGTAGGATAACGCCATCATTTCTTCGTAAGTCGGAGCTCTGGTCTCATTGGGATTCCGTCCCAAGGAAATGAAATAACTTTTTTGGCTGCTGCATTCCGGTACCATCCAAATGCCGCGGGAATTCATAACAGTAGTAGCAATTTTTTTAGTTGATTCCCCAAATTCATATAATTTAGGCTGATTTAAACGAGATGCAAGGACGGGATAGTGGTCGATGCCTATTACGTCCGTGTTATTCACGTGAAGATCAAGGGGCTCGCTAGTATAGAGTATTTGCAACGCGGGATGATCCGGGTCAATGCTCTTTATAAGCTCGTAATTCTCTTGCAGTTGAGGCAAGTACTTATCGGTCAGCTCGTCGTTCATATACCAGCCAAGAAGCGCAGAATGGTTCTTGAAGAATGAAACCAATCCGGTCAAGACTCCTGTGGTTCCTTTCCAAGGCGGAGTGTTATTTGCTATATATCTGGAACCGTTGAAGCAGTCTTTTACTGAATAAATTATTTTTATGCTTTTGTTCTGGGCGGCGTTGAGGAAATCAGTTCCCGCCTTTGGACCCCACCAGTTTGACGCATAAGAGAGCATCGTGTTGAATTTCGAATTGTTCAAACGGTTTAACACCGCTATTGTTTCATTCAAAGAGGCGCTGTGGTAGAAGCCAAGTGGGAAAAACAATTCGCCGTCTACAACAATGCGGTTGTTCTCATCGATGTATACTTTTGGAAAAGGCGTCGTTGGTTCGGCTATCTTGAATGAAAGATTCTTGCTTTTGAGCTCAAAACCGTTTATTTTTAAAAGCAATTTTACCAAAACGCTGTAATTTCCCGATGGATAGTTGCTCAAGTCAACGGAATAACTATTCCAAGGCTGGCTACCATCATAGGGTTCGGTGATTCTAGAGATAGTTTGGTTGTTCGAATCAAAGAACGTTAATTCAATGGAGTAATCGCTTATTTGCAGGAAGTGTGTTCTAGCAGTTCTCACGCCAACTGTAACTTTCTTTTCCTGACCGGGGTAAATAGTGTTTCTGTAAGTAGGATAGCGTATTATCACGTAGAAAGAAACGGGGCTCGTTATTGAAATGTCGTCGAACCAAGCGGTTCCTGTAGTCACTTTGTTGTCAATATCATATGCTTTCGGCAAATAAAGTATAACGTTTCCTCTAGAGTAGTTGGTTGGAAGCACGAAGGAATACTGTGCTTTCGTCCAATCGCTGTTGGCCTTCACGAAAGTATATACGCCGCTTCCCCATCTTCCATTCAATGCAGTCCACTCGTATGCAATAGTGGCTTGATTATAAGAGGCTCCGGACGCTGACAACTCCCCTGTTTTCACCCAGCCTGAAAGGAAGTAAGATGAATTTGGAACGAGGTTAATACTTTGAAACGCAATGGGGTAAGTTGAAGAGTTGTAGTTTTGAATCCTCAAGCTCTTGTTCCCCGAATGCACTATGTCTTCTACGGTTTGTCCTTTTGAAGGGTCGTTTGCCACACTCCAGTTTGTCATCCCCTCTTCAAATCCAGGGTTTGAAACCACGTTGATGTTATCGTAATCAACGAGCGTGTTCGTACCCCATCGCCCCCTTGATTTCATTAATTCAGCAACTGCCTCGAGGTCGTCGTAGTTTCCATAATACCAGTCTTTTCCAGTCCCAAATGTGGTGTACATGTAACCGTCTATGTCGGAAATGCCTTCGCTCGTGTTTTCCAAAGCATTGAGCGCAGCGAGCCACCACTTGTCACAAAAGAAGTCCCGGTCTCCCGTATCATAATAGCCTGCTATCATCTGGTGATTACCCCGACCTGCAAAAAACTTTAAGCTACTCCAAGACTGAGGTTCATTTGTCCTCGTGTCATTATTTTGGCGAGTCCCCCAATTCATAATAATGGTGTTTGGCGATACTCCCTCCCAGGCGCCTTCGACAGTCCCCCGAACCGCGTAATAATTCGGAACCGCATTATGGAACGGGTCGAACATGTCAGCCCATACTATCACTTCTGCATCCGGCCGCACTTCCTTAATCAACTTTTCAGTGCGGTTCATTGCATAAGCCATATACTGACCGCCTGTCATGTCCTGTTCTCCATTGATGTCTTTGCAAGCGGGATCCCAGTTTGCGAGCCTCCATTCGTCATAACCGACGAAAAAAGCAGGGGGATTCAGAAAAAGCGCGTTCAATTTCTGCGCGTCTTTCTTTAATTCGGTGTAAAAGCGTTCTTGGCAAGCGCTCGCTGGAGCGGCGCCGTCTATCATGTTCCCCAATTGGTACCAAGAAACCTTCAGTTC
>JACRGE010000066.1 GCA_016212465.1 Microcaldota archaeon
AGCTTTAATAATTCCCCTTCGGTTGGTCTTCTATGAGACTAAAAAGTTTGTTGGTTGTTTGGGTGCTATTTGTTTTTCTTCTTGTATTCGGTTGCGTCCAACAGCCGCCAACCACCACGAAAAGTTCGACTACCGAAACAAAGATTACGACTTCAACTCAAACCACGACAACCACTGCACCGGGTGGAGCCCAAGAGTTTTGCGACTATTTCGGTCAAAAATTACCTTGTTCAGATGAACTGCCGAAGTGGGGTTGTTCTTTCCGTGAGCCCAGTAAGTCTCTTGACTCCCTTAGTCCGAGATACTCTCTCATGAAATGCAGTCGGTTAGAAAATGCTAGCCGCACTTCTGAAGGCGTGATGCAGTATAACGGAACCGGTTTGCTGGCGGGTCGACGTTTCTTTATTGACTACGTTGCCTACAGAGATGGCGGCTTTGAATTGATTGACTCGAAAGACAAATTCAGAACTATTTTTGCGCCAGTGGAATTCAGAGAAGAAGCGCTCGCATTTCTAGCCGCGTTCACAGGATACGAACCCGTTTATGAAGTGGACCACTTAAAAAATCTAACCAGGGGCACATACAAAGTCGACATGTCGGAAATCAACCTCGCCACGGTTGATGAAACACCGACTGGCTATAGGATAACCACTCTTACGGAATACGGGCCTTGCGTGGACGAGATTTACAAAAAAATCTTTTCAGTAACTAGAAGCGGAGACGTAAAAGAAGTGAGATCGGCGTTGATTTGGGAAAGCGATAGAAAGCCCTCCTGCATTTCTTGAGGATTTGGCGTTAAGGAATTTTTTCTTTCTTGTTTCACCTTTCCTTCGCTTTTTGTATGGATTTTAAATAAATGTGGCTCCTACATTTCTTATGTATTTTAGAGCGTGGCTGTTGATCGGGTTTTTTTTCACTGAGATGCTACTTTTCGGTTGCCTTCAGACTCAAGAATCCCGGGTTTCTGAGAAAACGGTCTTGAAATACGTTTGTCCCGATGGCTCTCTTCAAAACGAGCCCAGCAAGTGCCCGACCAAGACGATTGTTGGCCCACCAGGCTCCAATACTAACATCTACACGGAAAAAACACTGCTTTTGGAAGCCGCAAACATGACCTCAGGCAGCTTCCTCACTTTCAGAGACCGATACTCTCCTACCGTATGCACTGCAGTTCCAGCCATTTACGCCGAAAAAGTTTACCTTGGTGTCATCTACTGCCGCCAAAAACAGGGCTCAGACATAATGGAAACCTATAGGAACATGACCTCCGATTTCATTCCAGAGGTTGGCATTGGCAGAGAAGTAATCCTCTCCCATGCGCGTTTAAGCAATGCTCGCGTGTCCATAAGAGTCGATTCAATTACGTTCACCAACAACACTTATACCGCAAGCGTCTCCGTCTTCGCGATTCCTGCCTAGCTTCTGGAGAATACTCTTTTCTTTACCAGCAGAGTTTTATTTCCTTTCCCCCATATCATATTGTTTTTTTGGAAACGCCGAGGTAGCGTCATAGCCTTTTGCCTGCGGGCAAAACCCTAGGGAAATAACCCTTTTCTGCGGAATGTGGAAAATCTGCGGATTTTACACACAGAAAATCAAAAAGATTTTCTCTGAAGCGTTAACGGAAAAAGCGTTTTGCTTCGGCAAAAGCCTTGGGAAAAAACCATAGTCGCCAGTACAGAGTAATATAATAAATGCCGAGGTAGCTCAGCTGGTTAGAGCGCCAGATTCCACCTTTTCTTTTCCCAAAAGAAAAGAGTGGCCGAAAAGAAAAGGCGAGACTCATATGCGTGAAAACTCACTGGTTTGGCTGGGCAATCTGGAGTCCTTTTATGAAAAATCTAGAAAATAAAAGGCCAGAAGTCGCGGGTTCTAGCCTCTTTCTTTAGAAAAGAAAGACCCTAGGGAGAAAGAAACCTAGGAACGGCTGCCCACAAGTCCCGCCCTCGGCACTCTTTTATTGCTCTAACGAAAAGGGATAAAAGCCCTCAGGAAATAAATGCTATCATGGAAACCGATTTGATTTATCTGGCGTCAAAGCTGGTGGACGACCAGTTTTATCTCCTCATAACCCTCTTCGTTTTCGTGGGGTTGTTCAAGTTCAAGAGAAGGGACGTGTTCCTGCTTTCTCTTCTTCTTACTCTCCTGTTCATTCCCGTCCTAAAAGACTTGTATAAAATCCCGAGGCCTTGTGCAGGAGAAACGTATTGCCCTTCTTCTTACGGATTTCCGTCCATTCACTCAGCAGTTTCATTTGTCTTCATCTTCGGTGCACTCGGAACACCCTTGTTCTTTATCATATTGCCTCTCGGCGCACTCGTTTCATTTTCGAGGATTTACCTAGGGGTTCATAGCCTGAGTCAAGTGGCTGCAGGCGCAACAGTTGGAATGGTTATCTACCTATTGGTCTGGATTTTCATAAACAGGTTCAGAAAACACTTTAGCTTGGGAGAAGAGTGGTGAACTTGAAAAGAAAAAAGGCAGAAGGTTTTTCCGAGGACGCAAGGCAGTTTCTTCACATAGCTTTCGGAATCTTCATAATCGGGGTATTGTATTTTTTGGGCAAGCAGTTCACTCTCTTGTTCCTGCTCGCCTTCATCTGCTTTTCTCTCCTGATAATAAACCTGAGGCTCATTAGAGTAGAAAACCCATTTGACTTCATTTTCAATCGATTGGAGAGAAGAGGGCACTTTCCCGGAAAAGGCGCGCTCTTTTACTTAGTGGGTCTTTTGTTTCTCGTTTCCTTCTCCTTTTCGCCTACTTTCGAGCGAGGCACGATCGCGATTCTCGCAGTTGGAGACGGCGCGTCCACGCTATTCGGGAGGAGGGGCAAAAACCCCTTGAGCTGGAATCCAAAAAAGACGGTGGAAGGGCTTGCGGCATTCCTTCTATTCGGTTTTATTTCCTCATTTTATTTCTTCGGTATTTTAGGTGCTGCTCTCTGCTCCCTCGTACTGGGACTGGTTGAAACCCTGGACTTGGGCATTGACGACAATCTGTCTATTCCGATTGCTGCAGTTGTATTAAGCCTCTTCTTGAATTTATGAGGTGGAAGCATGGATGGAAGATTCATTGTTTTCGAGGGAATGGATGGTTGTGGAAAGGGCGAGAACACGAAGAGGCTTGCCTCCTTCTTATTTGACCGAAGCAAGGAATACGATTTCATTGTTGTAACGCACGAGCCCACCTACGGAAAACACGGGGTACAAATCCGTAAGCTATTAAAAAGTGAGACCGACCCTTATAGAAGTGCGGACAAGCTTTTGGAGCTTTACGTGAAAGACCGCATAGAGCATCTGAAGGAAGTGATTACACCCTCTCTGAAGGAAGGAGCTATGGTTATCTGCGACAGGTACAAATACTCTACGTTAGCGTTTCAACAAACGCAGGGAATTCCTCTAGAGAAGATAATAAAAATGCATGATGGAATGCCTGTTCCAGACGTAGTTTTTATCCTTGATATTCCGCCTGAAGGTGCACTTGAGAGGCTTAGAGAAAGGACAGCAGTTGAGAAGTTCGAGAAACTCGAATTCATGAAAAAACTCCGCGAGAATTACTTGAAGCTAGTTGATCAATTGCCTAAAGAAAAAATCGTTGTAATCAACGCCTCAAAAAGCAGGGAATCGGTTTTTGAAAGCATCGTGAAGAAATTGGACGCAGCAAACATTCTGCCCTATTAATCAAAACCGTTTTGCAAAAAACCTTATTTATTCCTTCTCCAATAATTATTATGTGCTCCGATCGTCTAGTCCGGTCAAGGATTCCGGCCTTTTTCTCCCGTTTCGATGACTCGAATTAAAATGGAAGAAACAGGAGGAGGCTAATCGAGCCGATGACCCGGGTAGCCTTTCTTTTCTTGTAAGAAAAGAAACCCTAGGGAAAGAAAAGAACAAGCCTTTCTTAAAAAGAAAGCCTTGGAAAAGAAATTCAAATTAGGGGCGCTCGGGAATTCAAATCCCGGTCGGAGCACTTTGTTTCAAACTCAGTGCC
>JACRGE010000068.1 GCA_016212465.1 Microcaldota archaeon
GATTCATCGCGTGGTCATCGTGAAATGACCCGTGCTGCTTTGAGGGGAGGCGTGAAAGTAATTCAGTTCCGGGACAAGAATGCGAGCGACGAGGAAATGATTTTAATCGGGAGGAGGCTGCGCGAGATAACGAAAGGAAAAACCCTTCTGATCATCAATGATAGAGTGAATGTTGCGAAGGCAATCGATGCGGATGGAGTGCACTTGGGAAAGAGCGACTTGAGCATTGCTGAAGCTAGAAGAATACTCGGCAAGGAAAAGATCATTGGAGCTTCAGCAAACACTGCAGAGGAAGCAGTAGCGGTAGCCCAAAAGGGCGCGGATTACATTGGGCTTGGTCCAATTTTCGCGACGCCGTCAAAAGAAGATGCAGCGGCCCCCGCAGGAATTGAGGCAGTAAGGAAAACGATTTCTGAATTCAAGAAGAGAAGGATTGAAACCCCCCTAATAGTCATAGGAGGCATTAATGAAACGAATGCGGCAAGCGTGCTCGAAGCCGGAGCACAAGGCATTGCGGTAATCAGCGCAGTGAGCAAAAGCAAAAACATGAAGGAGGCTGTTGAGAAGCTCCTTGGAATCACGCATAGTTTTCGCAAAACTTCTTAATGAATTCCCCGCCTTTTCTTAAGTCATCTGCCAGAATGAATTCGTTTGTGCCATGGAAGTTTGAATTCTTGGAAGCCGGTCCAAACTCCAGTACTGGAATCCCAGCCCTCGCGAAGAAAGTGCCGTCGGTTCCTCCAAGCGAGGCAGCAGTTTTTACATGCTTTCCAGAAACTTTTCTGATCAGGGAGATTGCTTTTTTTATCTTGCTTTCGCGTTCGTCAACGAAATAGCCGCCGTGGGAATTGAGTTCAACGCGACCGTCCAAATCATGTTTCTTAAAGAGCTTGCCGACAAACTTCTTGAAGGAATCCAAAGTCTTCTTCTCGTCCTCTTCTGGAATGAGCCGCAAATCAAATCCGACCATTGCCTCAGGCGGGAAAACGTTTTCCTTCACCCCTGCGTTCAACATCGTAATGTTAAAACGCCCCCACACTTTTTTCTTCGGCGAACCAGGCTGCGCATCCAGTTTAGACAAAACTTTTTCCCGCTCCTTGGAATAATCCTTCAAATCGTTGAGAAAGGGAATGACGCTGTTGAGGACATTCCTCGCCTTATGCGGATAGCCCGCGTGCCCCTGCTCTCCTTTGATGAAAATCTTGCCCAATACAGCAGCTGAGCAGCCTATGCCGATGTAGCGCGAGCCCGCATCAAGCACAATCGCAAGGTCGCCGTCTATTTCCTTTTTTCTCTTCTCACACAAGTACCTCAAACCGAATTCGCTTCCAACTTCCTCGTCACAGGAAAAAATCAGTTTTACATTAACATTGCTTTTCCCCCTCTGCTTCAATTTCTTCAAAGCAGACAATGCAACCGCGATAGCGCCTTTGTTGTCACTTGCTCCCCTTCCGAACAGCCTACCCCCTTTTCTCGTGAGCTTGAATGGATCCGTCTTCCATCCCTTGCCAGCAGGAACGGTGTCGTAATGCGCAGCAAACACGACTGTCTTGTCCATGCCTATACTGTACTCTATTAACACATTGGGCCTTGGCTTCTTGTCGGGCGCTGGCGCGAAAACGATTTTCGGCTTCAATCTAAGTTTGCGAGCTTCTTCTGCAATAAAATTAGCGCACTCCCCGTATCCTTTCTTTGTTTCAGAATCGGTGTCCATTGAAACAAGCCTGGAAAGCAGTTGAGTACAATAATCCATTCAGCTCATCCTAGCAAGTAAAGATGAAAACCAGTTTATTCCTTTTCTTTTCATCTAACTTCACGAAGCCAAACCGCTCAAACTGAATCACTGAACCCTTTTTCAACTCGCCGCATGCTTTTTCACAATAACCTTTTTCCACCATCAAGCTCTTTGGATTGAGCTTTCCATCAACAAACAAATCGCCAGGCACGAGGACTTCCGCTTCAATAAACTCTCCTTTCTTTCCAGAGACCCACTGCAGTTTTTTTGAATCCTGAATCAACTCTTTTCCCGCGAATCTGCCGGAAAGGGTTTTTCCTCTCTTCACCAGCTCGACGTTGAACAAGTCCTTTAACCTAAGAACTTCTCTTTCCTGCAGCTTGTCTGCATCGTTTTTTGAGATATAGAATCTTCCAGAATATCCAACCCTTCTTTGCCCCAAATTCTTTGACGGATGCTTCGGAAGAAAGGCCTCGCCTTCCTTTACTTTATCAACCTTCAATAGAATTGGTTCTGCAACAAAAAAATATCTTTCTGCAACTGGGTCCAGCATTTTCCTATTTTCAGCTAGGAGCGCCTCCCAAGTCGGCTCGCTCTCTACCTTGCTCAAGCCAAACGATAGCACAAAAGAGCGAATCGCTTCTGGGAGAATTCCCCTTCTCCTCAAACCCGAGAGAGTTGGAAGACGCGGGTCGTCCATGCCTGAAACTTTTTTACCTTCAATAAGCGGCTTGAGAGCGCGCTTGCTCAAGAGGGTTCCCTTTATGTTCAGTCTGGAAAAGTCATAGACGATAGGCTTACGCAGATTCAATTTGTTGAGTATATAATAATAAAGTTCGTCCCTCAGCTCATATTCCTTGCTGCGGAATGCATGGGTTACTCCATCCAATGAATCGGATATGCTTGCTTCAAAATCGTATGTCGGCCAAACCCTGTATTTATTGCCTTGCCTGAAATGTGGGGTAGTAATTATCCTGAACAAAGTGGGGTCCCTCATGACTGTATTCAATGAACCCACGTTTCCCTTAAGCCTCAGAACCACGTCTCCTTTTTTCGCTCTCCCGCCAAGCATTTCATTCCACAATTCCAGGTTATCATTTTCACTCCTGCTTCTGCAGTTGCATGCCTTTCCTTTTTCCCTGCTTTCATTTATCTTCTCTTTTTTGCATTTGCACGCGTATGCATCTCCTTGGTTGATGAGCTGCTCAGCGTACCTATAGAACAGGGGCATCTTATCTGAGGCATAGCCTTCTGAAGCAAACGCCAAACCAAGCCACGCCAGACTCTTTCTTATTTCATCCACATACTCTTGCTTCTCCTTTTTTGGATTCGTATCGTCCCACCTGAGAATGCATTTTCCCCAGTATTCTTTCGCTGCTTCGTATGAAAGAAAAGCTGCTTTCGCATGCCCTATATGCAGGGGTGCGTTTGGCTCGGGAAGAAAACGCGTCACCACTTTTCCGTATTCTACCCCCCCTAATCTGATTTTCTTTTCTTCCTCAACTTTCTTGACGACAAAATCGTATTTCCCCAATTCCTTTTCAATCTCTTCCTTTTTCATCTTGTTTACTTCTTCCACTATTTGATTGGTGAGCCGCATCGTTTCCTCCATATTATTCTTGGCTTCAGACTTCTCGGCAATCACTTTTCCAACTACCGTATTTAGGGATGCCTTGCCGTAATCAAAGGCGTTCTTCAAAGCATGCTTCCTTATGACTACCTCCAGCTCCTGCACCATTTTTTTCACT
Source organism: Microcaldota archaeon (assembly GCA_016212465.1). GTDB lineage: Archaea > Micrarchaeota > Micrarchaeia > Norongarragalinales > JACRGE01 > JACRGE01. The sequence continues at coordinate 3,484 of JACRGE010000068.1, forward strand.
TCAAATAAAATAGCTCAAGGAAATTAATAAGAATTAGCATGGAGATAAGCTCGAGATAAACAAAAAAGGACTTGACACTCATCAAACACGTTTTTTAACTGCTCAGACTAATGGATTTATGAAAAAAACAATGCTGGTCGTTTTCCTGCTTCTCTTGGCCGGGCTTGCCGAAGCAAAAAGCTATTACTTTCCCCAAGTGGAATTGAATTACGAGTTGGAGGATGATGCATCGGTTTTTGTGAAGGAAAAGCTGACGTTCAACTTTGAGGGCGATTTCCACTATGCCTACCGGGACTTTCCGTATGGGGGTTGGGAGTATTCCTCCATCAAAGTATTTGAGGTGAGGAATGGAGCTGAGATACCAATTGAAGCCGAGGACTTACAGGTATATGAGGACGTGGGTTTCAAGCGCGTGAAGTGGTTTTATTCAGCGTACAACGAAAGAAAAACGTTCCTACTAACGTATGTGCTGAAGAAGGCAATAGTATCCTATGAGGATGCATACGAGTTTTATTGGAAGGCGTGGGGAAACCAGTGGGACGCCAGAGCAGAGTCCCTTGACGCGAGAGTGACATTCCCGAAAAAACTTTACTCTGGCTCCCGCGTTTGGCTGCATCCATTGCTTGACGCAAGATACGAACTTGAAGGTGATGTTTTAACTATTCATGCAAACAACATCCCACCAAAAACATTCCTCGAGTTAAGGGTATTGTTCAACAAAGAAACGCTGAACGGAAGCGAAGCACGAGTTGTAGGAGGAAAGGGATACGACAAAGTGGTCAGTGAAGAAAACATGAATAGCTTCATTTATGGAACCATCGCATGGCTCTGGCTATATCCCGTAATGGTTTTCGTCATTCTTGCAGGGGGATTCTATTACTACTACAACAAATACGGAAGGGAATTGCATAAAACGCCGTTGGTTAGGGAGCACGACATTCCTTACGGAGACAAGCCTTGGGAAGTAGAGTGGATTTTGACACAAAATACGTCAGTGAAAAGCATGACAGCAACGCTACTGGACTTGGCGCGGCGGGGGCACTTGAAGATAGAGAAAACGACTCCGACGGGATTTGTTTTCAAGAAAGACGATTATTTGCTCACGCGGGCGCAGGGTAGGGACGAGCTGCATCCTTTTGAGGAATGGCTTTTGGACGAGGTGTTTCAGAAAAAAATAGGTGGCTGGTTCTCAACTCACGTTGAACCAGGTGATTCAATTAAGGTTTCAGAAATCGCTCAGGCGCACAAGAGCGACACGCAGTCCATGGCGGACAAGTGGAGGATGATGACCAAGATGGAAATAGGGGGAGCAGACCCTACTGCTGCCAAGCGAGTAGGAGATTTGTTGGGAAAAAAGACGATAAACTTGGGGGGAATAAAGCCGATTGTAGCAAAGTCCGATGAAGCAAATGCTGGTGGGATTGAAGAGAGGTACTTGGACAAGACTGGCAGGGTTTATTTCAACAGGCTACAGATGGGTCTGGTCCTGTTGACGCTGGTGATTCAACTGCTGCTGTTCTCCCTCTCAATTTATTCGCTTGGCGCGATGCTTTTGATTGCAGGCTTTTTGCTGTTGTCCTACAGGTCCTGGTTGGGAAGGCTCCCTTCCTCCGGAGACTGGCTTTTTTCGCCGGGCTCGGTTTTAATTGCTTTAATCGCAGCTGGCTTCGTGCTTGTTTTTTCAGGCAACTTGAACATTTGGATGATTGCCGCACTTGCGGCTAACGCCGTTTTCGTTTTGATTGATGGAATCATGAAATTCGCGCTCACGAAATTCACTCCTGAGGGAGAGGAAAGGCATAACCGCTGGGCTGGCTTAAAGTGGTTCTTGGATACGATGGACAACATGAGGGAAAAGATTCCAACTGATGTGGTTTTGTGGGAACAGTATTTGGTTTATGCGACTGTATTTGGCAACGCCAAGAAAGTAGCTAAACAGATGGAGGTATTGAATATTCAACCCCCCAGGGACTCGGGCTTTGCAGCAGTCGCAGCCTCAGGCAGTTTCGCCAGCTTCGCTTCTTCATTCTCATCAGGTTTTTCTGCAGCTTCAGCTGCATCTGCTTCAGGTGGTGCTGGAGGTGGCGGCGGTGGCGGAGCTGGATGATTTAAGTAAGGTTGGGTTAATTAGGCCCAGTTAAAAATCTCTGGTTTTTCTGGAGTAAAAAATGGCGAAACCAAAAGTTTGGTTAATCCGCTTGAAAAATTGTATCTAACCCAAGATTCCGTTTTTTTGAAAAAAATCGTGAGACTTCACGAGGGAAACGTTTTCAACAGTGTGGGGTTAATTCGTTTTATTAAGGCTATAATAGCCCGGCCAAAGCAGCCATCGCCATCGCAGCTCGCTTCGGATCCTGGAAATCCGGTATTCCTCTGGATTCAAGGTATTTCATGCCAGGCTCGCTGAACTGTCCGCCCATGAAAGCGCAAACGATTGGCTTGGAAGGAAATTTCTTGTGGGCTTCCACCACTGTTTTCGCATTTTCTTCAGGCTTGGTCATGGTCTGAAGCGTTTGAATCACAATGAGTCCATAGACGTAATCTTCGGCCAATAGGGCTTCAATTGCGGCCTTGTACCTTTCTGGCAGCGCGTCTCCAACAATGTCAAGCGGGTTTCTCCTGGAATAAGCGTGGTGCATGTGCTTGTCGAGTTTTTTGAGCGTTTCCTCCTTCAAGGGAACTAGATTCAATCCGAATTCCTTGCAGTAATCCGTGCACAAAACCCCGGCGCCTCCTCCGTTTGAAACTATTGCGATTCCGTTCTTTTTGAGAAGGGGTTGTTCCTCAAAGACTTTTGCCAAGTCAAACAGTTCCTCAAGTGAATCAACCAACAATACCCTACATTGTTTCATTGCTCCCTTGAGCACATTGTAGTCGCCTGCCAAGTGGCCCGTGTGCGAAGCGGTTGCCTCTCCTCCCTCCTTCGTCCTACCACCCTTCAACATGATGATGGGCTTTCTGCACTTTCTTGCAACCTGCATGAGCCTCCTTCCTCGTTCTATTCCCTCTAAGTACAAGGCGATTACCTTCGTTTCCTTGTCTTCGGAAAAGAATCTGATGAAGTCTGTTTCATCCAAATCCGATTTGTTGCCGAGTCCGACTAGTGCGCTGAACCCCTCTTCTTCTTTGATCGCCCTATCAATGACGCTGTCAGCAAGAGCGCCAGACTGGAATATAAAAGCAATTCTTCCCTCAGGGGGCATGCTGGGTGCAAAAGAAGCATTGAGGTCCATTGAAGGCCGGATTACACCGAGAGTATTCGGTCCAAGTAACCGCATTCTTCCTTTTCTCGCAATCTCGGCAACTTCTTCCTGCAGTTTTCTTCCTTCATCTCCTGTTTCCGCAAAACCAGCTGAAATTATTATTGCTGACGGAATTTTTTTCTCCGCGCATTCCCTCATCACAAGCGGGACTATCTTGGCTGGAGTGATCACGAGCGCCAAATCAATTTTGCCTGGAACATTCAGAACAGATGGAAAACA
>JACRGE010000069.1 GCA_016212465.1 Microcaldota archaeon
TCAGCCTGCGTCACCTGCGCAGCAAGGTTATCGGAAGTATTGTAATAACCTGTTGTATTAAGGCCGTTTCCGCCGAGGGAGGAAGGAACCGCCGTAAGACCGTAAGCGAACGTAACATTAACAACAGTCGTGCCAGTCCCCAACAGTATTCTAGCAACGCATCCGCCGGTACAGAACTGTTGTCCCTGAAGCTTCAAGTCCAGCTGGTCGTTGCACCTGTTCGTTACATTAAAGGTCTGGTTAGAAGTGTAACCAGGATTGACGTTACCGAACGCAATCGTCCCCCCATTAACTGGATCACTTGCAATACCCAAGCACGGGTCCATAGTAAACGTACAAGTCTTTGTACTCCTCAACTGCGCCGTATCATTCGCAGTAACACTCGCAGTCCAACCCCCCTTCTGCGCAAACCAACTGATGTTGAAAGAGCAGTTATACCAAGCAGCTGTGGCATTAATCAGTGTTTCTATGCATATTGATTGGGGGCTAGAGGCTCGACCAACGAAATATCTCTTGGAGTTGTTTGCATCCGTAGAAGTTTCACTAGCACCAGCACTGGTGAGGTAGACTGTGGCGTTTACAAGGTCTATGTCCGAATAACCGTTTTCGTCGACTACCGTTGCATTAATCCACACCTGTTGCTTGTCTCCGCTTGCACAAGAAGCACCCATTGCACAAGGAGCTACAGCCGCTTCCGCATTGCAGACAGTCACTTGAGGCGTTTGGTTTACAACCGTGGCAGTCATGGTGATGTTTACTGTAGTAACATTGACTGCGGGAAGCCATCCAGTTACTTCAGCTGGCTTGAAAACCCAGATTAAAACAGCTGCAAGAAACAAGAAAAGCATGATTACAACAGCAAGATTCTCAGTACCTTGGCTCATGGATTGCCTTCCTCCTTTTGGGCGCTTCTTCTCCTTCTTATTTACCGCAATTCCCTGTTTTCCACAACTCTAAAAAACTGAAAACATGTGTTTGAGCTCTGGTATATTCTCTCTTGGACTGTATTTCTATTTATGCTGTCCTCAGACGGACAACGAAACCGCATACTTTTAAACCAGCAACTCGAATAGAATATGGTGTGATATATACGTAGGAGGCGAGACTCGCGATGTGGCTGAAGAGCCTTCTGATGGGCATAGGCCTTTCTAACAATGAAGCAGATGTTTACCTAGCTTTGCTTGAGGGAGGAGAAACAATTGCCTCGGGGGTTTCCGAAAAACTCGATGTTTCTCGCTCACATGTTTACGATTCCTTAAAACGACTAACCACAAAGGGATTGGTTAGTTACGTAATCCGCAATGATAGAAGATATTTCAAGGCTGCTGACCCGAAGAAAATTCTTGAGTATCTAATCGAGCAAGAATCAAAGTTATCGGAGAACAGAAAAGCGATTGAGGATGCCCTGCCTCGTTTGAGAGAACCAATTCAGAATCCAAGTGATGGCACTTATGTCCGGGTGTTTGATGGAGTGGAGGGTTTCAAGACGATTTTGGATGACACTCTTGAAGTTGGGGGAGAGCTTCTGGTTTTCAATAGCCTGGGCGAAAATTATTTAAAGCGCATTCCAAAAGTTGTTTTCGAAAACTACTTCAAAGAACGCGTGAAAAGGAAGTTGCGAGCCAGGATTTTTTTCATCGAGGGAACCACGGTCCTCCCCTTTCCGCTTGCGATTTACAAGAAGATAGGTAGCGGGTTTAGCCTAGCCTCTCTTTTTATCTACGGAAACAATGTAGTAATTTTCGCGCTTAACCCCACACCGGTTTCCATTAAAATAACGAGTTCCGAGGTTGCTAGGCTTTATTGCACTCAATTCGAGTTGATGTGGAAAAAGACAAAATAGCTTAGTCAGAGAAATCAAATCAAATAACCTGCTTCAACAAAACCACCTATTGAACTTCCGATGGTAGTACTTATAAATTCTGGTAATAATTAGTATGACGTCGTGAATTGACGGAGATTACCTAATTATTGTGGCAGGTTCGAGCGGAGCACTTAGTCCCACAAAAATTTTTTCAAATCGTTTTTTCTTTAAATCCTCCTACTAGTTTAACGAACAGTCTCCTATATTACCAAATGTTTTTAAATTATGATACGTTAACTGTTCACACCCGAGCTTTAGGAGGATTTTAGTTATATGCGCGCGCCACTTGCCGTATTTGTTTTTTTTATTTTAGTGACCCCCTTTAGCGTCCAGGCTTTTTTCTTGGATGATTTTTTTGGCAAAGCATTTGACTTCTTAAAGAGCTTTTTCAACCCAGTTACAGGATACGCGGCTGCAGGCGAGGCGTGCGAAAGCGATTATTCGTGCAATTCCGGGCTCTATTGCTCGAACGGCGTGTGCACTGCTGCGAAGGGAGTTGGCGAAGCATGCAACCGCGAAGCCATGTGCATCTCACGCTTCTGCGACGCCGGCGTTTGTTGCGACGCTAGCGGAAAGCAGACGCGAAGCGGATGCTGCAAGAGCCAGTCCGACTGCTACGGCGACGAGACGTGCACTGACTTCGTTTGCGTCATCAAAACGAATATTCCCAACGGCGGCTACTGCATGGAAAACTCCCAGTGCGTTTCGGGCCACTGCGACCACTCCTACTGCTGCGACTCGGGTCAGTGCTGCCCCAGTGACTTCTACTGCCCGACGGGATTCAAGTGCACGAACTACCAGTGCGTTAGCTCTACGAACTTGGCGAATGGAGCCGCCTGCGCTTCCGCCTCCCAATGCGCTTCAGGCAATTGCCAGAACGGCGTTTGCTGCGAAGCCGGCAAAACGTGCTGCTCCACCCAATCCGAGTGCACTTCAGCAGGCTTTCTGAGGTGCAATGAATATTCTTACTGCGAGGCCTACACCCCAAATGGCGGCTATTGCATAACAGGAGCAACATGCGTGTCGCGCAACTGCGGCAACAGCGTTTGCTGCGAATCCGGGAAAACGTGCTGCTCCACCAACGACCAGTGTGCGAACGCATTAGGCCAAGCATACACTTGCGGCTCCAATTATTATTGTGTGATGACTGGTCAGCTGAAAGCAAACGGCGAATCCTGCACGAGAGGCGGAGATTGTCAATCAGGCAACTGCTACAACAGTTTATGCTGTGAAGCGGGAAAGACCTGTTGCAGGGATTGGAGGGACTGCAGCTTTTCCCAAAACTGTGGCCCGAACTATTATTGTGTGGAAAAAACGAAGAAAGCCAATGGAGAAAGCTGTTCGACTGACTACGATTGTTCGTCGGGCCACTGTGGGTTCAGTGGCAGTGCTTACACAGTCTGTTGCGAAGCTGGAAAAACCTGCTGCACGACGAACGACCACTGTCCTTGGAGCTACGTGTGCGACACGGGAAACCACTACTGCGTTTACCAGACTCCCACTTCCTTGCCGCGCACTACTACAACCTATTATCGGACGACCTCGACCACATCAATGACCACGTACTCTTCGACCACAACTTATTATTGGACGACGACTTCAACTGCGTACACTACTACTTCTTTCAGGACAACGACAACTGGCGCGTGCACGTGTCCAGCTAATTGGTTGGGTGATGGTGCTTGTGATTCTTCTTGTAATACTGCTGCCTGCAACTACGATAATGGAGATTGCAGAGCCACGACTACTACTTCTAGAACAACAACCACTTCAGGGGGGTGCAGCTGCTCGCCAAGCTGGTTAGGAGATGGAACATGCGACTCTGCTTGTAACAATGCTGCCTGCAACTACGATAATGGAGATTGCAGGACCACTACCACGCTCGCCTCAACCACTTCATCAAGAGCCGTGACGACCACTACATTCTCAAGAAGCGTGACGACAACTACTTCAAGGATTTTAACCACCACTTCCTCGAGTGCGACGACAACCACTTTATCAAAAACCACGCCCACACCCCAATATACTACCACTACTTTACGCACAACGACTCCGATTGTAAACAAGAAAGCAGATGGCGAAAACTGTCAAAACGGGGATGAATGTGCTGGAGGATATTGCGTGCGCGGATTCTGCAGTGCTGGACCAACTTACTGCGGAGACAATGCATGTGACTTCGGAGAAACTTACAGAACCTGTCCAGCTGACTGCCCCGCACCGCCGGTTAAGAAAGAAGATGGTAGGTACTGCGAAGCAGACAGTCAATGTGCTTCGGACAACTGCGAAGTGAACGTCTGCTGCCCAGCTGGAAAAGAGTGCTGTGTTTTCGACAGTCAATGCGATGGAGGCTACTGCGGTGATTCCAACTACTGCCTGCCATTGCTTGCAGAAGGAAAAACTTGTTCAGGATATTGGGAGTGCGAGTCAAAGAAGTGCGAAAGAGGGGTTTGCGCTAAAAAAGCAGAGAAGCCTGCGCCTAAGGTAGTGGAACCGATTGAAATAAAAATCGTGGAAGAACAAAAAGCGGTTTGCGGGAATGCCAATTGCGAAGTCCACTTGGGAGAAAACTGCGAGAACTGCCCAACGGACTGTCAGATAGAGGGCGGCTGCTGCTCACGCGATAGTTATTACGTGAGCCCGCCATTTTATACAAGAGGGGCGTCGGAAATGAGGGACTCGAACGAAGTAGGAGGGGTAACCCCAGACCACAAAGCAATATTCCCCCACGATGCAATCAAGCCAGGGACGAGTTATACTGCTCTCATAAAGGATTTGGGGTACACGGATTACAAGGTCTGCTGCAATAAAAACGTTATTGGAGGAGACTGTTGCTCGGATGAAGATTGCATGGAAGGATTCCACTGCAGGAGCAACAGGTGCAAAGCGATCCCGCAATGCACCAAGGACGAGGATTGCAGCAAGACGCAAGTCTGCGAGAGTGGGAAATGCGTAAAAGCCAAGAGAACGATTCTGTTCATTCCAGTGAACTACGAAAACATTGAAAGAGATTCCGAGCAGAAGAAGTTTTTCAATGATTGGGTGGACACACACGCAGAAGAGCTGAAAAGGATTTACGGGGAAGCAAGCTGCGCTCCGAGATTCAGGGTATTGAAATCCTATTCAAACTGCAAGATAGAGAAATCCTGCTCTGCTGACGTGCTCGACAAGATAACCAGGTGTGCCATCGCCTTGGGCAGGGAATACTCTGACGCGGATTACTACGTCGGGTTTAGTGCAGACCCATTGTGCGATTCTGCGAGGGGGTGGTCGACTGTAGGCGTAGGCCGGGCGTTGTACACGGAGTTCACGAGCAAGTACACGACCTCGCACGAGTTCGGTCATCTGCTTGGGTTGACAGACGAGTATTGTTGGATTGACTGGCCTGAGGCGCCCGAGCCCCAAGGTTCTTTTGACCTTGACCTCGAGCACGTGTGCGGCCCGAATACTCCCTACCCCAACCCCCTCTCTGCTGAGTACGGATGCGATACAACCAAGCCGAAATCCCAAGGTGGGTGCTGCGATGAATGGTGTTCTGGCACAGTTCACAGCATGGCTGATCTAAGGGCGCACAAGGGGACCCCATGCTGTACTGGCAACGTTTATACAAATAAAGAAGGAAGAAAGGGAAAAAGCATAATGGTTAACACAGCACCCAACGACCCTGTTGTTGGCTTGGATGAACCAAGTCGAGAGTGGGTGGATAGTATACTTTGTGGGTAATTGAAATGCGAAAAGTATTTGTCAAGGGTTTGTTGCTGTTCCTAGCCCTACTTAGCCCGGTTATTGCAGACAAAGTGTTGCTTCTGGATTTTGATGTCACGAGAAACGGAAAGGTGGACATGAACTGGCTCTCTGTGATTGAGGGAAAGCCAGATGCGTCTAGCAAGGGAAGCTATGCAGCAATAGTGTTGGATCGGGAGGGAAATACGATAAGCAAAACCAAGTTTTCAATATCATTTTATCTGAGCGAAACATTTGAAGAGTTGGACAAGAGAACCATCTTAATGAAAGTTCCGTACCGGGAAGACGCTTATAACATCCAGATTCAAAAGAATGAAAAAACCGTTTTCCAGCAACTCATAGGTTCCGTATGCAACCGAAATCTCAAGTGCGAAAAAAACGAGAATTACGCGAGTTGTCCAACTGACTGCGTTTCTGGGAGCAGGGACAACTACTGCGACGGCATCGCAGACGGAAAGTGCGACCCGGACTGTGCGAGCTCTGGCGACGAAGACTGCATCAAAGCAGGAGCTAAATCCACTGAAGTGCCGCCTTGGCTGATTCCTGGAACTGTGGTATTAATTGTTGTAGTTGCAGCTGCTGGCCTCCTCTACTTAAAAAGAAAAAAGAAGCCAGCCACTCATGAGACGGCAAAACCAGTCACTTCCTCACCCAAACCAAAGAAATAAAGGAATAGGTTTGGACCCCCTTCCGTTGTTTCTGCACAAATCCTTCAACAACACTTTAAAAAAAGATTTAAATATCTATAGAAGATAATGAATCAAAGGATTTTGGAATCTTGAGTTACATGTGTTTCAGGAGGGGATGGAAATGAGGAGAGGCCAGGCTTTTGATACCATGATGCTGGTCATAAGCGTCATCGTCGCAGTAGCCATTCTAGGTATCCTTTTGGGCTTCATTGGAGGAATCAACTTGTTTGGTTCAACCGCCGACTACATAATGCCCCAGCTCCTTAAAAAAGTCAGCCAATCAGGTTACGGAGTTGAGTCCGCTTCGTCAGTGGAGTTCAAGATAGACAGCAAACTGTATTGGAAAAACATCATCGGAGAAACTTCAGTAGACCCAGCCAATCTGTTCGCTGCTTGTGATAGCAACATATGCGGCTCTGGTAAGTCACTTACACTCCCGACTGGTAATCCTTCGGAAAGCTCTAAGATTACCGTGAACAAGGGAGTAAAGGCAAACATCGCAATCTGTACAGCAGACGGAGTTACGTACTGCATGATTATTCACGCGTCGAAGAAAACTGCAAGTGACAAATGCGATGCATTTATTACTGCATCAACTCATCTACAAGGTCAGTGCACAGTTAGTTGATTCAAATGAAGAGAGGAAGCGAGTGGACGCCCATTTACATGCTTTTAGTAATCATCATCGCCGCAGTGCTCATCATAACCTTGATAAAACCCGCGTTGCAGTATGCAGCAGCTCAAGCAAGCGAGAACCTTGGTGAAGCCGGAACAGCAGCAAAAGGCGCGCTCTTCTCGCTTTTCCTTGCCGTGCACTAATCCCCTGATTTTCTTTTTTCAATCCTACGAAGTATTTTATACCAGCTCATTTTACTTCTATTGATTGTAATGAAATCCCAGGTTTCGGCTCCCATAGAACTCTTGGTTGCAGTCATCGTGCTCGCAGCCAGTTTCGGCATTGTTTTTCTCGCGATCAGGAGTGAATGGGAGCAGAAATGCATGTCAGAGTTGAAGGTCAACACGGTGGAACTCAGGAACATCGTTGAAGATGGGGCGGTTTCTTCTTCATCTATTCCAAAGGAAAAAGAATTTTTCATGAGGCGGTGTGGGGTAATCGTTTCAGGGCTGAGGTTCGTTTATTACAGCAATGCGGCATTCTGCAAGGCATGCCAGAAGGCAGGCGGTTGTTGGAAGATAGAACCGGTTTACAAATACGGCGAAGGCGCTTACCAGCCTATTTCGGAAGCAATCGTTTGCTTGGACAACCTCTCACCTCCTCCTGGAATAAGCTTTGAAGCAGAAGCTCCAAGTCCAGCATCAACTTGTTTACCGATGTTGGACACTCCCTGCCCGAGCCCAGATGCCTCAGGGTTATGCAAGGGAATCGCTTCATCTGTTTGGAAAGCGGGTGCAGCTAATTCCGTCTGGCTTTCTTTCTTCAGTAGCCCAGGCAAAGACCGTTACAAAATTTCTTTCACCAAAAAACCAAAAGCCGGTGAAGAAA
>JACRGE010000005.1 GCA_016212465.1 Microcaldota archaeon
ACTTCTTAGGTGTTTTTGCACCAAGAACGGTTTTGCGGGAATCCCAGTCCCGGCGTTTCAAAATAAACAGTATATACGTGATAGAATGGTGGAATATTCTAAGGTTCATTCCAAGGAAGAGAAGAAGCCTCATGACAAAGCAAGGGAAGAACCCAAGAAGAGAGAGCTGAAGTCGATTGTGAGGGTTGCTGGCACAGACTTAGACGGCCAGAGGAACCTTTACAAGAGCCTGATAAAAATCAAGGGTATCGGTCACACGTTGGCAAAGGTTTTCGTGAAAATTATCTGCAGGGAGTTGAACATTAAAGAAGACACAGAGTTGGGGAATCTCAGTGAAAACCAGATTGAAAAGATAGAGTACATCATAAGAAATCCACGGGAGTGCGGGGTGAAGCCATTTCTTTTCAATAGGCCCAAGGACTTGAATGAAGGAACAGACAAGCACTTGATAATGAGCGACCTTTCCTTCCAAGTCCGCCAGGACATAGAAGGCGAAAAAAACTTGAAGAGCTGGGTGGGATGGAGACACTCCCTTGGACAAAAAGTGCATGGCCAGCACACGCGCTCCACGGGAAGAAGTGGAATGACTGTAGGGGTTTTAAAGAAGGCCGTGAAAGCCCAGAAAACAGCAGCAGCGGCAGAAGCCCAGCAGAAAGGAAGGAAAGAGGAAAAGAAGTAATTGCTGTTGATCTAAGTTGGGGAGGGTTGTCTAATAAACTGGTTTTTCCGTGGGTTTGGCTTTGTTTTTCATTTGAAATGCGTTTGCGGGAAAGAAAACAAAAAATCCTATGAACCACGTGCCAATCAACGAGATTATAGGATGTTTATGGAATTATTAGAAAACTCGTGAGTTGAGTAAAAATATTTATTGGGGGTTGAGGAAACTGTGTGAAACCTTGTTGTATTGTAAATTGTTGGGTTTCATACAGTTTGGAAACTGTGCGAAGCCCCTCACTGGTGTTTGAATGGGAAAAAAGAGGCTCAGAAAGGAATACGAGAAGCCGAAGAAACTGTGGAATAAGGAAAGGATTGAAAGAGAAAGCAAGCTAGAGACAGAATTCGGTTTGAAGAATGCCAGAGAGCTTTGGAGGATGCAAACAATCCTAAGGAAAATCAGGAGGGAGGCTAGGACACTTTTGTCAAAGAAAGGCGAAGCCACTGAACACAGGAGTTCAGGTATCCTTGACCGAGTCAAGACCTTCCTCATAAGAAAACAGGATGCGACCCTCGATGATGTGCTTTCGCTCGATGTCCGGGACATACTGAACAGGCGGCTTCAGACCATTGTATCTAGGAAAGGAATGGCTGGCACGATAAAACAGGCTAGGCAGTTCATAACTCACGGTCACGTTGCAATTGCAGGCAAAAAAATTACTTCACCATCCTACCTCGTAAGATTCAATGAAGAAGACAGGGTTTCCTGGTACAAGAAAACCATTACGATGGCTTCACAGAGAGAAGAATCGAAAGAGCTTTCTGTTGAAGAGAGTGGTGACCCGAAGGAAGTGAAAGCTGGAAAAACACAATGAAGGAAAAGGAGACAAGCGTGTTTCAAAAAGGATTGATTAAATGGTTGAAGAAAAAACCGCGGAACCAAATGAGTCCCCAACGGGAGAAAAAAAGGAAGAGGCCGTTAGGCGATTCGATAGGAGGAACCGGACTGTAATCATCAAGGAAGGAAAATGGGGCGTTGCCCACATTTATTCATCAAAAAACGATACGATAATAACGATTACTGACTTAAGCGGAGCTGAAACAATCGCAATCGGCAGTGGTGGCATGATCGTAAAAGCAGACCGGGAGGAAGGTGGGCCTTATGCTGCAATGCAGGCTGCATTCAGGGCAGCAGACAAAGCTAAGGAACGTGGAGTAATTGGAGTAAACATAAAAGTCCGCGCTCCAGGCGGTCATGGCTCCAAGACGCCTGGCTCAGGCGCTCAAGCGGCAGTCCGAGCATTGGCACGCTCTGGCTTGAGGATAGGAAAGATAGAAGATGTAACGCCGGTCCCAACGGATACAACCAAACGACCGGGCGGGAAAAGGGGCAGGAGGGTTTAAGTTTTTGGTTTCTTTTCATTTTGTTGATGGAGATGAGTTGAATGAAGGTGAAGATACTGAAGAAATCAGACGAAAAGCTCGTTCTGCATGTGAAGGAAACCAGCAGTGCTTTCGTAAATGCTTTAAGAAGGAAGGTCATATCAGAGTTGCCTTGTTTTGCGATAGACGAAGTTGATTTCATACAAAACAATTCCCCCATGTACAACGAGTATCTCGCAAACAGAATTGGTTTGATTCCTCTCACGCTTGAAGAAACATCTGTCAAAAACGCGGTCATCAAGTTTTCCTTGGATGTAGAGGGGCCCGGAATAGTCTGCAGCAGGGACTTGAAGAGCACCGACGAGAAGATAAAAGTCTATAACGAAAACATTCCCATAATCAAACTAGGAGGAGGCCAGACCCTAAAACTGGAGGCAACTGCTATAGTAGGCACCGGAAAAAAACACGCGAAATTCCAGTGTGCACTTGCGAGCTACAACTACTATCCCGAGATAAGGATAAAGGGATGCAAGAAATGTGAGGACGCTATACTAAAAGCTTGTCCTAGGAACCTCATCACTAAGGAAGGCAGTGAGCTCGTTGTGAAGAACATCGAGCAATGCAACCTATGCGGCGCTTGTGTTGAAGCCTGTGAGCACGAAGGCGTCAAGGTCAGAGGCAAGGATGACGAATTCATTTTCTTCGTCGAATCATACAACAACGTGCCAGCCTATGAGCATCTAAGAAAAGCGATTGAGATTCTGAAAGAACAAACTGCTTCGCTGGTCAAGGAGTTGAAGTAAATTATGATTGTTCCCCTCTCAAAGAATTCAAAAAAATCTTTCCTTCGAACGTTTTCATCGCGCAGGGTGTAAAGTCAAGGGAAAAAGAGGTTTTCATAAATGGCAGGAAAGAAGAGGTTGACGAAATTCTGGGACGTTGGGAGAAATAGCTTTTATGCGGGGGTGGCAGAGCCTGGTAACTTCTTTCTTTCGCGAAAGAAAGACCTTAACTAGAAAGAAAGGCTTTTTGCAACAAGAATGAAGTCAGGAACAAATGCACAGGACTGAGGTAACTAGCCCTTTTCTGCAGAAAAGCCCTAGGGGAAAATTCCAAAAAAGGACCGGTTGCAGAGCTCCTGTCCCATAGAGGGTGCGAGGGTTCTGACTTTTTCTTTCTCGCAGAGAAAGAAAACCTCAACTAAAAGAAAGGCACGTCTTTCAGCTTTTTTCTGCGGAAAAAACCTGGGAAAAAAGAAAGACCTGCACTAGAAAAAGAGGCAAAAGTCGCCCAAAAATCCCTCCCCCCGCATCTCAGTGCGATAAATTCTTTAAAGTGGTTGGAATGAAAAAAGGTCCTGAAAACCCTGTTGTCCAGCGGCTTATTGTGGTTCTTGAAAAAGCTTCTAAAAAGAACAAGGCAGGCATTTGGAAGCGTGCGGCAGAGCTACTGAAAAAATCCAGCAGGCGCAGGGTTCAAGTCAATCTCTACAAAATAGACAAGCATTCAAGCGAAGGCGACACCATACTTGTTCCAGGGAAGGTCCTTGGAGTTGGTGAAATAAAAAAAGGAATTTTGGTGGTTGCACTTGATTTCTCTGCTTCAGCAAAAGCAAAAATTGAGAAAAGCGGAGGCAGCATATCTGGCATAGAAAAACTCGTCGAAATCAGCCCAAAAGGAACTGGAGTAAAAATCTTGATGTAATCATAGTGAGTTGTTCTAAATGATTGTATTCGATGGAACCAATGCGATTGTCGGCCGGCTTTCAGCTCATTTGGTCAAACTCTTGCTGAAGGGCGAGGAAGCAGTCGTCGTAAACGCTGAAAAGCTCGTCATATCCGGCGATCCAAAGAAGACGATAGAAAAATACGCAAAGAGACGCACGATTCAGAATAAAGCTTCGCCTGAGGAAAGTGCCAAATGGCCCCGTCGTCCTGACCTGCTCTTCAAGAGAATCGTGCGGGGCATGCTTCCAAAAAAAACTAGGAGAGGCAAAGATGCGCTGAAAAAGCTAAGAGTCTATCTCGGAGTGCCGAAGGAATGCGAGGGAAAAGCACAGCAATTCACAAAAACCTCTAAAAACCTGGAATGCGATTTCATTACAGTGGGAGAACTTTGCAAAAACCTCGGCTGGAAAACCAAATAACCTTTTGTGCGCAAACAGCCTTTTCTGCGGAAAACAGCTTTTCTTGGAAAGAAAACCTGGGAAAAGAACCTGACGCCAATCAGCAGTTGGAACTGAGTGAAGCCAAACAGAGTTGACCGGGCTTCATTCAGTTGGCAAAGCGTTGACGGAAAAAGCCTTTTCTGCGGAATGTGGAAAATCTGCGGATTTTACACACAGAAAATCCTTAGGATTTTCTCTGAAGCCTTGGGAAAAAGCTTTTTGATGTGATGATATGACCGAGAAAAAGGAATCTGTGAAGAAGAAAGCCAGGAAAAAAGTAGTCGTCAAGACAGGAAAAAGGAAAGAAGCGGTTGCACGAGCAACCATCCGCGACGGCACGGGACGCGTGGAGTTGAACGGTGCTCATTTGAATGCGGTTACCTTCCACGTCGTAAAAGACATGATCTTGGAGCCACTTGATTTTATTGACTTAAAGAAATACGATATAGAGATAAACGTGAGAGGCGGGGGTGTGATGGGCCAGGCGCAAGCTGCGAGAACTGCGGTCGCGAAAGCACTAGTTGAATTTTCAGGTGATCCTTCCCTTAGGGAAAGGATGATGCGTTATGACCGGTCACTTTTAGTTGACGACCCCAGAAGAGTGGAGCCCAAGAAATTCAAGGGACCAAAGGCAAGGGCAAGGTTCACGAAATCGTACAGATAACAATCTGGTTTCATGAAACGAGAAAAGAAATACTTCAGAATTTGCCCACGGTGTGGTTCTCCAGAAATCTTTCACATAAGCTCCTACCAAACGATTACTCCTGCTGCCGGTGTATTAGGGTTTCTTGTCGAGCCAATGGTTGAAGTGATCCCCCTCAACTATAGATGCAGGAGCTGTGGTTACGAGGGGTTTGTCATTGAAGTCGAGGACGTGGAAAAATACAGGAAAAACCTGAAGATAAATAAAGGTGGTTTAAAATGATGATTCCCGTGCGTTGCTGGAGTTGTGGAAAGCCTGTAGCCGACAAATACGAGGAATTCCTCCAGAGAACGAAGAAAGGCGAAGACCCAAAGAAGGTAATGGACGAGCTTGGACTTGAAAGGTATTGTTGCAGGAGGATGATCCTCGGCCAAGTGGAAGAAATGACTGACGAAATCCTTCCCTACCCACGATTCTGATACGTGGTTGCTTATATTCAGGGAAAACAATATCCTATTGTTGGGGGAATGGGGTAGCCTGTCAGCCCTTCTTTTCTTGAAAGAAAAGAAGCCCTGGGGGAAGAAAAGAATATCTTGGCAGGGCTAGGCATCCTACCAGCTTGGGGTAAGCCTTTCTTTTTGGTAAAAAGAAACCCTTGGGAAAGAAAACCCTTGAAGAGAGGATTCCGAAATGCTGGTGACCCGAGTAGCCTTTCTCTTTCAGCTTTTCTTTGAAAGTAACCCTTTTGTTGCGACAAAAGCGTTAACGGAAAACTAAGCCTGGGAAAAGAAGATAAAAAGAGAAACCCTAGGGAAAGAGAAAAACCCTACTGCTTGGGAATTCGAATCTCGGTTCCCCCATTTTTCCATTAAATTAATTAGCTTCAGCTTCCAAAATCATAGCGTGCGGCCGTGGTCTAATGGTATGATTTCAGCGGACCTTTCTTTGGAAAAGAAAGCTCCACCAAAGAAACTTCCGGAATACGCCTTCCAAGCTGACGGACCGGGTTCAATAGGGGAACCTACGGTTCCTTC
This sequence comes from Microcaldota archaeon, assembly GCA_016212465.1. GTDB lineage: Archaea > Micrarchaeota > Micrarchaeia > Norongarragalinales > JACRGE01 > JACRGE01. The sequence goes on from JACRGE010000005.1 coordinate 5,882, forward strand.
TATCCTCCCTTTTGGATAGACTGTTTCCGTCCTAACTGAAAATCCCGGCGGCCGCATTTCTTGTTTTTTAATCGTGTTGGTTGAGAAATCCCAAGTCCTTGGCTTGTTGGATGCCGGCCCCATTTTTCGTAATTGTCTCACGGCTTGTTCCAGCTCGAGCCAAATTTCCCTTGAGGTATTGGAAAGACCACTTTTGGGGTAGAGCATGCCTTCACAGAAGCATGGGAGACGGTAGCTTGAAAACACTCTTGAAATATGTTCATGACGAACGCTAGCAGCGTAGAAATTATCTCGCCTTGATCTGCATTTCCTTCTCCATCTCACGCTCTTCGCAGACTTTGAGGAAAATCTCGCCGAAAAACTCGTCTTGCCAAGCATTCATTTTAGTTTCTTGAACGAGATGCAGTACTGGAATGAGGTAGTAGGTTATATTTTCAGGAGTTTTGTCGGTTAGCAGAGCGGAGAAAAGAAGGATACTCTCTTCATCCTTGAGCGAAATTGCTTTCTCGTATACTTCCCTGATCTTCTCATGCAGCTCTTGCTTCGAAATCTCGATATTCAATACCCTCGGGATGGCTACCCTCGTTGTAAGCCTCTTGCCTTGCTTCATCACTTCGTCAACCGCGTTAATGAGCTCTTCCAGCGTGACCCTTCTCCTTCTCGGTCTGTTTGCCCTGAATACGAGCTCGGGAATATTTTCTTCAATCATCTCAATCTGTTTAGCGTCGGCTTCAGCTTCGGTCTCGAAAGCAATTGCCTCTGCCTTGAACCTCAGCAGCAACGCAGATGCGAGAATAACGTTCGCTGGAATTCTCAAGTCAAGGGCCCGCATCTTCCTTATCTCTTCAAGATACCTATCAGCAACTTCCACAAGGTCTATGTCCCACGGATCCAGCTTGTTTTTCACAATTAAATCAACTAAGAACCCCCTCCAAGTGGGTTTCACTACTAGGTCAAGCAATTCCATTAAACCACTTTTTCAGGAAATACGAACTGGTACGCAAATACTACGTCCTGCGACTATAAAAAACTTCCCCACGACGACAGTTGACCCCCCGCCCCTCGTTTCACAAGGTTTTTTAATGAAGCTAGGGTAATACTACAGTAGCTTCGTGTTGCATCTGTGAAGGTGAAGGAATGAAGCGCATTCATACTGGAATAGATGGATTGGATGAATTGATTGAAGGAGGGTTTCCAGAGGGCTCCAGCGTCCTGGTGAGCGGTGGCCCTGGTTCTGGCAAAAGCATTTTCTGCATGCAGTACCTGTATAGTGGAGCCAAAGAATATGATGAGCCGGGAGTTTATATTACGATGGAGGAAGGTCCACACAACCTTTGGTGGAACATGCAGCGGTTCAAGTGGGATCTCCTGCCTCTTGAAAAAGCGGGAAAACTCAAGATATTCAAGTTTGAGCCAAGCCCTGACATGACTGACTTGGAAGAGCAGGCGAAAAAGATTGTAGAAAAAGCGCGTGAAATGAACGCCAGACGAGTTGTCATAGACTCTATTTCAGCCTTTTCTTTCTGGATAGAAAACGTCGCCAAAATCCGTTATGGTATCTACGTGCTGATAGAAGAACTCAGGAAAATCAACTGCACTTCCGTTCTCACGAGCGAAACACTTGGTGGCAAAAAGGAATATAGCCGCTTTGGGGTAGAGGAGTTCCTTGTTGACGGCCTCGTAATGCTTTACTTCGTTCCGCCCCACAGGATTCTGTTCGTTAGGAAGATGAGAGGCACAAAACATTCGATGAGCGTCCATCCCCTTGAAATAACAGAAAAAGGCTTGGTCGTGAATCCAAGGGAAGAAATTCTCTGGGAAGCATTAAGAGACTAATTTGTTTTCTTTCTGAGTGGCTTTTATACCTTTGTTGTTTGGAAAACTTTCATAAATTGATTTGCAGCCAGTCAAACCTGCTTATTTCCAGAAACACGAGCTCTCAAGCTCTTGGCTGAAGTACTCAATTGGTGTTTGAATCTCGCCTTCAATGACTGCCTCGTTCTTGAGTTCCACACGCGGCCACAGCTTGGAGTTGCCCAAGATTCTGCTTCCCTTGCCTGCTTTAGTTTGGTAACCAATCATCGCATAGCCTTCAATCCTGCTGTCATCTTCAATCACGGCTTCGCCGTCTATTATGCAGTTCTCTGCATGCACTCCATCTCCAATTCTTGAACGCTCAAATACGACGCTGCTTGAGATAAAAGACTTGGAGCCGATTTGCGAGTCGTGTATTAAATAAACGTAAGGCCCTATCACCGAGTCTTCAGCGATCTTGCACTTGTCTTCAATAATCACCGGCCCCCTTATTACGGTGCGTTTTCCGATTTCCACGTTCTTTCCAATCTGCACTTGCTTTCCGATCACAACGCCCTTGCCTGCTTTTCCTGAAGAAGGCGGTATCAAGTTGAATGCGAGGCGGTTGATTTCGATATAAGTTTCTGGAGTTCCCACGTCGCCCCATACTCCCTCGTACTTAAAACCATAAATGGGTATCTTGTTCGCGTAGTACTGGTATACGTGACCAATCATGTCCGGCTTTTGCTTCATTTTCTTCCTCTCCTCAACATACTTGGGAAGGTGTTCTTCTACGAACTGTCTTCCCCAGATGTATGCTGCAGGACTCACGAGGTTTGATATAGCATATTCAATGCGAGGCTTTTCCTGAAATTCCTTCACTTTCCCATTAGAGTCTATTCCAACCATGCCGTTTCTCTCAATGATGTAGCGGTTGTCGGTCTGGTAGAGCGAGAGAGTGATATGTGCTTTTTTTTCTTCGTGGAATTCCATCATCTTCCTTAGGTCGAGTCCATGAATGAAGTTGTCGCTTCCTAGAATAAGGTAATCGCCAACGCCGAATTGCGTAGTGACTTGGTGGATTGCGCCTATTGCTCCCGGCTTGTCTTCATCTCCCGTGCTGTGCTCGTAATAGTAGTCTATCTTCACTCCAAACCTTGATCCTTCTCCAAAATACTCTTCAATCCTCTTCTGGTTTTTGTTCAATGATATTATTACCTTGCCTATCCCTGCTGCTTTGAGCATTTCAATCTGGTGTTGAATAACTGGCTTTCCTGCAACCGGCAAAAGGACTTTCGGCGTCCGCAACGTTATTGGATACAATCGGATTCCATAGCCCCCTGCGAGCAACAATGCTTTCATTTCATTCCACCTTCTAAAATTTTAAAAAGCTCAAACAATGAAATATTATAAACAAATATCGTTATAAAGATTGGTTGTGTCTTATCTTATTTTTTGCGGAGGGTTTTAATGGTTCCTAGAAATATTTTCAGGGAAAACGACATACGCGGGCTTGTCGACAAGGAAATCACTCCCGAGCTTGCGAAGCAAATCGGTGCCGCCTTTGGAACGCACGTGCAGAACTACGGGGGGCGGGAAATCATCGTCTCGAGGGACAACAGACCAAGTTCTGGTTGGATACGTGATTCCGTGGTCGCGGGGCTGACGGAAGCCGGATGCAATGTGATTGACATAGGCGAAATGCCCGTCCCCGTGTTCTACTTCTCACTCGCACACCTGAAAAAGAATGGAGGGGTGATGATCACAGGTTCTCACGTGCCAAAGGAATTCAACGGATTCAAGCTCTGCATCGGGATGAAGGCGATGGTGGGCGAAGAAATCCAGGAGATCAGGAGAATAATCGAGGCAAAGCGGTTCAGGCATGCGGCAAAACCAGGCGCCGTGAAGGTCACGGACGTCGCGGAAAATTACTTATCCTACTTGAGACGCATGATGCGCTTGAAAAAACCCCTGCAGGTGGTCGTAGACGCTGGAAACGCGGTTGCAGGGAAGATCGGGCCACAGGCCCTGAGAGAGATAGGATGCAAGGTCACCGAACTGTACTGCGAGTCGGATGGAACTTTCCCGCACCACTTCCCAGACCCAGAGAAGCCAGCCAACGTAAAGGAACTCGTTCACGTTGTCAAAGAAAAAAAAGCAGATCTAGGCATCGCTTATGATGGAGACGGGGACAGGTTGGGCGTGGTAGACGAAAAAGGCAGGGTCCTTTTTGCAGACCGCTTCATAATCGTAGTGGTACAGGATTTGCTTAAGCAGCATCCGGGTGCGAAGATACTCTTCGACGTAAAATGCTCCCAAATGCTTATTGATGAAATAAAGAGATTGGGTGGAACCCCCTTGATGTGGAAGACAGGTCACGCGCTGGTGAAGAAGAAGATGAAGGAAGAAAACGCGGCGTTAGCAGTAGAGCTCAGCGGCCACATATACTTCTCAGAAAACTTCAATTTCGATGACGCCATCTTCGCCTCATGCAAGCTTGCTGAAGTCATTTCAAAAAGCGAAAAAACACTGTCAGAGCTTTTGAATTACCTGCCCGTATATTACACCACAACTGAGCTCCTGATTCCCTGCGCAGACGACAAGAAGTTCGTGATAGTCGAAGAGATAAAGAACGCCTTCAAGCAGAGGAACTACAACGTGGTTGACGTCGACGGTGCCCGCGTCGTGCTGGAGAATGCGTGGGGGCTTATCAGGGCGTCCAACACTTCGCCTAATTTGTCGCTGAGATTTGAGGGAAAGACGGAGAAAGAATTTGCGTTCGTTCAAAAGCTATTCGAGAAAGAGCTTGACAAGTTCGGCCTCAAAATCCCACAAAGTGAGGATTGAAAGAGAACGTTTAAATCGGATGATGTATCGACAGGCGCAGTTGAAAATCTCTGATTTCTAGAGGGAAAAGCGGCGGAATCTAAAATCATAAGACTGGGAAGGAGAACCTTTTCGACAGGGCCTGTATCTACGGCGGGTTTTGCTTCAACTAGATTTGGAATTGGCTCTGGAAGATAATGAGATACCCGAGAAATAACCTTCATGTGATTTCAGAAATAAAGTTTCTCCTTCTTGATGAGCACAGGGTATCCGAGAGAAACGCCTATTATGAGGATGAAGGTAAGGTATGTGACAAGGGGATCGATTCTTATCCTCATTGCGAGGTTTATGAAAAGAAGAATCAGAGAAGGAACGAGCAATCCCAGTATGGGGATGAAGACAACCCTTTCAACGAAGTCAATGTCCCCCTTTTTGAAAATCACTAAGCTCAGCGCGTATCCACTAATTATTACAAGCGTGATTCCGAACACAATCTGAAAGAATTCAAGCCCCATGCACTAACCTTCATTTGAAAAACAGTTTCTGCCGAATCATCTCTTTTTCTTTATAGTCTCCAGCTCACTCAAAATGTTCCATATCATAGTTCTAGCATGCATTGGCAGGTTGATGTCGTTGCTTACCTCATCCAACGCATAGATGGCGCCGCTGGCTCCGGTGGCGATGTCCTCGTTGGTAGTAAGCCTGTCCTTCGCAGCCTGCAAAGCGGCTCTAACGTTTTTTGGCACACTTCCGTCTGCAATCAATGAGTCAATGAGTTCTGCTATGACTGTAACCTCTTCGTTGCCCATGCTAATCACTTCCGAAAAATCTGCGATGACCGTAGTTGTTGTCATTGCAATAAATATGCTGAACGGCATATAAATTGCTTTCTACTTATGTTCTGGAGACGTTTGGATTCGTTCAATTAAAAAAGGCGGGCCCGGCGCGACTTCCCGACTTTGTTCCTTTAAACTAAAGATTTGAACTCGCAGGCCGCAGGTTTTCTCTTTCCCTGGGGTTTCTCTTTCTTCTTTTCCCAGGTTTTCTTTCCAAGAAAAGCTGAAAGAGAAAGGCCACGCGCGACCTTTTCCTTAGGAGGGAACTGCTCTGTCCAAGCTGAGCTACGGGCCCTTGGACGCTCCATTGTCCCATACATACTCTCTCAGCAGTTGAATAAATAATCTATCCATTTGATTCTGAGGCGGACCATACACTCTTTTTTAGATATGTTTTTATTGCACGGGATGTTAATGATATCCGTCGTTGAGAGGCGGGGGAATGATAGAGCAGATTTCCGTAATTGACATCGGCGTGGTTGTCATCGTCGCCCTCGTATTCGGGTTCATTTTCTCAAGGCTGAAGCAAAGTTCTTCAATTGGATACGTCATTGCAGGCATAGCCTTGGGTCCATTCCTCCTAAACTATCTGAAGCCGGGCGAAGGACTTGCGCCAGTCTTTGGAGATTTAGGTCTCTTAATGCTTCTTTTCTACCTCGGGCTGGAGTTGAGCCTCAAGAAATTCAAGGAAACAGGCGGCATCGCCACCATACTTGTTGGAATCGAGATGCTTCTCACCTTTGTGATAGGGTTTTTCATCGCCAAAGTCTTCGGCTTTAACGATTTGGAAGCAATCGTAATCGGCTCACTGCTTCCGATGGCATCAACTGTGATTGCAGTGAAGTTCATTATTGAAAGAGGACTCATGGATACGCATGAGGCGAAAACCGCTCTTTCCTCTTTGGTTGTAGAGGACTTCGTGGGAATCATGGTCTTGGTTTTCCTCACGAGCATCTCGGCCCAGAAGTCCCTCAACACCCTCGTAGTCAGCGCCCTTCTCTTTGTTATCGCGATGTTTTACGTGGTAAGCAAGGTCTCTAAATACGTTCTTGCGACGTTGCATGCGTACGGTCACGGCGACAAGATGGCTATTTACGCAATTGGCATGGGCATCCTCGTAGCTGTCTTCGGCAAAACCTTTCTCGGTCTTTCAGAAGCCTTGGGCGCATATTTCGTTGGGTTTGCTTTAGCCGAGACGCCTTACGGTGAGCGCATTAAGAGAGAGCTGGGTTTCTTTAGGGAATTCTTCATTCTATTCTTTTTCGTGAGCTTCGGGTCGACAGTGACCCTGCCGTCTTCGCCCACATTCGTCTACATTCTGGTGGCCATGTTCATCTTGTACACGTTGGCAAAAATTCTCTCATATGGCGTGGTCGGAACTGCTCTTGGACTGGACGCGAAATCAGCGGTCACAACAGGCTTGCTCATGTTTCCAATAGGAGAATTCAGCATCATCATCGCAAACAATGCCTCGGGAGTCATTCCTCATGCAGCAGACATCATTTCACTTGCGTTCCTGCTTACGATTTCGACTACGCTCGCAAGCCCATACCTGTTTGAGAGAAAGGGCGAGATAGCAGAGTTCTTTATGAAAATCTATCCAAAGAAAGCAAGAAAATTCCTTCAAAGATTTGGCGCTGGCCTGCAGGGCTTTGGTAAAGCCAGCGAAGACAAGCGTTTTCAGAACGAGTTTGCAGCTGCACTGAGGAACCTGTTCAAGAACCTGCTCATAGCTGTTTCCATCGTATGGATAGCCTATTTGGCGAGAGTTGAGTTCTCCCTTCCGTTCCTTCCCTTCTTGCCCGAGAGTCTCTCTCTTGGGGTAATACTCTTGCCGCTCATTATCTGGCCCATCTACAAGTTCATTGAGGAACTGAAGTTTCTTACAAGGAAAGCAAGTGCTGGAATACTCTACAAACTGTTTCCTGTACTCTACAGGCGACCTCTGAAGATTGAATATCAAGTTACTGACATAGTCCTTGGAATCTTTCTCACCCTCGTCGGTGTGCTTGCTTCCCTCATCGTGTACTACCATGCGCCCCACATCTTCATCGTTATTCCACTCACGTATACGATGCTCACTGTAATGTACCTCAGCAGGTCCTTTTACATGCTGTTTGAGAAATACGAGACACTTGAGAGCTTGCTCGTTGGCCAGGGGGGATTGATTGGAGACAGGCAGCTAGTAGAGCTCTCCAGAGAATTTGATGAACACTCCCGGCGGTTCAGGGAAATTCATCTCGAGCGTATACACGCGAGGGAAAGAATACAGGAGGCGCTCCAAGGTGGGAACATGGCGGCTGCAAGAAGCGTCCTCAGTGATTTCAAGAAAAAAGAAACGCGTCTCATGCTTGGGCTGCTTGATCTGAGCTTGGTCTCGCAGGAAAAGGAGCTTTTGAGAAAGCTCTCTGGATTCGAGTCCAAGAGCATTAAGGAAGCCATCAAAAAATATTCTTTAAGGTACCCCCGCAGTTCGTTACTTCCAAGAAAGAAGCCCCAGTAACCCCTTCTTGAAATTTTTTTACTATAGAACTGGCTTAGTTGAAAATCCCGGGTTTTTTCTGGAGGGAAAACTGGCGAAACATTAGTTTTGGCTAATTTGCTTCTAAAATCATGTCTAGCGTCGAATTCCACAGACATTTTCAACAGAGCCCTATAGAACTGCTTTTATTAATCAACTTCCAGATAATAAAGTGAGAAAGATGGAATGGGATTCACTTCACGAAGGAAGACTATCGCATTAGTGTTTTGCCTACTGCTTACTATCCTTTCCGGCCAACTCGTTTTTTCTCAAGCATTAAAAACTTCAATTCTCTAACTATTCCAAAGAATGTTTTTTTCGCCAGGGCTTACAATGGCGTGGATCGTTCAACCTGGCAGGACTTGGGCCTGTGGCAAAGCCTTTTCTTTCTTGAAAGAAAGAACGTCTTTGCAGAGAGCCCACTATTGGGGTTCAAACCAAGCCTTTCTTTTCTTGAAAGAAAAGAAACCCTTGGGAAAGAAAAGAACAGCTTGCGAAAATCCCCATCTACGCCCTTTTTTTACTATGCCCTCCCTAAATTAGGTGTGATTGAATGAGAAGCATCGAGTCAAGCAAAAGGAATGAAACCGATTTTTCGCCGCCGAGAGGCACCCGCGATTTCGGCCCTTCGGAGAAGATGCAAAGGGATTGGATAGTGCAAACTCTCAAAACAGTTTTCGAAACGTACGGGTTCGCTCCACTTGAGACGCCCGCTCTTGAGAAATGGGAAACGCTTTCTTCAAAGTACGCAGGGGGAAAGGAAATCTTGAAGGAAATGTATTCCCTTACAGATCAAGGTGGAAGAAAACTTGGTTTGAGGTACGATCTTACTGTACCCCTTTGCAGATTCATTGCACAGAACCCCAAGCTCGCGAAGCCATTCAAGAGATACCAGATTGCTCCTGTTTGGAGGGACGGTCCCATAAAACTCGGGAGATACCGGGAATTCTGGCAGGCTGACGTGGACACTGTTGGAATAGAATCCCTTGCAGCTGATGCTGAAGTTCTTTCGCTTGCACTTGCAGTATTCAAGGAACTTGGACTGGACGCGTTCATTAAAGTAAACAACCGGAAGCTCCTTGACGGACTCCTAGACTTTGCAGGCGTGGCCCCAGAAAACAGGGGAGCAATAATCCTTTCGTTGGACAAGCTGGACAAGATCGGGAAAGAAGGCGTGCTCGCCGAGTTGGAGCAGAAGGGTCTCGCTAAGGAAAGCGTTGAAAAACTCGTGGGCTTGCTGGAATGCAAAACAATTGCGGCATTCGAACAGATGTCACTTAACGAGGGAGGCAGAGAGGGCGTGAAGGAATTAAAGGAATTGTTTCGCTACCTAGACTGCTTTGAAGCAGAGAAAACGAGGACAAGGTTTGCACCAAGCCTTGCACGTGGACTCAGCTACTATACCGGGACTGTCTTCGAGGTTTTTCTCCAGAACTCGGCGATAAAATCAGCTGTTGCTGCAGGAGGACGTTACGATGAGCTGATAGGCAATTTCACTGGAAGGGAAAGAATTCCTGCGACAGGCATTTCCTTCGGTATCGACGTATTAATGGATGCGATGAAAATAAGGCTGAAAAGCGACAAAAAGCAGTTTAGAATGCTTCTTTACGTGATTCCCATAAAGACCCTGGGGGACAGCATCAAGATAGTGCAGGCGTTCAGGAATGCAGGGATTCCAGCTGGAATAGATTTGCTTGGCAGGGGACTCAGCAAAAACCTTGAGTACGCAAGTAAATCGGGCGTAAGGTTTGCGGCGATCGCTGGTGAGAAGGAGCTGGAGCAAGGACGCATACGGGTCAGGGATATGGAGAGCGGGGAAGAAAAGGAGCTCTCAGTACAAGAGGCAATAAATTTTTTAAAAAACAAGGTTTGACCACCGATTAATTTTTTCAAATTTTGATTAAAAAATACTGGCGTATTTCTTCAATGCAGAAATGCCCTCTCATTTATTAAACAAGAATCAGTAGTATTATTCACTTGAGTTTTGAGCACTCATGCAGCGGGTGTGTTGCTTGAAAATCCGTAGTCCTCAACAGATAAAGAGGATCATGTGGAGAAACCGCGTAAAGAATCATAGCATGGTATTTCTTTTCTTCCTTCTCCTGGTGTGCGCTTATCTTTCCTCTGCCTTTATCCTCTTGCCGGTAGACAACCCCTTTTTGAGAGTGATCTTCTTGCCAATACGCATTATTGGCCTGATAAGCAGCGTTACTGCGTTTGTTCTCGTGCCTGGAGGAGGACCAGTAGTAACCTTGAGCTCTTGTGGAATCCTTAATGCATCCAATACGATATACGAGCTCAGCCAAAACGTTGAATCTTCAGGGACCTGCTTCACTATAACTGCAAACGATTCAACCCTCGACTGCAAAGGGTATACGATCACTTATGCCAAGGTCAATTATGGCTATGGAGTGAGTGCTTCAGGCCGTGGAATTACTTTAAAAAACTGCAATATCGTCCAAGGAAATTCCACATACGGTTCGTCTGCTATCTACTTCAATGGAGTGAATGACAGTGCGGTCTTGAGCAATTCAATAACCACTTCAGGCTTCAACACGTTCGGCATGTACCTTTACTCTGTATTCAACAACACGTTTTCAGGCAATACGATAAATACGGTGAGTGACTACTCTTCTGGCATTTTTGCTTTTTCTATCCAATCCAGCACCTTCTCAAGCAATACCATAAATACGCGAAACCAGTCTTCAGACGGCATTGACCTTTCGTCAGGCTCTGGAAACACGGTTTCAGGAAACACCATAACCACTCTCGGCAAAAACTCAGCCGGCATTGTACTGGAATCCTATTACTATTACACGCGATGCTACCAGAATACGGTCTCCGGAAATTCCATTACCGCTTCAGGTGAATCCGCTACCGGCATTGAAGTATATCACTGCAATAACGATATTCTCTCAGGGAATTCAATAACCGTTTCTGGGACTTCTGCGCGTGGGATTTCCATTACCGGCGACTCTTCAATGACTCGCGTTACCAACTGTAACATCGCCGCATCAAATGCCCGGGCATACGGCATTTATTTGTATACCGCTTCACCAACCATTCAATTCACTACGATAAGCACTTCAGCTGCCGATGCCCCCGCGCTATACATAGATTCTTCATTCGTTGTTTTGGTCCAAGACTCAACTCTCTCCGGTGTTAACCAGACTCTGGTCAAGAGCAGGTTCTCAATCACAAGTGCCACATTCATGGACGTGAACTTCGACAAAACCAAGGTTTCAATCGACTCTAATATGACAGGCAACCTCGTAATTAAGTGGCATGCTTCTGTGTATGTGACAGATTCCAGTGGAAGCCCGCTTGATGCGACTGTGAACGTTTCAAACAACGCAGGCATGTCCTTGTTCTCTGGGAGGTCAGGTGCAAGCGGCTTGACGAATCAATTTGAAGTAATTGACCAGATAATGAACCGCACCGGTGGAAAAAACTACAACAACCATATTGCAACTGTCAGCAAACCAGATTACCAGACAAACGTTACTTCATGGAACATATCCTCTAAGATGCAAATGAATGCAGTCCTTTTGCCTTCGTTTATACCCACTACAACTTCTACCACCACGTCTACTTCCACAACCGAAACCACTACCTCAACCACTTCCAGCTCTACTTCAACATCCTCTACCACTTCAACATCCACTTCTACTTCTTCGACTACCACTACCTCCCTTCCCCCGAATACCCTGTCGCTTAACCTCACCACAAAAACCCCCTCAGGCTATGATGGATACGTTTATGGCAGTTGCTGCTCCCCCTCCACATCCGTCTACCGCAACGATTCATCTGATGAAGCCCTTATAGGCAGAAACGCTTCAACGAACACGAGCTTCAATGCATTCCTGTCCTTCAGCACCTCTTCCATTCCATCAAATGCAGTAGTTCTCCGCTTGGTTCTATGGGTTTACAACAAGCTAGCAAGCTCACAGAGTTTTGTTTCAGCAAAAGATTTGAATGCAAGAAAACCCCGAGACTATCCTGATACGCTGGAAGGAAACGCACAATTGTTTGGAAACATCTCTTCTGCACCCCCTTATGCAGAAAATCTGGCGTGGACGCATTCCCCGGCTTATGAGTCAGTTGATTTGGGTGACCCTGCAGTAGTCGATTTCAGAAACCTGCTTTCAACTGGATTGTTTTCATTGGGAATCACCAGCCGGGAAAACAGCCTTGCAAGGATTTCGACATCCGAGGACTCCAGTAATTCACATTGGCCGATGCTCACGGTTTATTACCTTCTTAGAGCCTGCATGGACGGAACCCTTCCTGAAAGCTGTTCTGCAACCCAACCCCTCTATTGTGATGAGTTACTGTCCCTCTCAGAGAAGTCAAGCTTGTGTGGTTGCCCAAGCGGACAAGTGGCAGTGGATGACTACTGCGTGCCTGGCCCAGAAACGGTTTTCTGTGAAGACAACACCTCTGTTGGCCAATGCTCTTCAACAAAGCCCTTGTACTGCGACGAATCAGCTGTGCTAGTTGAGAAAGCAAGCGTTTGCAACTGCCCCAACGGAACGGTTGCCGAAGGAGAGTCTTGCGTGCCTCAGCAGACTCCCTCCCTGTGTGATGACCAAACCCCCTCAGGGGAGTGCTCTATAACGAAGCCGCTTTACTGCACTCCTGAATTGACCCTGGTGCCAAAAGCAAGTGCCTGCGGCTGCCCCTCCAATCTAGTGCAGGAGGGAGACGATTGCTTCACGGCAAGTTTTGGAGAAGAAGCTGTTGAGAACAAAACAACGCCCAACGTGCTTAACACCACACTCAGAGAGATTATGAGCAAGAAAGCCGGAGGCGTGTTTACTGTCAAAATGCCTTTGGAAAACGTGACCAACATCCTCACCTCAAAGGAGCATGTTGTATACGAGAACACCACCACTTTATACAATGGCACGATTATAAAAACCAATTTTACGGTGTTTACTTTAACTGTGACCAACGTGGGTGATACACCGGTCGAGAATATTGAAGTCAGCGACTCCATTCCAGCAGAGCTTTTTGAGGAAATGGCTGGTGTGAGCTTCAATCCACTTCCAACCAAAATCAATAGCAATACCCTGACGTGGATGGTGCCGCGCCTCAACTCCCGCGAGTCCAAGCAGTTTACCTACACCATATACGGAAAGGCATACGTGGGCTCGCCTCCAACACCGATTGTTCAACCAGGCCCCAGCCTGACTGACCTTGGTGCCCTCATCCTTGTTTCAATCCTATTAGTGATCGTCATCCTCTTGCTTTCCATCGCTAGAAACCGTGGTGTTGACGGAGGAACCGCCGAGGCCACAGCTGAGCCAAGCCCCGAGGGACGCAAGATAACTGAGTGGTAGTTAATACGTGCCGAAGAGGAGCCCTGCACATAAGATTGAGATATTGCGAAAAGATTTAGGTACAAGAAAAAACTGAAAAAACAATTCATGTGCCCCGAAGAGGAAAAGAACAAATATGAGTTCATCATTATGCTTGTAGGTGACTTGAATGAAAAAAGCGGGAATGTGGAGGAAAAAAAATACAGGCTCGCTCAGGATAGCATTGTTTCTGTTGCTGATTTTCTTGCTCGCCTATTTCTTCATCGGTGCATACCTCCTGTCTGCACGGCCTACTCCCTTGGTTAAAACCGTTTTCGCACCCTTGCTACTGCTGGGCTGCACAACCCCTACCGCCCTAGCTTATGAAGACCCCTGCAAGCAAACCGCATGTCCGCCGAGATGCGAAGGAAAAAGCTTTTTTGTAGGCGGTAAATGCATTGAAGGCAGCTGCAAGTACCTGTTGGAGATTCCAGAGGCGCCAATCTGCATGAATGAGTCCAATAAAGGCCTTCCGGGCCAGGCCTTTAACACCTCGGCCAAGTGAAGGGCTTTGCCCCCTCAACCCCCCTTTCCACGAGGCTTTTCTTTTTTTCCCAGGTTTTTGTTTTTTCCCCAGGGTTTTTCCCGCAGGAAAAAGGCTGTTTGCCGCAGCAAAAAGCTGAAGCCCTGTTTTTCCCAGGTTTTTGCCGCAGCAAAAAGCTGTTTGGGACGCCTTCGTCAAAAAACAATTTTATTAATTCCTCCTGCCCTAATATTCCATCCTCTTTTTTATTGAGTGAACGGGTGTTGAATTGCAGGCATATGACCCAAAGGCGATTGAAAACTCAGTGAGGAAATGCTGGGAAAAACATAACGTAGCCGGTAAGCTAGCGAAGCGCAGGAAAGGCAGCAAGAAGTTCTTCCTCTTGGACGGACCGCCTTACATCAACGCGCCGCCGCACATTGGGCATGTGAAGACGACAGTCAGCAAAGACATTTGGACGAAGTTCAGGTATATGCAGGGATTCAATTCCTTGCTCCAGCCTGGGTTTGACTGCCACGGGCTTCCAGTTGAAGTAATGGTTGAAAAAGAGCTGGGAATAAAGAGCAAGAAAGAAATTGAGGAAATGGGCCTTGAAAAGTTTGATGAATTGTGTCTGCAAAAGATTTTGAATAACGAAAAGCTTTGGATAGAATACTATAAGCTCGTGGGTGCGTGGCGGGGTTATTTTGAGCCGTACTTCACTTACAAGAATTACTACATTGAAAGCGCGTGGTGGACCCTCAAGAAAATCCACGAGAGAGGCATGCTTGTGGAAGGGGATTATCCAATCCATTGGTGCCCGCACTGCGAAACAGCTCTCTCTGGCTATGAGGTCTCCGATTCGTACAAGATGGTTTCAGACCCCAGTATCTACTTGAAGTTCAAGGTAAAGGGAAAAGACAACGAATTTTTGATAGTTTGGACGACCACTCCCTGGACTCTTGCAGGAAACGTGGCGGTTTTCGTGCATCCAGATGAATATTACGTGAAGGCAAGGATGAAGAGCGACAGAATGGAGTTCTATGTGCTTGCAGAAAAGCGAGCGCATGCAGTACTGGGTGAAATACTCGGCTTGGAGTACGAGATTGTAGAGCGATTCAAGGGAGCTGAGCTTGAAGGACTTGAGTATGAACCGATCCTAGATGTAGAATCCCAAAGAGATTTGGGTGACAAGGCACACAGGGTTTACTTGAGTATCACGATAATGAAAAAGAAGCAGTACAAGAAGCACAAGATGAGCGGACGCGAAGGCAAAGGGAAAGGAGATGAAGCAAGGGGGGGAAAAGGAATTGCGGAAAGAAGCGCAGAAGAAGGGATGCAAGCAAGACCGGAAACAGATGCATCCGAGGGATGGAAGGAGTATGAGGAATTCGTCACCATGGGGGAAGGCTCAGGCCTCGTACATTGCGCTCCTGGGCACGGCTCAACAGACTACTTCGTAGGAGAGTACTACAAGCTTCCAGTTGTTTCGCCAGTGGATGAAAAAGGCTGTTTTACGGAAAAGGTTTCCGCTTGGAAGGGCAGATTCGTGAAAGATGCGGACCAGGAAATCTTGGAAAGGCTTGAGCGTGAAGGAAAGTTGCTTCACCACTCCAAGGTCACCCACTCCTATCCGTTGTGCTGGCGATGCAAGTCGCCGCTCATATTCCGGCTGAGCAAGCAATGGTACCTGAAGATAGGGCCCATTAAAGAGCACATGCTTGAATCCAACGAGTCCATCAAATGGCTGCCGCCTTACGGAAAAGAGAGCTTCAGGAATTGGTTGCTTCAGAGCGAGGACTGGTGCATCTCCCAACAAAGGTACTGGGGCATTCCCCTGCCGATATGGATTTGCGGCAGGTGCGGCAGGAAGAGGGTGGTGGAAAGCGTCATGGAGTTGAAGGAGAACGCAGTTGAACCAATAGACAAGATCGACGATCTTCATAAGCATACTGTGGACAAGATCCGGTTGAGGTGCGATTGCGGCGGCGAGACGAAGAGGATTCCCGACATCTTCAACGTCTGGTATGACTCGGGCATAGCCCCCTGGGCTTCTCTCGGTTATCCCTTCAAGAACAAGGAACTCTTTGAATCCATGTATCCCGTTGACATGGTGAACGAGTCCCAAGATCAAATTCGGGGCTGGTTTTATACCCTGATGTTCTGCGGCATGGCCGCATTTGGAAAGACACCGTATAAAACCGTGGCAATGATGGGATGGGTACTTGACGAGCACGGCGAAAAGATGAGCAAATCACTTGGTAACGTGATTTACGCAAAGGAGGGCATAGAAAAGCTTGGCGCTGATGTTCTAAGACTTTATTTCTGCTGGGAAATTGCTCCCTGGGACATACAGAAGTTTTCGTTCAAGTCAGCTGAAGAGGTTAAGAAATCCTTGAACATACTCTGGAATGCCTACCAATTCTTCAAAACCTATTCCCGGGACTCCTTCAAGGCAAAGGAAGCAACTCCAGAGAGACTAGAGGACTTATGGATGTTTTCCCGCCTGAATTCCACTGCGAAAGCAGTGGCCATGCATCTTGAGGAATACGAGTTGCATCACGCAGGCAGGGCTTTAGTGAACTTCATTCTCGACGACTTCTCCAGATGGTACATCAAGCTCGCTCGTGATAGAGTTTCTCCTTACGTGAAAGGAAGAGACAAGGAGGACTGCCTGAACACAATATATACTGTCCTGATGACGACCGCCAAGCTTCTTGCACCCATCACTCCCTTCTTATCCGAGTACATTTACCAAGACTTGAGGAAGCACTCAAAGAAAGAAAAGGAAGAGAGTGTTCACTTCACGGAATACCCCCTTGTGGAAGATGGTATGATCGACGCGGAGCTGGAGGAACTCATGAAGAAGGCAATGCTCATCAGGGAAGCAGTGAATTCAGCTAGGCAGGAAGAAAAAATAAAGTTGAGGTGGCCGCTTCGCGAACTCATTGTCTCAGGTGATTCAAAGACAGAAAGAACGGTTGAAGTACTCCAAGGAATCCTTTGTTCCACCAACAACGTAAAGAACGTACTCTTTTCAGACTCGCCTCCCCCAAACCTGAAAGAAAAAGCCTTTGAGGGCGGAAAGGTTTTTTTCAGTCCCAAGAGGGACGAGGAACTCATCAACGAATCGTTTTACAGGGAACTCATAAGAAGCATTCAGGAGGCGAGGAAAACGCACGGGTTCAACGTAACGGAATCCATTTCATTATCCATTTCTGCGGACGAAGCCTTCTCCGCTTACCTTGAGTCTAGGAAGAATGAGCTCAAAAAAGAAGTGGGTGCCAAAGCCATTCGGTTCGGGAAACTCGAAGGCGAGTTCTCGGCAGAAATAAAATTGGATGACAAGACGATCACCGCAAGGTTTTCGCGCGTAAAGAGATAAAATACCTACCTCTTTTTTTCAACTGCTTCTTTTTTCTTGGAGAGGACGTCCTTGACGATTTCTTTGACCTGGCTTTCCCGCACGAGCTCAAGGGGGTTCACCATGTCCATTACTCCTTTCATCTCCCCCACTTTCGCCTGAAGCTCTTCAACAAGGCTTCTTAACTCATTCAATTCCTCGCCGCTTCCTCCACCGCCAGATGTTTTAATCTTTTCATTCAGCGTAATCAGGGTTCTCCCTATTACCTCCTGATTCTTCTCCATGGTCGCAATCTTTTCTTCAAGCAACTCAATTTTTGAATCAAGCGTTTTTACAGCTGCTTTCAACAACTCGAATTCCTTGGCGGCACTCGTCCTCTCTGGCATGCTAAATCACCGTTCACGTTCAATCTACGTTAAATGATTAATTTTAATCTTCTTTTCTTTATAATCATGTTCTTCTTTCTTAAGGTGGGTTCTAGTGTGGTTTGTTGCGGAAGAGATTCCCGGCGGAAACTGGATTCTGATGTCCCGCCCCATCGGTGGTGCCGTCAAAGAGCTCGGTGAAATTACTGGCGTAATGTTCGAGAAACTCGTTTTGGAGTACTGGAAGGGAACTGTTTTCATTATTTCTAGAAAGGAAGAATGGGCGTCGGTCGGAAGAAAGATTTTTGACCGGGTTGTTGCTGACCCATCGTTTGCGGAAAAAATCAATTCGCTTATTCACGAAACAAGCACAGCGCTCTTCGAAGAAGGCAAGAGGGTTTCCTCGCTTGAGTTCCGCGTCATGTCGGACGAAAAGCTTTTGAAGAACTTCGAGTCTTTTGCTCAAGCGCATCACGAATGCCACTCCCTGGCCTGGCCTTGGTTTGTGACTGAAACAGACAATAATTTCATTACGGGCTTCGTCCAGAAAATCGTCGAGAGGCGAGTGCGCTCTTCTTCTCTAAATATTCCTGCTGGCGAGGCCTTTTCAATTCTCACCACGCCTACCAAGGAAAGCCAGGCGATAAGAGAGGAAAAGAGCTTCCTTTCGCTTTTGGAAAAAATCGCAGCTGACGAAAAAGCAGTTTCCGTTTTCAAGGAATACGGCAAGGAAGGATTCAAGTACTTAAAGGGAGAACTTTCCAACGAGTTCGAAAAACACCACGTTTCTTTCGGGTGGCTGCCTTACATGTATGAAGGGCCTGCTTGGGAGAGAGAATACTTTTCGGAAACGATTTCTTCGATAATAAAGCAAGGAAAACTCTCGAAAAATGCGCTAAAAGAATACACGAAAGAGAAAAAAAGTTTTGCTGAAAAACAAGCTGAACTAGAGGAAAAACTCGGTTTCACTTCAAACGAGCTGCGCCTTGTGAGAATTGCGAGGGAAATTGTTTTCGGCAAGGGTTATCGCAAAGACGCCATTTACTACTCGTGGTGCATGGCAGAACCCTTGGTTAAGGAAATAGCGTCAAGGCTCGGTTTCAGTCCCAGGCAAACTCGCGCTCTATGCTCTTGGGAAGTAAGGAACGCGCTGGTTGAGCATAAGTTCACGGCAAGGGAATTGGACGAGCGCTTCCACTATTCAGCCATGCTTTACACCCCGGCGGGAAACGAGTTTTTCGCAGGCAAGGCAGCAAGGGATTTCATGGCGCCCATTAATTCTGAAGCGAAGGAAATCTCTGCAGAGGAAGTGGTTTCGCTTTTCGGCAACTGCGCTTGCCCTGGCTCCGTCCGCGGCGTAGCGAGAATTATCAACGTTCCTTCGGACATGGAAAAGATGAAACCAGGGGATGTCTTGGTTTCGTATGCGACGAACCCGAATCTCGTGCCTGCGATGAAAAAAGCCGCTGCAATCGTGACGGACATGGGCGGTATCACATGTCACGCCGCAATTGTTTCAAGGGAATTAGGAATCCCTTGCGTGATTGGAACAAAGAACGCCACGAAATTGCTTAAAGACGGAGATGTTGTGGAAGTGGACGCGACGCATGGCATCGTCAAGAAGATTTCTTGAAAGAGATTTGATGGGCTGGTGTGGAAGCGGGTGCAACTCATGGCATCGTGAGGAAAATCAAGTGAAATCAATTTTAAAACATCTTGCCTAATTCTTTCATGACTCAAACCATTAAGGCGTTTCTTCTTGAAGTGGAGCACGTGACCAAAGGCGGTGAGGCCTTTGTCAAATTGATGCTGAAAGAGCCCGGGGAGAATGGGAGAGTGTTCAAGTTATACGATTATTTTGAGCCTTATTTCTTTCTCCTTCCAGACGAACCCAAACAAATAGAAAAAGTGAAGAAACAGATTACGGAGATATCGGTTTTCGACAGGAGCGAGAAAATAAAAACGAAGAGAGTTGAAGAAGACGAGCGGGAAATAGACGGGAAAAAGGAAAAACTCCTCAGAGTGTTCGTTTGCCATCCCCAGCACGTTTCAAAAATCCGCGAAGAGGCGAAGAGGTGGGGAAAGACGTTTGAATACACGATTCCGTACGTGAGACGGTATTTGATTGACAAGAATTTGTTTCCCACCTCGCTTGTTGAAATTGAAGCAGATGAACTTGGGGAAATGGTGAAGATAATAAGGAATGTGGAGGAAAAGCGGGATGAAGCGCCTTCCCTCAGAAAGCTCTCCTTTGATATAGAAGTTTTTAATCCAAAAGGAATTCCGGAACCAGAAAAGGACCCTTGCCTGATGATTAGTTTCTTTGACGGAAGGGAAGGAGGAGTTTTAAGCCACACCAAAAGATTTTCTGCTGATTTCGTGAAGTCCTTTTCCTCTGAAAAGGAAATGATTGAGCAATTCAGGGAAGTGCTGAAGACGAAAAAAATTGACCTCCTTTACTCATACAACGGCGATGTTTTTGACATCCCCTACTTGAGGGAACGGGCGAAGAGAAACAAAATCAAGCTGTTGCTGGGAAGGGGAACCAAAGAACCCACCATACGAGCGAGAGGAATACGGGGCATCTCCCAGGTTTCCGGAAGAATTCACTTGGACGTATTCAATGCAATTGCTTTCCTAGACGCAATCGGGGCAATCCGCATGCCGCGGCTCACTCTTGAAAAAGTTTACGCAGAGTTGCTTGGAGGAGAAAAAGAGGACATAAGGAAACTGGATATTCACAAGATATGGGATGAAGGAGGAAAAGAACTTGACAGGCTCGCGAGCTACTGCAAAAGCGATTCCATTGCCTGCTTTCAACTAGGCGAATACGTCCTTTCCTCTGAAATAGAGTTGAGCAAAGTCACAGGAACCACTTTATTCGATGCCTCGCGCTCTACGACAGGACAACTGGTTGAAGCGCTTCTCATGCGAAGAGCTTTTGAAAGAAAGGAGTTGATACCCAACAAACCCAAGCCCGACGAAATCTCTTACAGACTGGAGAGACCCATTGAAGGAGCATATGTGAAGATGCCTGAGCCAGGCCTTTATGAAAACATTGCAGTCCTGGACTTTCGCTCTCTATACCCCTCCATCATCATCTCGCACAACATAGACCCCTCCACTTTGAACTGCGGCTGTTGCTCAAAAGAAGATGCGTCCGTTTCTCCCTTGGGTCACCGCTTCTGCAAGAAAAGAAGGGGATTGATTCCGTCCGTCCTGAGCGAAGTGATTTATGCGAGGATAAAATTGAAAGAGAGAATGAGGAAGGTGGACAAGGACAGCGAAGAGTATAAGAGAGCGGATGCGCGCCAGTGGGCTTTGAAGATAGTCGCTAACTCGTTCTACGGCTATCTCGCCTACGCCCGTTCCAGATGGTACTCAAGGGAGTGCGGCGAGAGCACGACCGCATGGGGCAGGTATTACATCCAGGAAACAATCAATAAAGCAGAAGAAGCCGGTTTCAAAGTATTGTATGCCGACAGCATCACTAGTGAACGGTTTGTTACCCTGCTTGACCCGAATGGTTTTGTTAGAATAAAAAACATTCAGGAATTATTTGGGGAGAATAAGAAAGACCTGTTTATTCGGGGTGAGAAGGAAGTTATTAACTTGAAGGGATACAAATCGCTTTCCATTGACCCCAGTTCCCTTGAACCAACGTGGAAAGAAATTCAAGAGATAATACGCCATAAGACCAGCAAAAAGATTTTCAGAGTAGTACAAAAATATGGAGAAACTAGGGTAACTGAAGACCATTCCCTGATTACCTTGGAGAAGGGATTGTTGAGTGAAACCAGGCCCCAAGACCTTCCTGGAAAGCATCTAGCAAAGCTTTGGACCGCGCCTCCCGTGCAGGAGATAAGTAAAATAGACTTGTTTGAGTTGCTGAAGCAGTACGAGAAATCAACTATTTATAAAAAACGGTGCAAGATTTCGAGGGTTCACTGCGATGAAAACTGGGTGTGGTTTGGTTGGACGAACAGAAAAAAACACGTCAAGCTAAAAAGATTCCTGGAAGTCGGTTCACGAGAGTTTGATTCCCTTTGCAGGCTTGTTGGAGCTTACGTAGCCGAAGGAAGTGCCTCCACTGCAGAGACGGCCTTTAGGGAAATGACTAGCATCGCGTCCCAGGACAAAAATTGGCTTTCTTCACTTAAAGAAGATTTCTTGAACTTGTTTTCGAATGCTAGCGCTTCAATAATTCAGTCGAATAAGGGAACCAGGACGCTTGCCTATAATAATCACGGTTCTGTGAAGATCATTCAGTATGTTGACAAAACTTTCAAGATGCAAATTGGAAGCGAGCTCTCGGCTGTTTTATTCAAGGTGCTTTGCGGGCAAAAGAGCCATGGCAAGCGGCTTCCTGAATTCGTGTTCCATGTCCCGCGCCGTTGCAAAGAGCTTGTGCTTCAGGAAATGATCAAAGGGGACGGCAGCAGAAGCGTAAACAAGAGGCTGGGCTATTCAAAAGAGTATGTTGAAAAAAATTTCAGATATACCTCTAAATCACTGGAGCTTGCCTCTGGTCTTTCGCTGTTGTTAAATCAGCTCGGGATAAAGTACTACGTTCAATACAGGCCTGCTAAAAAAGTTTATTCAATCGGCACTTCAACAAAAACCAATGCGGCCGTCAAAACAAAAATAATCGAAGAAGATTACGACGGATATGTATACGACCTGAGCGTTAAGGATACTCACATTTTCTCAGACAGTTGCGGTCAAGTTCTTTTGCACAATACCGACTCGCTTTTCTTGTTGTTTGAAAAAGACGGGAAGAAAGTGCACGAATTCCAGCAAAAAATCAATTCCGAATTGCCTGAGAAAATGGAACTGGAGATTGAAGGGATTTACCCCCGCGGGATTTTCGTGAGCAAGAAGCAGGAGGAAAAGGGGGCGAAGAAAAAATATGCTTTGGTGGACAAGGAAGGGAAAATCAAGATCCGGGGATTCGAGTTGGTTAGAAGGGACTGGTCTAGGGTGGCAAGGCACACGCAGCGCGAGGTTTTGGAAATTCTTTTGAGGGAAGGAAATGTTGAAAAAGCGATTGAGTTGGTGAGAAAGCGAATAAAGGAATTGAAGGAAGGGAAAATCCCTTTAGGGGACTGCGTCATCTATACCCACCTTAGGAAGAAAGTGAAGAGCTACGAGGTCACTGCGCCCGAGATAAGCGCGTTCCAGAAAGCAAGGGAGAAAGGTTTTCCGATAGAGGAAGGTGCAGTAGTTGGGTATGTCATTACAAAGAAGGGCAAAAGCATTTCAGATAAAGCCCACTTGTTTGAATTAGCAGAGGACTACGACCCGGATTACTACATCAACCACCAACTGCTTCCTGCAGTTCTAAAGATTCTTGGCGCGCTAGGCTTCAAGGAAGAGGACATCAAGACGAAAGGAACCCAAAGGGGCCTCGGGAACTGGTGAAAAGTGAGGGTGTTTCAAAATGGAGGAAGACGAGTTAAAAAATTATTTGAAGGCATCTGAAGTTGCGAAGAAAGTAAAGCCTTTTGCCATGGAATTAGTGAAACCTGGGGCTCCGTTGCTTGAAATCGCTGAGAAGGTTGAGGCGAAGATAATTGAGGAAGGAGCGAGGCCTGCTTTTCCCGTGAACATCTCAATAAACGAGAATGCAGCTCATTACACGCCTTCCGCCGCGGATGCCGCCACGCTCGGCGAAAAGGATTTGGTGAAAATTGATATCGGAATTCATTCCAGCGGCTTCGTAGTTGACTTCGCTTTCTCAGTAGATTGCTCAGGAGAAAACACTTCCCTTGTTGAAGCCAGCGAGAAAGCACTTGAGGCAGCCCTCTCTAAGATGAGGGCGGGGGTAAACGTGAGGGAAGTGGGAAAGGAAATTGAAAATGCGATTAAGGGAAGGGGGTTTGTTCCTATAAGGAATTTGTGCGGTCATTTGATGGAAGAATTCAATTTGCATGCTGGCCAAGAAATTCCCAACCACGCGGAGGGAAACTATATTCTAAAAGAAGGAGAAGTATATGCAGTGGAACCGTTTGCAACTCTAGGGGAGGGAAAGGTGGTGGAAGGAGAATACTGTGAAATCTTTTCCTTGATTGAAGAGAACAAGAAAGTGAGGCTGCCTCATTCAAGGAAGCTGCTTGAAATCATAGACTCTGAATTCAATAAACTGCCTTTCGCGAAAAGATGGATTAAAGACATCCCGCCCTCGTCACTTGATTTAGCTCTCGCAGACCTCCTCAAACAAGGCATTATTCGCGCTTATCCCGTTCTGCGGGAAGCAAAGCGCGTCAACGTCTCCCAAGCTGAGACGACAGTAATCATCGAAAAAGACGGCGTAAACGTTCTGGTCTAATAAAAATGAGGTTTTTCTTCACGGTTGGACTAAAAACTCTTTAATTACTTCCTCTATTTCTTTTTTCTTGCTCCAACTCAAATACCATTGTGTTTCATGGTGAGTAGGATGCTTAACAAGAAAACCTTTTTTACTCAAATCTTCGGCAGCTTCTTTCACTAAATGACGCAAATGCTGTGGGAAGCCCTTAGGCAAATTACTTTCAGATACGTGTCTTTTACCCCAGGCGCCCAGCTTATAAAGCTTCCAAAGCAGGTGCTTTGTTATCTGATCTAGTTGTTCCATTCTTGCACCTATTTCTTAGAGAGTATCTTTTTTTCTAGTTCATCTAACATTTTGGTTAATTTATAACTTGTAATAGTATATGTTCCTCTGCTTAGTCGCTCTGCATCTCCTTCATCTTTAATTTCTTTCAACCGTGCTGCAATTATACTCTTTTTTTGTTTTAGGCTTAAAACCAATTCTTCGGCAGTTACTTCTCGGGGTATGTTTCCTTTAGTCAATTCACTCGCCAGAAACCTCGCTATTAACGCTATTTTAATTTGCTCTTTATCTGTGAGTCTCTTAAAGGTTATCACTACTTTTCCGCTTTTATCCACGACACAAAAGTTCATTGTTCTTTTAACCAGTTCAGCCAAATTTTCTTTTTCATACTTTCCCATTTCAATGATAAATTTTTCTTTAAGCTCCGCTAATTCATCCATAAACCCACCTTTAATTTACTTTTTATAAGTATATTGTAAATTGTATATTTAAAGGTTATGTTTTAATAAATGAATGTATATATACTATACATGGAAGCGGACAGAAGCATTTTTGTTGAAACGTTTGGGGGCGCTCCCTATGTCAGAGTGCTAGACTTCCTTCTGACTTTCAGAGACTTTGATTACTCGAAGTCCCAAGTAGCAAAAGAAGCAGGTGTGGCAAGAGCGACGATTGAAAAGATTTGGAAAACATTGTTAAATAAGGGTTTCATCGCGAAGACTAGGATAATCGGGAGAGCAACAATGTATAAACTCAACACCAAAAACCCAGAAATAAAAGCACTGCTTGAACTAGATTTCAAGATATCGCAGGCAAAGACAGAAGAAGCATTCAATAAAGATAAGCAGAAAATTTTAGCTTGATTTCTGCGCCTCATTATTTGATTAAATTTATAAACCGCCCTGTCCTAATCACTCCCATGGGAAACAATGGTGGGAGCAAAGGCCTAGATCCAAAACAGCTTCATGAAAAGCTTAAGGCTTTTAGGGAGGAGCTGAAAAGCCGGCATGCAACAAAACCCCCTGCTGTTGAGCAGAAGAAAGAAGAAAAGCCTGCAGAGACAACGCAAAAACAGGAGCCAATCAAGAGCGTGGCCCAACCACCGGTTCAGCAACCAGAGGCCCAAAAACCAGACCTCAAGCCGCCTGATTCTACTTTAAAACAACCGCCTACTGAAAACAAGGCGCCCCAGAAAACTGAAACACACCAGTACACGTTTTCCATCGTCATCGACCAGCGGTTCAAGTACAAACTGCCGTTCCTCCTCCTCGTCTTCCTGCTCTTCACCTTTTCTTGGTTCTTGTTTTCAAGCACGGAAATAAAGCTGATGGACGCGTTCGAGTTAAGCAGGTTCCAGTACTCGCTTGAGAAGCTCGTGAGCATAAAGATGGTGCTCTTCCTGCTCATGCTTGCCCTCACGCTTGCGCTTGCAGTATACTATGGTACAGGCATCTCGCCCCTTCTTTCCCTGCTAGTCCTGCCGACGACCATGCTCTCGGTTTTGATTCTGAAGTTGATTCACCCAAACCTCTTCTACATGGGACTGGCGTTAGCGCTCAGCGTCTCCCTCGCTTCTCTGTTGGCGTCGTTTAAAAAAAATCAAACCTTTTCCTCCATTTCGTGGAGCGTGTCCCTTTCGTTGTTCGTGCTGGCCCTACTTTCTGCCTTGCTCGTCTACTCTCACGTAGAACCCAAGAAAGACACCTATTTTGATACCTTCCTCAACAGCACCACTTCCTTCATTCCACAATTGCAGCAACAGGCGCTTCCTGCAGTCGCGGCTTCATTGAAGGAGTTACAGGTGACCCCAGGAATGCTCAACAATACTTTCACTAAGGAACAGCTCAGGGAAGCGATCGCAAGCGACACAGAACTAAAGAAAATCTTTTTTGCCCTGCCAGAATCCAATCAAACGTACATGCTTGACAAGATTCATGCAATGGTTCTTGAGAAGGGGGCTGCAGGCATCAACGACTGGAAGAACTCTCTCGTGGAGTCCCTGACTTCAAGCACTGGAGTCAATGCAAGCAATGCAACAACCCAAAACCCCGTTTTAACGCCGACTTTCTTAAAGAACTTGTTGATGAAGATTCCATTAATAAAACAGGCTTACGATTACTTCGCTTTGTTTGCCGCCCTCATGGTTTTTTCAATAGTCTCTTTGTTCAGCCTCCCCCTTCAACTCATTTCCTCTTTCTTCGCGTACCTGACTACTAGACTATAGGCAGCTTCAACAGCTCTATCACCTTATTTTTTATAATTTTTTCTTTCCAAAGTGGCTCCTAAACAACTGAAATCTGCCATTCAGTGAACTCAATTGCCATTTTCTTATTCTTTTGCGCAAAAAAATTTAATGGCTGATTCTCCCAAAGCTTTTAATAAATTTTTAGTATAATGGTTGTGGGTTTGGTCGTGGGTTAGTGGGACTTGAGGTCTTTCATGAGTGAGGAAAAGCTTTTCAGG
>JACRGE010000070.1 GCA_016212465.1 Microcaldota archaeon
TCGCATCTCAGTAGATTGGTGAGTAAAAAGAGCGCGGTCAGTAAAAAGCATTGAACTAAAGCTATTGGGGAGAGGCAGACCGATGAAGAAGGGAATAGAGGAGGCTACTTTGAGAAATATAAAATGCAGTAGAAGGTGGATGTGGGGCGAGAACACCGAGGCAACCCCAAGGAGGCAATCCTGACAGAAACAGAAGGCCTCGTTTCTCAACACCCACGGATCGAGAAAACGCATATATTTTTACTGGCGGAGCCTATTTAAAGGTTTCGCAAAGGGGATTTTCATACAAATTCGGTTTTTCTGTCTATTTTCACGAAAAACTGCCACTAAAAATTAATTAATTTTGTTAAATAAGGGGGAATCTGATTATTTTCAAATGCTATAAATGAAAAAGATTAGTGATGCAATGGAAACCACGAAACAGTTGGATGAAACGCTTTTCAAGTTGAATTATGCTTCGTTGAATCCCATGCAACAAAAAGCCATTTCAGAGGGCTTTATTGAAGAACAGAGGGTCGTGGTTTGCGCGCCCACTGCGTCAGGAAAAACGCTGCTTGCTCTGCTGGCGGTAATAAAACAATTTGAAAGAAACCCTAAGGGGAAAATCATTTACGTCGTTCCCTTGAAGGCACTTGCTTCAGAAAAGTTTTCCGAATTCTCTTCTTCCCTGGAGCAGTTTGGGATTAGGGTAGGGATAAGCACGGGAGACTTAGATTCATCCTCGCCAGAGTTAGGCGGATACGATTTGATAATTGTGACAAGCGAAAAGATGGACTCTCTCTTAAGGCACAAGGCTGATTGGACGAAACAAATTTCCCTCGCGGTAATAGATGAAATCCACTTGGTTGGAGACGAGACGCGCGGGGCAACCCTGGAGGTCGTGCTCACCAAGTTGAAGCAGGCGGGTTGCAGGCTGATATGCCTTTCTGCGACAATCCCGAACGGAAGAGAGATTTCGGACTGGCTGGGCGCGAAGTTGATTACGAGCGATTACAGACCGACTGAACTAGTTCTTGGAATCTGTTCAAAGGACACGCTCATACTTCTCTCAAAAGAGGAACCGATAGACTCAAAGAAAAGCCTGGAAGAGCTTTTGGAAAGGTGCTTGAATGAAGACGGGAAGAAAAACCAGCTCCTCGTCTTCGTTTCTACGAGGAGAAGCGCAGAGAGCACTGCCGAAGCACTTGGAAGGGTAACTAAAAAATATTTGGGCGCGGAAGAGAAAAACGTTGCTGAAACCCTGGCAAAAAAGGCGTTGAGTGTGTTCCACCCACCTACAAAGCAATGCAGGATGCTTGCAAACTGCCTGAGGGACGGGGTTGCGTTTCACCACGCTGGAATCCCTGGGGCGCAAAGGGTTTTGATTGAAGATGGATTCAAGAAGCAGAGGGCTTTGAAGGCAATCATGTGCACCACAACGCTTGCGATGGGAATTGATTATCCTGCCTCCTGGGTCATAGTGAAAGACTTGAAGCGCTTCAGCGGAAGCTATTCGGATTACATCCCAAAGCTTGAAGTCGCACAAATGGTCGGCCGCGCAGGCAGGCCGCGGTACGACAAGGTTGGTTATGGCATTCTGATGTGCGCTCCAAAGGAATTGGAGTTCGTGAAAGAAAAATATTTGTTGGGACCGCTGGAAAACATATACTCGAGCCTCAGCTCAGAAGCCGCCTTGAGAGTGCATTCTCTTTCGCTCATTGCAACGAACTACTGCAACTCCTTCAAAGAAATCTTTGAATTCTTCAACTCAACTCTTTATGCAAAGCAGTTTGAGGATACTGAAAGGATGTTCTGGACCATCGAGCGCGCTGTAGGGGAGTTGAAGAAAATGGATTTCGTGAGGGAAAGAAGCACCGTTCTTTCAGCGACTCCGTTGGGAAAAAGGGTCTCCGAACTCTACCTTGATCCACTTTCCGCTTACTCCATCGTTCAATTCATTGAAAAAACAAAATCAAAACCGAAGGAAACCTTTGATTACCTCCTCGCCTTGGCAGACACCACAGAAATGCGGCCGTTTATTCCAGTCAGGGGAAAGGAACAGATGAATTTGTGGGATGAACTCTATAACCTATTGGATGATTTCGAACTCGAGAAGTGGGAAACTGATGATGAAGCACTTGAGAAATACAAGACTGCAAAGATGCTGAACGCGTGGATTAACGAAGAAACAGAGGAAAATATTTTGGAAAAATTTGATTTGCCGCCCGGAGTGCTTTACGCCAGGAAGCAGGCAGCAGAATGGTTGGCTTACGGAATTGGAGAATTGGCTTATTTATTGAATGCACCCGCTGCCCAGCGGGATGCAAAGCGCCTTGCGAGGCGCATTAAGCACGGTGTGAAGGAGGAGTTGTTGAGCCTTTGCAGGATAAAGGGAATTGGCAGGGTTAGAAGCAGGCGGCTCTACAACGCGGGAATAAAAACGGCTGAGGAACTTAAGAACAGGAGCAAAGAGGAGATAAAGAAAATATTGAGAATAAAAGAAGAAACAGTATAGGAGTTGGAGGGCGGGAGCAGGGAAGAAATGACAGAACCCAAGCAATATATAGCCGTATTCGATTGTTGATATATGGAGTGGATTCGATGAAAAAAGTTTATTTGGCTGCGGGCGTTTTAGGAATAGTTTTGCTGCTCTTTTTTTGGTTTTTACTCAAATCAGCTGGAGTGTGCCTGCTCTGTCCCTTGAACAAGCCATTCAATGAATTGACCAACAAACCAAATACGAATTGCTTGGCAGACGGAGACTGCAAAAATGAAAATATCAACTGCGACAGCGGTTGCGCGCACATTGCAGTAAACAAAAACTGGAACCCAATATGCCTAGATTACGCAATAGTAAGAAATATGTGCGGTTACACACCGGCTCCGAAATGCGTAGACAACACCTGCCAGAAGAGCTGAGAGTAAGCTGGAATCCCTCAATCGATAAAAAGTAATATTAAAAGCAAGGCGCATATTATTTACTGATACGCGTTTAGCGGAATCTCTTTTTGAGGTGCTTGACAAACATGGGAGCAAGACCACGCAAGTGGAAGAAAAAAGGTCACATGCGCTGGAAATGGATCAGGAAAAAAAGGAGAAGGATGAAGAGGAAGCTGAAGAGAAGAGCAGGAAAGCTGTAATTCCCGTTTCCCCAATTCTGTTTTTTGTAATCAACTCCATTCATTTACTCAGCCGTGCTTTGACGAAGGCTGATGTGACCAAAAAGATTAATAAAAGTAAGCGTATTTTTTATAAATAAAAAAGGAGGGAAAACAATGGATGTAAAATATACCCCAAATGGTCCAAAAGGAAGAACGTGCGGCGATTGCGTTCACTTCAGTCCCACTAAAGAAAAGAAGGGCGTAGGAACATGCTTCGGTCACGACGTGATAGATAGTGGCAGTTGCAACTTTTTCAAGAAAAAACAGTAAGAGTCGCAGTAGCCTATTTGCTGATGTTTTCTATCTGGCCATGCTCCTGACAACGTAGCGTCCTCTTTTTTCTATTTCGTCTAGCCGCGCAAAAATATTTTTTGCAATGGGATTGTTTTGAGAATAGCCTTTTTTTACAAAAACAAATTGCTGGGGCGAAACGGACTTCTTCAAGAGCAAGAGATCAGTCGCCTGCTCTTCAATGCTTGAAGAGAACTCACTGAGCCCGAAATCAATCCATGTAAGCTCAAAGGCTTTTTCGTCAAGCATCATGTTGGAGGTAGTGGAATCACCGTGGACCACTCCTCTGGAATGAATCCTTGCTAGATCACCACCCATTTTCAAAAGGATTTTCTCAAGTTTTTTGCCTTTAATCAAATCAAGTTTTTCCCTCAGCAAAACGCCTGGAACAAAGCTCATGAATATTTCTTTTCCGTATAGGTTGATTCCCATGAGCTTAGGGCAATTCACGCCTGTTTCTTTCACCGCAACCAGAATCCTCGCTTCCCTCTTCGTTCTTTCCTCTCTTATCAACGAGTCCAGCTCGGGGATACGGTACTTTTTCCCCACTCTGCGTTTGCACACCGCACGCTCGCCGTCGTACTCTGCCAAATAGAGTTCGGCTTCCGCTCCCTTGCCAACAAGGCGAGGAACCAAGGTTTTAATCCTCCTTTCTTTCATGGCATTTTCCTCAAGCTTGAGTTGAACCGCTCGATTTCCGCGAAAACCTCTTTTTCATCAATTGGACCCTTCCTCAGCAGCTTCGGCTCGCCCCTGACATCAATGATAGTGGAAGGAAAAATGGGGGGGAGATTACCCTGGTCGAGAATCAGGTCTACCTTTCCATCAAACAGTTTTATTACCTCATCTATCTTGTAGAGGGGCGGCTCACCTGAGATGTTGGCTGAAGTTGAAGTAAGGGGAGTCTCGCATCCTGAAACAAGAGCACGAAGGAAATCGTTTCCAGGGACTCTGAAGGCGATCCCGCTTTGACTCAATTCCCTCGGAAACTTGCCTTCTCTCTGGTCAACCACAAGCGTGAGGGGGCCAGGCGTAAACGATTTTACAAGGTGCTCTGCAATGGAACTCAAGGACGCATACTCTTTTATCATGAACAAGTCAGAGACGATGACGGGAATGCCTTTTTCTGGAGGCCGCACCTTCAGTTCAAAAACCTTTTTGACTGCAGCGTCACTGGTGGCATCTGCTCCAAGGCCGTACGCGGTTTCCGTAGGGAATACTATTACGCCATCCCTTTTCACTATGCTTGCAGCAATCTCAATCGTCTTAACTTGTTTTTCGCGGTTGTTTTCCATCTTTATGATCTTAGTCTTCATGCAGTCCACCACCAATCTTTTAAAAAGGAATGGGCTGGGAATCCACTCTCGCCTTTTGGTCAGGCTCTTTCTTTTCCGGGATTTTACCACAGGCGTACAAAAGGAGGCCAGTAAGCGCGATCATTCCCCCATTGTCTCCATTATACTCGTCTGGTGCAACGCAGAACCTCGTCTCCTGCTCCGCGCACATGAATCCCATCATTTCTTGCAACCGCTTGTTGCGGGCGTTGCCGCCGCACAAAAGCACTTCAGGATTCCTCGTATGGCAGAGGCAGCGCTCAGTTGCTTCCACAAGCATTGAGAAAGCAGTTTCTTGAGCAGAGTAGCACAGATCTTTTGTTCCATATTTTTCTTTCAGGCGGTTGATTGCAGTGAGGAGGCCAGAAAAAGCGAGGTTCATACCTTTTACAGTATAAGGAAGGCGGATGAATTTTTTTCCCTTGGGCGCATTCAGTAAAACCCCGACTGCGTCAGGCGGATTCAAGTTGAGGCTCCGTCCCACTTGGTCCAAGAAATTGCCTATTCCGATGTCAAGCGTCTCACCATATACCTTGTAATAATGATTGCGTCCAACCTTCGTTCTCGCGAGAATCTGGGTGTTGCCACCTGAAACATAGACGACCAAGGGGTCTCTTGCATTGCACAGGAATTTACCTACTTCAACGTGTGCAATCGCGTGGTTTACTGGAATAAGAGGAACGCCAAGGAAAACGGAGAGGGTCTTTGATATGATGTAACCGAAGTGGAGGCAGTGGCCAATGCCTGGGCTCTGTGAATATGCGACCGCATCAATTTCTTGAATGGAAATGCCAGCTTCTGCAAGAGCCTTTTCAAGCACTTCCTTGAAATGGTTGGAATGGAATTCAACGAGCTCTCGTGGGATATAGCCTTTTTGAGTTGAAGGAAATTTCGCCAACTGGTTTGAAACAATCTCTGCTTTTTCATTTAACTGCCGTTGGACTACACCAACTCCAAAGGTATGTGCTGTACTCTCTATTCCCAAGATATGCATGCGCTCCACCTAATAGAAAAAGACACTAAAAAAATTATGCGAAAAAGTATAATAAATACACTCTTCAGATTCAAACATATTTTAGTGCAATACAAATCGCCAAAGAGTTGAATAGCGCGTGTGCCATGATGCACGGAACCACGTTTTTTTCCTTATTGAGCCATAAGCCTGAAATGACTGAAAAAGTGAATGCGCCAACTATCTCTGAAACCGAGCCATAGCCGTAGTGAAGGAGAGCGAAAAGAACGCTGACCAAGGTTATGCTTATAGCGGCAGAGCCAAGGGGCAAAGTGGAAAAGACGCATTTCAGGGATTTTTCTGCCTTTGGTTGCAGGTAGCCCCTGAAGAGCAGCTCTTCTCCGATTGGACTCGCAAAGATTGCGAGCAGGATGAACAGCATCGACTGCTTCGCAATTACTTTTGAGACCTTTTCAGTGTCAAGGAAACCCACCAGATAAAGAAAAAGGGACTCAACCACCAGAATGAAGAAAATGAGCAAAAAGAGCTTCAAGCCTGAAATTATATCCGGTCTTCTGATATAGAGGTTTTTTGGGATTTCCTTGAAACGCTTTTTTTCTACGACGAGAAGCAGGAAGAATGGAAGCAACAGTATTATTATGGGAACGAACGCCTGCTCTGCTGTACTCGGCGCATTTTGAGAGAACGAAAACAAGATAGGCAAAGGAATCCCTTACGCGATGGAGGTCATTTCAGTGTAACTGCATTTTCCGCACGTGCGCCTGTTCTTGTGCTCTGCCAAGTGAACTCCAGGCCCGCACTTTGGGCAAAAGTTTTTTGGCGTATACGCCTTGATCTTCTTTTCCTTTTTTTCAGCCATTACATCACCTTAAAGCTTAAGTTGGCTTGGTCCCTTTCTTCTTCATGCCCCGCTCAAACCTGTATCCTGGCTCAAACCGCTTTGCCTGTTCAAGAGAAGAGTATATCTTGGCGCGCACAGTTATTCTCCTGCTTCCGAATGGATGATCTACCTTGTTTAAAATCACCTGTTCCTGAGAAACGCCGAACTTCTTGCACAACTCGTCCACAAGCTCCTTTCTCGAAGGCGTTTTCTCAGATTCCATCACAAGGATTAGTTCCTTTCTCCCCTGCAACGGATTTTCCTTCTGCTCAACGGTCTCCATATAAAACCACATCCGCGGGTCATCTACGTCTTTATCTTCAACGCGTATTTTCCAGGAATCTGTGCACCGATTGCATTCGCAATCTCCGAATCAGTTGGATCGATTACGAGGATGTAGCCTTCCCAACTCTTCGTGAGATTGGATTCCTTGCATACTGGGCAAATGTCGCCAGTGACTATGAGTCTGCAGTTTTTACATGCTTTTTCTATCATTCTAATAACCTATTCACATGCTTCAATGCGGCTTCTTCGGAATCACCCAAGCCAGTGTATGATCGTCGAGTCCACTTCAGGTATTCGGCTATGCCACCACGCACTCCAAAGAGCTTCCTGTCGTCATCCGAGAGATACAATTTCTTGATTTTTCCAGCCACGCACCATCAACTCACAACTTTCCCAACCCCTCGGGCCTCATCGTCAAAGCGATTTTGCTGCTTGGAATGGAATCTTTGAGGG
Organism: Microcaldota archaeon; assembly: GCA_016212465.1. Taxonomy (GTDB): domain Archaea; phylum Micrarchaeota; class Micrarchaeia; order Norongarragalinales; family JACRGE01; genus JACRGE01. The sequence continues at coordinate 7,357 of JACRGE010000070.1, forward strand.
AGACTGTTGCGACCTTCGCCCTCACAAGGTCTTTCTTCTTGACGGTTTTCTTTGTTTGCTTTCCAACCAAGTAACCTTGTTTCTTGTCATAGCTAAGGAAATCGTTCGCGACTTGGGAAACATGGACAAGGCCATCAATAGGACCAAGCCGAACAAACGCACCGAATTCCACGATCTCCGAGACCTCGCCTTCAACCACTTCGTTTACTGCGGGGGTGAAGACAAGGGCGTCGAACTCCACATCAAAGTACGCAGCTCCGTCCCCCGGGAGAACTTTGCCGGTTGAATGCACTCTCGCGTCTTGGACAGAGATGATGATCCCGTAGTTCTTGTCAACTGTTCTCTCGTATTTTTCTCTGAGCATGATGAGCGCAGCCTCCTCCATTTTTTTTCCAAACAAGTTTGGCACTATCCTCACGGACTCCTTGAAGGTCATGAGCCGGTACATTTTCATTCACCCACACGGACAGTCAAACGCATTTCCCTTTTATTCTCCAATAAACTGTTTAAAAAGTGGGAAAAAACGGGAAAAATAGCATAAGAATATGCGCGACATTGTTTTTATTCCTTTCTAAAACAACCTGTTGCTAAAAGTTATTGAAAGAAACGCTCCGTTTTCAAAAAAGTTTGAATGCATGAGTTACCCAAAAGGCTGCCAGCCTTTTCTGCGGAAAACAGCTTTTCTTGGAAAGAAAACCTGGGAAAAGAAAAGCCTGTGGGAAAAAAGGTTAGAATATTTTAATGGCGTGCCGCCCAAAAGGCCGCAAACAAAAGGGAGATGATGTTGATTATTTTAACCATAGGATTCAATGCGGGGCCGGCAGTATCCTTCAATGGATCTCCCACAGTATCCCCTACGACTGCAGCCGCATGCGTGGGAGTTCCTTTCCCGCCGTAGAGTCCATCTTCAATGAGTTTCTTGGCGTTGTCCCACGCTCCCCCAGAATTGCACATGAAAACCGCAAGCAATTGGGAAGAGAGAATGGCTCCGGCGAGAAAACCTCCCAGTGCTTCAAGGCCGAAAAGAATCCCTACCAAGACCGGGGCCGAAACAACTATTACCGCAGGAAGGATGAGCTCCTTGAGTGCCGCTTCAGTGGTGATGTCAACTATTTTTGCATACTGCGGCTTTGTCGTTCCCTTCATAATCCCGGGCATTTCCTTGAACTGCCTTCTCACTTCCTCTACTATGAGAAACGCCGCCCTCCCGACTGCCTTGATTGTCATGGATGAAAAAATGAAGGGAATCGCCCCGCCAAGCAGGAGGCCGATGAAAACATTTGGAATGGAGATGTTTATTGAACTCAAATTGGTTTGCTCGAAGTAGGTTGAAAAAAGGGAAACTGCAGCTACTGCAGCAGACGATATGGCGAATCCTTTCGTAAGGGCTTTTGTCGTGTTCCCGACTGCATCAAGCGACGCCATTATCTTTCTCGCTTTCTTGTCCATCTTCGCCATTTCGCCTATGCCACTAGCGTTGTCCGCTATCGGCCCGTATGTGTCCATGCTCATGATGATTCCAGTAGTCGCGAGCATACCCATGCCCGCAAGGGCGATTCCGTAGTAGCCCATGAAATAGTATCCGAAGAAAATCGTTGCAGCCACAACGAGAACAGATGCAACAGTACTCTCCATCCCTACTGCAATGCCGGTTATGATATTCGTGCCTGCTCCGGTCTTGGACGCGAGTGCTATCCCTTGAACGGGCTTTTTCTTTACGGAAGTATAGTATTCCGTGATGAATGCAATCAACTGCGTTGCGACCAAGCCTGTTGCGGCTGCAGCAAAGACCCTCAAATCCCCGAACAAGAAATACGCGAAAACAAGGAAGAAGAAACCAGCTGAAAGGTTTGCGATCATGAAGCCCCTGTTTATTGGACCCATGGGATGCTCGCCCTTCTTTGCTTTTACAAAAAAAGTTCCGAAGATTGCACTCAAAATGGCTGCGCTTCTCACCAACAACGGAAAGACTACTCCCTTCAACCCAAAGACCACTCCGCCCAAAATCATTGCCGCAACGATGGTCACTGCATAGGACTCGAATACGTCGGCGCCCATTCCCGCACAGTCTCCGACATTATCCCCCACGTTGTCAGCTATGGTAGCCGGATTGCGGGGGTCATCTTCAGGAATGCCTTTCTCAACTTTTCCAACCAAGTCAGCACCAACGTCAGCTGCCTTTGTGTAGATTCCTCCTCCAACTCTCATGAACAACGCCAGGAGGCAGGCACCAAAACCGAATCCTACCAAAACATCGGTTGCAACATTTGCGACTGCATCCGGACCCTGTGGAATGAAGAGAAGATAGCTTGCGATGTAGATTATGCTCACGCCAAGGAGGCCAAGGCCGACGATGAGCATGCCGTTGACTGTTCCCGCAGAAAACGCTATGCGAAGCGATTTATCTAAACTGGATTTCGCAGCCTGGGCGGTTCTTACGTTGGCCTTTACCGCGACATTCATACCAAAATAACCTGCGATGCCAGAGAAAACCGCTCCGAGTAAAAACGTGAGCGCA
>JACRGE010000071.1 GCA_016212465.1 Microcaldota archaeon
GCGGCATCTCGAAAATCGTCGCAAGACTCGTTCCGCTTGGAGTGATTAAAGGACAAGGAAACTGGCTATACTGCAAACATTCTTCTTTTTAACAGGAATAGTTTAATCCATTGGTTTTCGTTGCATGCGTAATTAATTATTCAACAGTGGGTGATTTATTGAATCTCAAATTCAGCGAACAGATTTCAAGAGCGTTAGGAGAGCTGGGCTTCAGGGAAATGACGGAAGTGCAGCATCAGGCGATTCCCTTTATTCAGCAGGGCGAAGACATCATCGTGCAAGCCCGCACTGGAACTGGAAAAACAGCTGCATTCGCGATTCCGTTGCTTGAAATGGTGGATGCGAGGCCATCCGTGCAAGTGCTCGTGCTCGTTCCCACTAGGGAGCTTGCGATTCAAGTCGGAAATGATTTTCGCAGGATTGGAAAGTACTCTTCTGCGAGAGTGCTGGTGGCATACGGTGGAACGGGCATCGAAAGCCAGATTGAGAGACTCCACGGAGGTGTGCAGATAGTAGTGGGCACGCCCGGAAGGATTATGGACTTGATGGAACGCCGCGCATTGGATATTTCGAGAATAGGCTTTTTCGTATTGGACGAAGCTGACGTAATGCTCGCTATGGGGTTCATACGCGATGTGGAAAGGATAATCGCTTCAATGCCCCACAAGAAGCAAGTGCTTATGTTCTGCGTGGATTTTCCCGAAGAAGTAATTGCGCTTGCGAAAAGGCACATGCGCTACCCCCAGCACGTGAAGCTCATTTCTTCGGACAAAAGCGCCCAAGGAGTAAAGCAAGTTTTTTACTTAGTGCCGTCGGGAAGGAAATTGGGAGTGCTTTTGTACCTGTTGAACCAGGTCAAGCCTTCTCGTGCGCTCATCTTCTGCAAAACCAAGAGAAGGGTGGACGAGCTTACGCGGCAGTTGAATTTCAACGGCTTTCCAGCCAAGGGGATTCAAGGGGATTTGACGCAGACGCAGAGGACGAGAACGATGCAGGAGTTCAAGGACGGTTTGTTAAATATTCTGGTTGCAACTGACGTTGCTGCAAGAGGAATTCACGTGGAGAAGATATCGCACGTGTTCAACTACGAACTCCCACATGACATAAACTACTACATTCACCGCATAGGCAGGACTGGAAGGATGGCTGACGTGGGCGAAGCCATTACGTTATGTTATTCCGATGAAATGGGTACCTTGGGCCAAATAGAGCGGCTGATGGGAAAAACGCTAGAAGAGAAAACTCTTCCTCAAGGAATTCCGGCTCCGAAGATGCCGCCTTATGTTGGAGGAGGGCGACCAAGGCATTATGGGGGCGGGGGAAGGCCGAATTACTCCAAAAGAGGTGGGGGACGAGATGGACATGGAGCGGCACACTCTGCTGACAGGCGGCGCAGCGGATTCGGAGATAGGGGAGGGAGCAATCGTTTTCGCCAGAGCCGATTTGGAAGTAGCGGTGGCCGCAGGCCTTCCTTCCACAGTAGGAGATGAGGGCTTGGGCAAATATTTTTAATTGAATGGCGTAGTGAATACCAGGCATAGAGAGTTGAGTCCCGTGGAAGAAGCTAAAGAAGAAATACCGTTGAAGAAAAAAACTGTCAAAGAAGCTGCGGACCCCTCTCTCTTGGATAATGCTTTAAAGAAAATGCCTGCGCCGAAGCAAAGCAACGAGGAAAAAAAGTCCTACGAGAAAAGGATGGCACGGCTGCAGGAAGCGTTCAAGCGACTAAAGAAACAGAATAAAATAACAGGCTAGTCACTTGGTGGATGGTGCAGGGTTTAAAAAAGGTTTTTTATCACGGGCTTTAGGAGCTGCAGCCAGACCGTTGAGATGCGCATCTTTGAAGTGCCTGGAGCGTAGATGGCTGGAATTCTTTTTTCAACTACCTTAAGCCTTTTTTTCTTCATCTTGATGCTCATGTCTATCTCTATTCCATAGCGGTTTTCCATACTCATTACGCCTTTAAGGACCTTGGTCTTGAATGCGCGCATGCCACAGGTAACGTCAGTATAGTTTGTTCCATAGAGGAGGTTAACCAGGAAAGCGAACGACGTGTTCCCTAGTCTCCTTATGGAGGGCATGGAATCCGTTTTTCCCAACAACCTGCTACCCACCACTGCATCAAAACCATTCTCAAGTTCTTCAATGAACTCATCTATAAGGTCTGCCGGATGCTGCAGATCAGCGTTTACAACGATACAGTTCTCATACCCTCTTTCTATCGCGTAATGGAAACCATCCCTCAACGAAGCTCCAACGCCTTGGTTAACCTTGTGGTGCAGGACTCTAGAAGTGAACTTCCTTGCAATCTCGTAGGTCTTGTCCACGCTCCCGTCGTCTATGACCAAGGTGTCGTACTTCTTTGAAATTGAGGGAAGTAGCTTCGGCAAGTGCTTTTCCTCATTGTAAGCTGGGATAATAACTAGCGTCTTGTTTCCCAAACGAACACCACAATCAGAACAAAAGAATATTCTTTTCCTGCATTTTAAACCTATTGCTTCTTGGAGAGTGTCCCATAATTCTGTGATTTGTTGAACGATCGGTTTGTGTTGGGAGGCAGTTGCGTCTAAATTGCTGGAAAAAAATTTCGTTCAACACACAAAATCTGTTTCGTCAATCGTACTGTTTGCTGCTTTATCAATGACCTGATTTTGAATTGTCCTTAAGGCGCTTCAGTTTTTTAGTATCAGGAAGCAGCCGATGACGATGAGGGCGGTTCCAGTCCAACGCCAGAGTGTAACGGTTTCCTTCAAGAAAACAACTGCGAAAAAACTCGTGAGAACGTAACTGATGCTTATGAGGGGGTAGATGAAGCTTACGTTTAGCTTGGACAGGGCGACTAGCCACAAGAGCAGGCTCAAGCCATAGCATACCACCCCTGAGAAAACAAATGGGTTCAGGAAAACCTTCAACAAAGTAGAGATATCAACAAGCTTGCCCAACTCGATTGCACCCACTTGGTTCATTCCTGCCTTCATCGTAATCTGGCCAATTACGCCAAGGCCGATGCATATGAAGACAATGAGCAATGCATCCATTTTCATTACCTCCTTCATCATTTCAATTACACCAAATTATGACCGAAATATTGACGCGGATCTTATTCATTTGTTTTCAATTCCTACCCTATTTTTTTCACTCAGGCTATCAATATAATAATCTATTTTTTCCACGAAATGGCTCCAATCGTATTTTTCTGCTTCTTTCCTGCCCTTCTTTCCCATCCCAAGTGCTTTTTCCGGATTTTCTGCCAGAAAAAGCATGGCTTCCTTCATTTTCTCCATGTTGTTTTCAACAAGCAAACCAGTTTCTCCATTCTTTACGCTCTCTTTCGGTCCCCCCTCGTTTACCGCAATCACTGGTTTGCCAAAAGCCATTCCCTCCAATGGAACAATGCCCCAGTCTTCGTTGATTGCAGTGAAAAAAACCGCATACGCATTGTCGTATAGCTTGAACAGCGCTTTGTCATGCGGAGAAAGAATGAATTGAATGTCCGGGCTGCCAGCCATTAGCTCCCTCAACTCGCTGAAATACTTCTCACTTTTCTTGTCAACGCTGCCTGCGACGACAAGCTTGAATCCCTTGAGTTTTCCTTCTGCTTTAAGTTCATTGAACGCCCTGATACCCAACCCGATGTTCTTTGTCCACATTATTCTCCCAGGAAGCAAGAAATACTTTTCTCTCCTCCCGGATGGTTTGAACCTTTTTAAGTCGATGCCAGGGTAAGCTACCTCAATCTTCTCTTGCGGAGCAAGCCTTGCGGAAACTACTCTGTTCTTGATTTCTCCGCTAATGCAGAAAACCTTTTGAAAGCGCTTCCATGCAAGCTTCTCGACATAACAGTATACCTTCTTGAAAAAACTGAATCCTGTCTTAGAAAAAAATGATTTTTCCTCCAGAAATTTCTTGCTGATGATAGGGTCGTGGACCACCCTCAAGGGAGTGCAGCAGATACACACACTTGGAATACCTTTGTTTCTAAACGCAATGAACTCAGCAAAGCCAGAGCTCACTACAACCAAAGCATCGAATTCATCGAGTTTTATCTTCTGTGACATAATCCTCACGGACGCATTGATGAGGCTGAGATAGTTTCTCGTAACAGGCACGTCACGCAGAACGATTAATCTCTTTTCTTTATATTCCGGGAATGTATTTTCGGGCTCGAAGTGGCTCGTGAAAATCGTCCAATCGTGCTTGCTCTTTGAAGTAAGCTCAAGAATGAGCCGTTCAATCCCTCCTCTTAGGTAAATCCAAGGAAAATAAAGTGCGACTTTCATCAAACCACGCAAGTTATATTCGCAAATTTTATATTATTAGTAATGATTTGAATTTAAAGAGCGTTGGTGCAATGCTGGGCAAAAAGATGCAAAAAAAGAGCCGCAGATGCCCGTTGGTTTCAATCGTAGTACTCAACTGGAACAACGAAAGGGATACCATAGAGTGCCTAAATTCCCTTAAAAAATTGGACTACCCTCTCTTCGAAGTCATTCTAGTTGACAACGGTAGCAAGCATGAGTCAGTTGAGAAGCTGACGGAATATGTGAATGACAGAAAAAACAAGGGGTTGAAGATCGCCTTGGTCGAGAACAAGGAAAACGAGGGATTTGCAGGAGGCAACAACCGCGGCATTGAACTTGCCTTGGCGCATGGCGCAGAATACGTGATGTTCTTGAACAACGATGCGACTGTTGACCCAAATGCGATAGGCGAACTCGTTAATGAAATGGAGCAGAAGGATGGAACAGGGATAGCTGGTTCAAAAATTTATTACTACGACAAGCCGGACATGATATGGTCTGCTGGCGGAACCATAAACTGGTTCATCGGAAAAGGTAGCACGAGGGGGAGAAGAGAAACCGATGAGCGGCAGTATGACAAGGTTGAGGAAGTGGATCAGGTGATAGGCTGTGCAATGATGGTCAAGAGAGGAGTTTTCGACGCGATAGGTTTTTTGGATGAAACGTATTTTTCCTATTACGAAGAAACTCAGTTCTGCGCCCGTGCGAGAAAGAAAGGTTATGCGATTTATTACGTTCCAAGCTCAATTGTCTACCACAAGGTGGCTAAGTCAACTGGCGGTGGCACCACGCCGACATCGGTTTACTACTTGGTGCGAAACCGGGGCTTCTTCATCCTTGACGCCGTGCCTTTTTATTTCTGGCCAACTGCTCTGCTCTCTCTTTTTGCAGAGGTTTTTGTGAGGAGCATTGTCTACTTGAGGAAAGGACGCTGGGTGGCGGCAAAAGCGGCGTTCGTGGGGTTAAAGGATTTTCTGCTGGGAAGGAAAAGCAAACGAGGCGAGTAAAAATGGAGGTAACGCATTTCTTCAGAAACTATTCCTACAAGGATTTCGGCGGAGTGGAATCCCACATATTCTTTCTCTGCAGCTCTCTTCGTGGAAGAGTCGCATTCAGGATACTTTCAGACAAACGCTTTCCAGACGAGAAGGAGCATGAGTTTGGAAGAGAGGCGGAGGTGTTCAGGGTTGTTCCCCAAAGGGTTTCCTCCACTTCAGGAAAGGTCTGGGACGTTTTGTTCAACGAGCCCCATCGTGAAAAGAACCGGTTAAACATTCTGGAAAAAACTTCATTCGATGTTCTGCATGTGCATGGCCCGGTTTCTTATTCGAATACGGTTATTGCCGGTTCACTATTTCTTCCCCTTTACGGCATGCAGGCATGGACCAGAGTAGAAAAGCCCGTTATCTTCACGTTTCACGGCCTGCCGGAAGTGGTGCTGAAGAACAAATATTCCTATCCTCCATTTTATCCATTTTTCGATTTGTGGAAAAAAATTGAAAAGAAGAATATAGAAAAATCAGAGAAAGTGATTTGCGTTGATAAATATGTGATCGAAGAGTTGAAAAATAGGGAGGATATCGAGAGTGAAAAGCTGGTTTATATTCCAAACGGCATTGATTTGGAAAAATTCAAACCCGTGAAGAAATCAGAATCAATAAGAAAACTAAATGAAAAATCAAATTTGAAACTAGATGAAAACGCATTAGTTTTTTCTTTTATAAACCGCCTCTCAAAAGAGAAGGGCATAGACAGTATAACACGGCTCGCCGAGAGACTGAATGGAGAGTTTAAATTTATGATTGTTGGAAGCGGCGTTTTGGAGAAAGAAGTTGAATTGCTTTGCAAGAAGGACGGCCGTTTCCTTCACATTCCGCATGTGGAAACCAGCCTAGTTCCGTTGGTGTTGAACGCAAGCGATTTTATCGTAAGTCCTTTTCGGCATCCCGGCTCAACGAGAACGAATATAGAAGCGATCGCGTGCGGAAAACCAGTGATAACAACTGCAATAGGCGACCGATATCCTGCAGTAGACGGCAAGACTGCGTTCATTTATTCCAAACCAGACGAGCTGCGTAAAATCCTGCAAGAAATAATTGACGGAGCAAGAAGTATAAGAAATGCTGAGAGAAATTGCGCATCAGTAATAAGGAACTTTGATTTGAGAATCGTCTCTGCGAATGTTCTCAAAGTTTATGAAGAAGTGATTTAACGTTTTATTGAGACCCCCTCTTTTAGAAATATAAAAAACCCCGTTATCCAGCCTATTCCTGCAAGCAAATCCCATACAAAGGAGCATACGAAAATGCTGGGAACAAGATCAACTTTTCTGTAGTCCATGAAATACCTGGCTCCCTTGAAAGCACTCTTCAAAGTAAAATAAAGTAAAGAAATAACTGCGCCTACAAAAGGGATTGAAACACCCACGGAATAAATGGCTACTAGAGAAAAAAGCCAGAACAAGGAAAAAACCCGGTGAAACAGCAAGCAAACTAAGAAGAAAGCGACCCAAAAAAACGTGCTGTTGGTGAAAACGCTCAAAAGGATTGTGATAATCGCAAGAGCACCATCGAGTTTGTAATTGGAACCATGTCTGAGGAAAACCCTAATAGACTGGCGCGTGAGTTGAAACGCCTTCTTGAAATGAGTTGAAAGATTGCTCTGGCGTTCGGTTTCTGAGAAGATGTGCATAACCTTGGCATCATGACAGAGTAGAATAGAATAGCCTTTTGCAAGGATTTTTTTCGATAGGTCCGTGTCCTCGTTGGCGAACTTGAACGATTCATCGAATCCTCCAACTTCCTCTAGAACATTCCTTTGGTAAGCGTCGCACTTGTCGCCCAAGTGTGTTGTTTTTTCAAAACCTTTTTTGCTTGCTTTTTTTACATCCCTGCCAAGCCCGTAAACGTATGAAAATGTTTTGTTCACCCAAGAGAGGGAATCGAAATCGATTATGTGCTCTCCGATAACCACGCCAACTTTTGGGTTGTTAAAACCCGAAACAAGCAAAGAAATCCATTTCCTGGAGAGGGGCACGCAGTCATCGTGGAGTGCGATTACAATCTTTCCTTTTGCAATCCTTATTCCTTTGTTGATTGATCTTGAGAGCCCTAGATTGGACTCATTTCTAACATATTTTGCAAAACCAAACCCTTCCACTTGCTTACATACGCCCTTGTTAGTTGAGTCATCTACGACGATAACTTCATAGTTTGGATAGTCCTGCCTCTCTAGTGCGTTCAGGACCCTTCCAATGGTTGCTTGAGCATTGTACGCTGGTATGATGATTGAGACAAGGGGCTTCCGTTCTTTCTTTTGCATAATTAATTTAAGAACCCGCTATTAATATTCTGTTGTGAGTACGATGAAGGTTTACTTGAGACTTGGAAAGAGACCCCACCCTCTTTACTTTGAGTTAATAAAAAACCCGCCGGAAGGAATAGAGTATGTGACCCCCACTCCAGCACATTACTCAAAGAAACCTAGTTTTTTCCATAGGCTCAAGCTATTAGTATGGGAGCATTACACGAATTTCGTGCCACCGGCGACTTTTGTAGACACAAAAGCTTGTCCGCTCATCCATTCTACGAACAACATATTGGTATTGAACAAACAGCCTTGGGTGATAGATGTTGAGAGTGTTGGTGGTTTGTTCAGCTTCAAGTACGCTAAAATGAATTCGCGTTTTTACAGAAATAGAATAGCGGAAATGCTCTCCTCACCTCATTGCAAGAGAATCCTGCCTTGGACGAGCACTTCAGCTAAATCAATCAAGGCAGTTTTCCCCCAAAGAGAAATAACCGAAAAACTGGAAGTGGTTTATCCAGCACAGAAAGCAGTGAAACAAATTGCTAGGAAAAAAAGTGAGAAAACTCGTTTGCTTTTCGTGGGGAGGCGGTTCTATGAAAAAGGGGGGCTTGAATTGCTGAAGGCATTTGAGATGCTGGAAAAGAAATACGATGTTGAGCTGACGATGATAACTCAGTTCCCAGAGGAGCTTCATGAAAAATTTGGGCACAGGAACCTAAGGGTTTTCCCGAGCAATTTCCCTCAGAATAAACTAAGGGGTTTTTATGAAAAAGCTGACCTGCTGGTTTTCCCTACTTATGTGGATACATTTGGGGCTGTGGTGCTGGATGCAATGAATGCATCCCTTCCGGTTGTGAGTACTAAAGTGTTCTCGGTTCCTGAGATAGTAGAAGATGAGAAAACAGGTTTTTTGGTTGACCCACTGATAAACCCTTATGATGAAAATGGCTTGTTTAAGCTTGGTAAATGGAAGAGCTGGAATGAATTCTTGAATGAAATGATGAGAATTGACAAAAGCGAGTTTGTAAAAAAACTTGCCAAAAAAATCGCTTTCCTCATTGAAGACGCACCCAAGCGGAGGAGCATGGGTTTGGCTGGATGGAAGAGAATAGAATCCGGCCGGTTCTCCATCAGTGAAAGAAACAGAAAGCTTAAAAAAATCTATGAGGAAGCCTTATCTTAAATTCGATTCATCAACAGGTGTTTAAAAATTTTCGTACCACTTAAAGAACTTACGAACTGCCTTAACTTAAGTCCCTTCTTCCGAATAAATTCCTTAGATAAGCAACTGCTCTTCTCGGATTCCTTAAGGCCCTCTTTATTACGTTGAGCGGTTCATCAGCTAACTTTGCGAGAAACATTCTTCTTACCCCCCCACTCATTTGATAACCTTTTTTAGTCGCCATGTCAAAGAGTTTTTTGAATTCGCCTTTGTTGATTCCAGGGTCCAGGAAAGGAGGGTCTTCGATGTTGAACATGCCGAGTTTCCTGAAGTCCATTTCCTCGCTTACAAGACCCCTCGCCTTCGCGATCTCCCATACATCCGTTCTCGGGAACGGCGTCAATATATAGCAGCGCATGTTCATCACCCCCTCCTTTTGCGCATATTCCATGAATTCAAGGGTTTTCTTCATGTCCTCAAGCTTTTCGCCAGGAGAAGCGAAAATTAAGCTACCTGCGATATAGAAACCCGCTTCCCTGCACAAGCGAATCGCCTTCCTGTTGTCTTCGGCTGAAACCGATTCCTTCTTCAGATACCGGAGTATCCTATCGGACCCGCTTTCAAACCCGAAGCTCAACATTGTGACACCAGTGTCCTTCAAGATATCGCAGACTTCCTTGTCAATGTGGTTGACGCGTCCCTGGACCGAAAACACGCACCTTTCCTGTACTCTTTCCTCTTTCATCTTTTGTGCAATGTCCCTCATCCTCTTTTTGCTTATGGTGTACATATCGTCCCATATTTGGATGTGGTTGCATCCGTATTTCTCAATGAGCGTTTTCATTTCCTCAATCACGTGGTCAACTGAGAAAAAGCGAGGGTGCTTGTACAACTGGGCTCCAGAGCAAAAGACGCATCTGTAAGGACATCCTCGGGAGGTGAACATATTCCCTTCTATGCCCGGTCTATAATCGAATGACAGGGGCTTCCTGCGGAAATGCCTCTTATCCAGAAGAGAGTAGTCGATGGGAGGAATCTTATCAAGTGGCATTATCAATTCCCTTGGTGCGCTGAACTCGAGTTTTTTCTTCCTCCAATAAACTAATCCCTTGATTTCCTTTCCTCCATCAAGTGACCCCCTGCTTTCAAATGACTCCAGCACTTCCAGGAAAGTCTGTTCGCCTTCCCCGATTATTCCAGCATCAAAGACAGGCCTCAAGCTCTGGGGGAGAGTAGTGATATGCGGCCCACCCACCACTATGGACAAATCCATTTCCTCCTTTATTCTCTTTGCCAATACGGTGGCATCCTCGTAAAGAACTGAATCCGAGGTTATCCCAACAAGGTCCGGTTTGTCCTGCTGTATTTTTTTAAACAAGTCCCTGCAATAGTAGCCGTCAACTATCTCTGGTTTGAATCCTCCGTATTCCTTGGCGTAAGTCGAAAGCGATGCCAACCCTATTGGAGGGCTCTCGAACAAATTATAAACGCTGACTAACCGTACCTTCATTCCAATGCATCTCACAAAATAGTTTAAGGATGAGAGAACGGACGTTAAATCCAAAGGTTATCTTTTCTTTACTACCTCAAGCTCGTAAGTCACTTCGTCGAATCCACCAAAATAATACACGAAGTACCGCTCGAACTGGTAGGGGGCAAGGTTGACTAACCAATCAATAAAATTTCTGAGGAATTTCGGGAAATACCTGCTTTCGCCCTTCCACATGAGCCTGCTTTTTAATATCTTGAATTCAGCCGGGCTATATTTCTCTGTGCTTCCCACACGAAAATAATTGAATGTGCCCAAACCAAATCCCCTCTTGTGAGTTGGATTAGTCCATGCGCCGGCAGTTGAACAGTGTGGGACCCTTATCTTGATGCGGCCGCCTGGCTTGGTTATACGATGAAGCTCTTCCATTACCTTAACTAGATCATCCAGATGCTCCAAAACATGACTTGTTACAACCATATCAAATTCATTTTTCTTGAAAGGATAAGGGAACTTGTTCAAATCCCAGCTCACATCCGCCTTCTTGGTATTGTAAAAGTCTATTCCAATGACAGTGTCCCCTGGCTTTCCTTTATATTTCGCGTTCCCGCAACCCAAGTCAAGTATTTTCAAGTTAATCACTTTGCTTTTTTTGAAATGCCCCAAATACTTTAATAAGAGACGGAATATATTATTTTTATTTAGGTGGGCTTGGATGAAAACATCTTTGATTCTTTTAACATGGAACGAAATAGAGGGATGCAGAGCAGTAGTTGATAAAATCCCGAGAAATTCAGTTGACGAAATACTCGTGGTTGACGCTGGTTCTACAGATGGAACAACAGCGTTTTTCAAAAAAAGAAAAATTCCTGTAGTGATTCAAAAGCGCAAAGGAAGGGGGGATGCGTTTAAGGAAGGGTTAAAGAATTCAACTGGAGACGTCCTAGTCTTTTTCAGTCCAGACGGCAACGAAAACCCTGCAGACATACCGAAATTGGTTGAGGGAATCAAGAAAGGAAACGACCTTGTCATTGCATCGCGTTTCATGAAGGGCTCAAAGAGCGAAGACGCTGGGTTTGTAAGAGGCTTTGGAAACAACATGTTCACCTTTTTCGTGAATCTACTTTTTGGAGCGCATGTAAGAGATGCGGTGAACGGTTTTCGGGCGATTAGAAGGGACAAGCTGGAGAGACTGAACCTCTCTTTCAAGAAATTCGAGATAGAACTGGAGATGACCATCAGGGCAGCAAAGCTCGGCTACAAAATAAAGGAAATCCCAACTTTCGAGGCGGAGCGCATCGGCGGCGAGAGCAAGGCGAAAACTCTTTCAACGGGTTGGCTTTACGTAAAGACGATTCTGAAAGAGCTCTTGCTGGGAAAAGGGTTTTTAAAAAACAACAAGTGAAAACTGTTGCAAAAAATAATCAGAGAAACAAATTCTGAGAAAGGACGTTTTGAAAAAAAGTGATTGAATGGTTGCGGGAAAGGAGAAGGTTGTGGTGTCTTTTCCAACAATGGGTTTGATGCATGAGAGGAACTACCGGCCTGCTACGATTCCGTCTGTCGTGAAGAACACCGTGTTATCAATCCAAAAAGCAGGATTTGAGCCAGTTGTGGTAATGGGAGTTGGAAAAAAAGCGGGGCTTCCGGAAGAGCTGAGGAGTAGACTCGGTAGACTTTCAAGGCAATACAATTTTGAGTTGTTTTTCGAACACAGGCCTGACTTGTTCTGGACAGGAACAATCTTCAATACGTTCAATAAATACGGTAGACGGACTGGAGCGAAGTTCTTCTACACCTCTTGCGACGATTTCGTCGGGGAATCCAAGAAGGCAGGCGATTTCATTACGCCGCTTGCCTCCGGGAAAGTGGGGGTTACAACCGGCGCGTGGGGTTCAGTCGAATCTGCGCTGTCTTTCCCGAAGCAGCAGTACCAGAATGAGCGTAATGTGAGCGTGTTAATGAACTACGCACACCCCCTCGTGCAGTCAACGGATTTGAGAGTGATGCCTGTTTTCAGGAAATCAGTTGAGGAGGGCAAGGCGGTTCAGGCGTTTAGCGGCATCTTCGCTTTTGAAGCAGGTGCGTGGAGTAAAGCCTACGCATTTGCCGAAAAAACCTTCGGTGACAAAGAGGCGTTCAACAGGTGGGGTGGGGACCCGGCGATTCTATTGAGCGCATTGCACACCGGCGCAACTGTCCTGAACGTGCCCATCCCAAGAAGGTTCGAGCACAACTATCCAAGGAGGGAAGAGAGAGGAAAATTCGCCCAGGGGAGGCTCGTACAGTTCAATGATGCCGTTTCCTGCATCAGGGACTTCCTTAAAGCGTCGGGGCAAGAGGAGAAAATACCGCATTTCGATAAACACGCCGAAGTAGTTAGGAAAAGGATTGAAGCCGAAAGGGAGTGGAAAGCGGGACTTAAGAAACGGCTTATGAGAACCCGCAAATAAATTGATGCTCTTTTTCTTTCTATGTCAGCTAACGCGAATAAAGTCTGGAACTCCCGCGGTACAACCTGACTACGGCTGCTAATGTAATCAAGGCAATTGCAGCAGCGAGTAGTAAGAGTAGGTGGTACGAGTTTCCTCCGCCAGCAACGATTTCCCTATCCAATTCGGGTATGGAGTTTACCAAGAATCTGTTCAAGCGCTCCTGCACTGTATAACTGATGGTTTCACTTTGGCCTGGTTCAAGTTCACCAATCTTCCACGTAGCTGTTCTGCCACTGATGCCCGGTTCTTTGGAGAAGCTTATCCGGGAATTCTCTGTAGGAAGCAACTCCCTGAGCAGGAAGGGCTTTGAACTCTTTGAGCCTATGTTAGTGGCTGTGATGCGCACGACCGTGTAATAGGACTCAACAACGTCCCCGCCTTTGGTAGTAGTGTTTCTGTATATTGAAACGTCTTTTACAATCAAGATCTTGTCACTGGTTTCCTCGCCTTCAGTTGAGAGCGTGTAAATCATTTGGTTTCGCCGGCTTTCCGAGCCGTTGTAAGACAGAGTTTGGTTTACGGGTTTTTCGGCAACCACCACGTATACTGACTTGAAATCGCTCTTTAATGAAATGTTTTCATCGCTGCTTCCTCCAGAAGCTTGGAGCGTGAGCCCGTAAATGCCTGCGCGCTGGGGTTTAAGCACAATAATCGCTTCTTCACTTCCGTGTCCTGAAATACTGGCCGGGATTTTTGAGGTAGTGGTGAACTCGCTTGCATTCCCGCTGACATCCAAGGAAATCCCGCTTGCTTCCTTGGAATAAGCATTAGTTATTCTGAATTGGGTTTCCTTTGCAGAGCCTACTTCCATGCGGATGTCGTTCAGGTTATCGAAGCCGAGTAGCAGAATGCCTTCAGGCAACCCTCCTTCGGTTCCGCCTCCGCCTCCACCCCCTCCAGGAGGCCCGCCTCCTCCCCCGCCACCGCTTCCCCCACCTCCTTGGCAGCCTCCGCAATCAGCAGCGCAGGCATCGCAGTTTTCGTTGCCGTAGCACAATCCGTCCCCGCAGTAGGGGGGTTCACCGAAAGCAACTGCGCTGATGTTCTTGTTTGAAAGAACTTCCGCGTAAACCGTGCCTGTCGTCTTGTAAATGCCAAGAAAATAAGTCCAGTACGGATCGACTTCAAACCAGTAAGAAAACGACGACGTGTTTGGAGAAGATTTGACAAGGGGTTCTGTTGCGCCTATGATGTATTCCATCCCCCACCTTTTGTCCACAATGCATTTGCCGCAGTCCCACGGACATGAGTAGCAGTCCTCTCCCAGGTTGCAGTAACCGTCACCGCACGAGCTTTTTGACGCGGCAGTCCATCCGGAAACGCAGGCTTTTGCAATCGGCTCAAAGTTTTCGCAGAGAAATGCATTGAAGGCGCTGATGTTGTGAATGTTATCGGTCGCATTCTGCTGCCGCAGATAGTACGAGAGATAGGAATAGTTCCCGAAGGCAAATGCGTCGCCGATGAGGAAGTAGTGCTCGGGCGAAATATCGGGCGCGAGATGCTCGATGCCGGCTTGCACGGTTTCGCCGATAGTCGAATTCCTGAATTCAAGTCGGGAGAAGCTCGCGTTATTGTCCCGCACAAAACCGAAGTGAACGTTCGTCATTTTCCTGACGGAAATGTTTGAAAACCCGTTAATGAAAACATCCGCCAGTAGAGTGGAGTTGATTGGTTCTTTCAATACGACGTGCCCTTCGGTGGGATTTCCTGAAAGGTCAGTGATATTGACAAGCAGCCAGTTTCCCTCGCTTACGTTCAGCCAGATTCCAAGGTATTTGGTCAGGTTAAATTCTCGGTAGTTTCCCAAGACGTTGGTTCCGTGATAAATAAGATAATACGAGCCTGCAGCCAGGTCATTGAATTCTATGGTTTCGTTCCTAAACACCCAACTCAAATGCGGCTCTCCCGTTATAGGGTTCTTCTCCCACGTGTAACTCTGGTTTGCCGGAAATGCTTTTTTGAACGTCGCGTTTTCCAAGATTATTCCCGCGGTGTAGTTCACCACCCCCGCTGAAGTGAAAGTGAAGTTGAATCCGTTGGTGCTCGGTTGAAACGGCTCCGCCTTGAAAGCCACGTAATACTGGAGCCTCTCGTCCCACGTCCAATAAAAACTAATGGCGCCTTCGCCCTCGTCCCACTGCGACAGTTTGTTCACCTCGAATTTTTTTTCCTGTACGAAATCGCCGAGCCTCGCAGTCACAGTGTAATTTGCCAAGTTATGCACTGTGAAAAGGAAGGAATTGTTGAAAAAACCCATTTCGTCAGGCGAATCCACGTACTTGCTGAAATTGAAACCGGCTTCGGTGCTTGATATTTCCAGCATAAACGGCTCGAACGAGTCTAGCTTGGCCAGAATATACTGGTTTACGAAGGGAGTTTCCGTGCCCGAAATCTCGATGAAGCGCGGATCGCGGCCGTATTCGTGTGTGTAAAGGACGAGCGCAATCGGCGGGTTGACCGTGTAGTTGAAATAAGCGGATTTAAACTGGTTGGCGCCGTCGCTGGAAACAACGTAGTAGTAAACGACCGCGCCAGTGTCTTGGCGCGGCACGGGCGAAACGGTCCTGAAATAATCCCCGTCTAAAGCCATGGGCAGGCTGGACCACGTTGCGTTGTCAGTGGACCAGAACGCCTCCACCGTAGCAAGCGGTTGGGAAGACTTTATTTTGGCGAGAATGTTGGTACGGGTATAGTTCTTGGGGTACGCCGGGTCGGTCTTAACCTCCTCGAAAAAAACTTCTGGCAACGTGAAATCAATTCTTGTAGTTGACGGCAGGAGCACGTCAGAACCCTCGAAGACGGCGTCCGCTTTCAACGAATCCCCTAAATTAATATTCTTGCGTATCATTTCCCTGAATTCGCCGTCTTGGATGCGATATTCC
>JACRGE010000073.1 GCA_016212465.1 Microcaldota archaeon
AAAGCCGTTGGGGCACGTGCAAATAGAAGGAGATTACCACTCTTCTTGGATGGGTTCTAATACTGCAGAGTACTTGCCTCACGTGCCTGAGAGAACGCGCGATATGAATGAAGAGCTTGCTGCGAAAGCAGAGCGCAGGATTTACGAAACTACTAAGAAGATTACTGACGTGCTTGGGGGCAGATCCATTTTCGGCTGCGAGCTTTTCGTGAAAGCAGACGGAGATGATGCAATAGTTTACGGAAACGAGGTGGCGTGCAGGCCCCATGACACAGGGTTAGTTACTTTCTTGTCGCACCAGAATGCGCTCTCTGAATTCGGACTGCATATTCGCGCAGTCTGCGGGTTTCCGATTCCGAGTGAAAAGAACGAAGATGGTTTTAGGGTATTGAATCCGGTTGCAAATGCTGCTTCGCACGTAATTCTCTCGCCCCATGAGGGGCACGGAATTTGTTACAGGGGTTTGTGGAAGTGCATGAACATGCAAGGCGTTTCACTCAAGATATTTGGTAAACCAGAAGCGCATGTGGGAAGAAGGCTTGGCGTCGTTGTGGCAATGGCGAATTCAGTGCTTGAAGCAAAAAAGAAAGCAGAGATTGCCGCGCACACCATTGAAGTCAAGGCAAGCGGAACCCAGTGGAAGAACCAGACCGACATGGAGACGAGGAAACACATCGTATTCGCAAAGCCAAGGTGTTGACTAAAAAACCCATTTTATTGCAAATATAGTATTTGCGTGCTGAATCCTTCAGGAGAGTGAAGAATTTAGCATTTAAAATATCTAACTCTGGAGTAATAGCTTTTCCTTTAGTTTGGTGTTATTCTTCTCTTAAAATTATCTTTTTGGTCATTCCGAAGGGATAGGCCTTGATGATATTCTTTTTCTCCAAACGTTGCAAAGTCCGGTAAGTTTTCACTGCCGAAAATCCCGTGCTGGCGGAAAGTTGTTTCTGGGTTGCTTCGCCACCCCTTTTGATGAGCTCGTCATAAACCGTTTTCTCTTCATCAGTAAGCAGCGAAGAAATCACGAACCGCTTTGTTTCCTTGTTTTCTTTCTGCCTCAGGTATTTTTGCAGATAATAACCATTTACAAGGAAAACGATTCCAGTAAACAATATTAGTAGTGCTGGAAGAGAGAGTACCTGAGAAAGCGGGTCCCCGGAAAATCTTGCTCTTCCCGGCGGGATGGTTAGCATCGAACCGTTTCTTGCTTCAAAAACCCGGGGCGGGGAGCCAGGAAAACCAGGCAGGAATTCATGTTGCCAGACTGCATAGTAAGCGAAAACAAGGTATGCAATTACCAGAAACCCCCCGTACACCAAGGAGAAGTAGCACAGGGCTCTCAATACTCTCATGGTTATTTCAACTCATTACTTATTTCAGTTTATTTCACGATAGTGATATATGTAATTACTCTATTTAATTATTGTGCTTTTGAAGTTAGTTATCGCGCACTCAAGTTTTCAAGGTTTAAGTCTTTTGTTGTTTGAGGTAGTCCGGAGATTATGTTGAGGTTTTTATTGTTTAATGAAATTAGGCGATTTTGTGAAAGAAGCTTCGAAGAAGGTTATTCTATTCAGTAATGTGGTTAAAGAATACTGCCTAGGGGTTAGTAGGCTTCGGGTGTTGAATGGCGTAAGTTTTTCCGTCTCTGAGGGGGAGTTCGTGGCTGTAATGGGTCCTTCTGGAAGCGGCAAGAGTACCTTGCTGCATTTAATGGGGTGCCTTGACAGGCCCAGTTCAGGCAAGGTGTTTGTTGATGGTGAGGATATTTCGAACCTTGATTCAAACCACTTGGCTGATGTGCGAAGCAGAAAGATTGGTTTCGTATTCCAGGCGTTCAATCTTCTTCCAAACCAGTCTGCTTTGCAAAACGTTGAGATTGCCATGACCATCAACGAAATGGCGAAGGAAGAGCGTTTAAGGCGCGCAAAGGAGCTTCTTTCGCTAGTGGGTTTGTCCGAACGCGAGTCCCACAAGCCCAACGAGCTCAGCGGAGGGGAAAAACAAAGGGTTGCAATAGCCCGAGCTCTTGCAAATGGCCCTTCCGTTCTTCTCGCCGACGAACCGACAGGCAATCTAGACTCCAAATCGGGGGCGGAGGTAATGGAACTGATAAAAAAACTGTGGAAAAATGACGGCATGACGGTGGTAATGGTAACCCATGAGCCAGTGGTCGCCCGCTATAGCCAGCACATTATTCACTTGAGCGATGGGATGATAGATTCTGTTGTTGCTACCAGTGAAAAAACATTGAAAGATATTTACGAAAAAATGAGTATGAAAGCAAAATGAGGGGGTGCGTAAAATGAAGAAACTATTGTTTGGGCTATTAATTCTGGTTTTGTCTTCCACGGCGTTTGCGGGAGTATTCAATACTACTACGCCCGTGGTTTTTACTTCCTCTGGTTTCGCTATTAGCGGGCTTTTACAGGTTCCTGACCGCGTTTATCCCGGAGACCAGGTGAGGCTGCGGTTCTATATAGAGAATATAAAACAAGTGACCTCCAATGACTTGCGGCTTGACGTGCTGGTACCATTTCAAGAGCAAAAGCAGAGTTATTTCCTTGGAAACTTGGTTGCTGGAGAACAGAAGGAAGTCATAGCAAATTTTCAAGTGCCTAACAGCACAAAACCTGGAAGATACTTCGTTTTCGTTTACACTGCAGATCAAAGCGGCAATCAGGCGCAAGTGGTGGAAATCCCGCTGATCGTAAACGAGCCGTTCTCATCCAACGCCCTCATCGCAAGCACGAGCTATTCTAATTCCATGTACGCGGGCGATTCTCTGAGCCTTCCTGTGGATATTAATAATATAGGGACCGTTGCCGCCGAAGAAGTGATCGTGCAGATGCAGTTTAATTCCACCAATGCATTCATACCCACTGGTGTTGACCGGGTTTACATACCGCGGATAGAATCAAGGGGCAATTCAACGGTGCTTTTCAAAGTGGGAGTGAACGCAGGCACCACGCCGGGATTCTACCCAATCACGCTGTTGATTTCCTACAAGGTAGACAAAGTGCTCCAGCCCACGCTCTCTCAGACTGTTGTCCTGAAAGCCCTTGCAAAAACAAACCTGCTGATCACCACTGACTCCAGCCAGCCGACTGCGGCCTTGGGTAGTTCAAGCTCAATTTCAGTTACCGTAGCCAACGTGGGTGACACCGCAGTAAGGGGGGTTTATGCAATCGCTTCCTCCAAGGACTTTTCTTTCACCGGCGCTTCCGACAAGTTCATCGGCACGCTCAATCTTGACGACACTGCAGACATTTCACTGACAATAGTTCCGGCAAGGAACACGCAGCCGGGCGAATACCCCTTGACCGTTTTAGTGTCTTACAAGGACGCGTTGAATATTTTGCACAACCAGCAAAAGGACATTACCGTAAGAGTGGTTCCGGCTGGAAGCGGCAGCCAGAATGCAGGCATACAGGCAAACGCAAATGGCACGCAGCGCTTCGGGAGGCAGTCCCAGGGATTTAACATCTTCGGGATTAACCCGCTTTACCTCGGCGGGGCAATCTTTCTCCTGGTAGCTGCTTATTTCGGATTCAAGTGGTACAAGAGGCGCCGTAAATGAGGTTTTTTGACGTGGCGCTCCTTGCGCTGAATAATATGCGCAAGCGCAAGCTTCGCTCTTGGCTCACGGTGCTCGGCATCGTCATCGCCGTCTCCGCGATAGTGGTACTTATCTCCATCGCATTGGGGGTGAACCAGCAGATTAGCTCGCGGCTGAACATGCTGGGGAACGACATCATACAGATAACGCCAGGCGCGTCCCAGTCCACCAGGCAGGGAGGCGGGGGCTTTCAGATAATAGGCGGAGGCAGGCCCGAGGGACCCGGCGGCCCGGGCGGGTTCGGTGGAGGAGGCGGTTTCTTCGGACGAACCGGGCAGAACATTCTCTCGTTCGATGACGTGGACGGGCTTAAGAAACTTGCGGACATTGAGGTCGTGGACGCGAGGATTGACGGCAGGGTGAAGGCGGTTTTCAAATCAAGGAACGCCTCGGTGCAGATTGTGGGCGTTGACCCTGCTGCATTCAAGGCGATAACCGGAACCGAACCCGTTGCAGGCAGGCTCTTGAGCTCGAACGACAGGTTTTCCGCAGTCGTGGGTTTCAGGATATACAACACGACTTTCACCAAGGAAAGGCTCTTGAACAAGCAAGTAACGCTTGGCGACAACTCGTTCACGGTTGTTGGGCTCTTGAACCAAACCTCTGGCTCAATGCTGGTTTCGGACAACGCAGTTTACATTCCCATGGACGTGGCGAAGGAAATGCTCAACCAGACTGACGAAGTCGACCAGATTTACGTTAAAGTAAAGCAAGGGAAAAACCCCGACGAAGTCGCGGCAACCATCGACCAGAAGCTTCTGGAATTGCACAGGCTCGCGGCCGGCAAGGAGGATTTCACTATTACAACAGCTTCGTTCTTCCAATCCGCAGTCTCAGACGTGACCAATACGCTGACGCTCTTCCTCGGCGGAATAGCTGCAATCTCACTCCTCGTGGGCGCCATCGGAGTCGCAAACACGATGTTCATGAGCGTTCTCGAAAGAATTAAGGAAATTGGAATACTCAAAGCGCTTGGAATGAAGGACAGCGAAGTGACCGCGATGTTTCTCGTCGAGGCGGCTGCAATCGGGTTCGCAGGAGGGGCGATTGGAATTGGCTTGAGTCTTATTGTTGCCTACGTATTGAGTGTTTTTGGAATCACAACGCTCATTACATTGGAATTGCTTGCAAGCGCCTTGCTGTTTTCTGTATTAATCGGAATCTTGTCAGGAGCACTGCCGGCAAGGAACGCTGCTCATCTCCAGCCGGTGGAGGCATTGAGGTACGAATAGGGTTTGAGGAGAGAATATGGTAATGAACATGAAAAAAACGCATTTTGTTTTTATTGGTTTTTTGCTGGTTGTTTCAGTTCTTCTTTTCGGCTGTCTCAATTCAGGCAATCCGAGCGACGGCGACAACGGAAACCCTCTGGGCCCGGCAGGCCGTGACGGAAGCTTCGGCAACAGGAGCTTTGGTGGCAGGGGCTTCGGCAATGGAAGCTTCGGGAACCTGACTGAGGAGCAGAGGCAGCAATTCATCAATGACAGGCTCCAAACGGCCGTGAACGCGTGCCAAAACAAGGCGGAAGGAGACTCTTGCGTATTAAGCAGCCCAAGGGGAAACTTAACAGGAACGTGCAAAGAACAAAATTACGCCTTAGTGTGTGCTGCTGCATTTAACGGCAGGCAAAACCAATCCCGCAGCAATTGATGTCTTTAAGACAATTAAATCTCGGTTTGTGGTCGAGACTCCTTAACGTGCGGGAGTCTTGCCTACATTCCAACTCCTCGACCACAGTCCTAGCCTCAGGCTAGACTCCTTACAAAATACTTTTAAGTCAACAACAGATAATACTGTAAGGGTGATTGTTTGACCGAACGTGCTGCGCAATTGTTTCATGGGAAAGTCATGAACTTACACAATGCTTTTCTGCCCCGGGCTCGAGGCAAGCCCCCTAAGATTGAAGGTTCCAAAGTAACAATTTTTGGACCACAATTTCTCTTTCGCCACGATCCTAAAAGTCCTGATAGGACGAAGCAAATTCGTGCTGGCGTTCAACAATTGGCAATGAAAGCTGTTGAAGAACATGGTGGTGACATAAAGGTTACTATCAAAAAAGCTGGTAAGGAACCATACTTGCGCATGGTTGTTAATTTCATGAAACGACCGTGACACGGCTAAAGCCCCCCCTTAAGCATCGCATATTCGCCCACGCTCCTGCAAGCGGATATAATCATTCGTGCCAAATTTGGCATTTATCCATCTGAAAAGTGCAAGAAATGCGAATCCTTCTGTCATACTGAAAACTCTTACCGCTATCGCTGTCCAATGAATCTCTTTGCCAGTATGTTTGTAAAAAATAGGATACATTTTTTTAAATCCCTCTGGCCCAAAAATTATGCCAGAAACCGCGTTTTATAGTAGTTATTCTATTCTTAAAATTTTTTGGTCATACCGTCAAATCCTACAGTTACATGCACAATTCGTGGAGCACGGAGCCGTAGTCTCTGGTTGCGTTCGGAGCATTGAGGCACAGACTCAGTTCCCCAAGTCGTAAGGCAATCTCGTTCCTGAATACAGCATGCAAGTGCCAATATAAGCATTTGCGTGCCAAGGCAATCAACGAGCTTTGCCTCGTCAAACTCCAAGAAACCGAAAAAACCGTCAAATCCGACATTCACATGCCATATCATACGTTTACATGCAGGTTTCTGCACGCAAATGCATAATTAGGGAAAAAACAACAAAATAAAGGTAGTAGGTAGAAAAATAGACTGAAGTTTGAATAGGGATCCTATGGTAATACAGAAAAAGGTTGTAGAGCTATTAAGCAGGTTAGAAGAGAAATACCCTGCTTCAATGGACAGAATTAGCTTGATGCGAGTTTCAAAGCTCAATGAAAAACAATACCCCCAAATTGAAACATTTGCGATAGAAAAGGAGTATGCAAGAAGTGAATCAAAGAATAAAGGTCTGAAAATAACTGCGAAGGGAATCGACTATCTAAGAGAGAACAAAAAGTTAGAAGTACAAGAGAAGCAGAACACGAGACTATATTGGGCTACAATAATTATTGCATTTGCAACCATAGTAAATGTCTTTGTAACTTATTGGAACACGAACATTTTTTCTGAGTCTGTTTCTCCAAAAATATTAATGGTCGGAAGGTATTCTTGTCCTCAAGAACTTCCAGCAGAAACCAAACTCACACTATTAAATGGAGGAAAGATGGCGGGCGTAGTTCATTACTACCTAGAAGGAAATAATATAGAAGGTATGGAACTAACTATATTAGGAAAACAGGCTTACTCGGAGAAAATTCTTCAATCAACAAGTATTCTTCCTAAAGAGGTTTCACCATATAATGCTGATCTTATTTTTTATGTTAGAGTAAGAAATATATCAACAGATAATGCATCATTTACTTTAGGGTGGGACGAAGGAGGATTTTCTTGTAATTACGCCAGGGTGAACAATACATTTAAGTTATTTCCAAGTTCTACTTCTGCGGAGAATGTCGCAGGAAATTTTCCTGCATCAGTAATAGCTCCTGCTCCTTCCGAAGGAATGGGCGTTAGTTGGATTCTAGTCTTAATGATTGTAGTTATTGTTGTCGCGTTTTACATTGTTTCAACAAAGATAGTTGATAAAAAGGTGGCTTAATTATTTGCTACGTCGAATGCTACCTTTGCATGCCGATTTCTACATAAAAGTGCACAATCTTTCCTATACTTTTTGGAGAATAAACCAGTAAATCATAAGCTCCTTTTCCATTTTCTGGTGGTCCTTGAATTCCAGTTCGACAATCTTCCAGAATTTCTTGTTGTGCTTTCGTTCTCTTGAGTGGGCGAGCTCATGAAATAATACGTATCTAACCAAGCGTTCTGGAAGAAAACGAAGAGTATCATTTATGGTGAGATTGCCTTTGCTGCTGTGGCTCGCCCACTTCGAGTTCATTTTTCTAAAGAAAATATTTTTTGCCAAAAAACCGTATTTTTCTTTAAACTCCCGCACATATTTTGCAACGAGATTCCTGAAACTCTCCTCGCTTCGTTTGAAATTAAGGCGCTTTTTTCGAGACTTGAGCATAGCATCGTTTATAGCTTGTTTTTTCTCTCTAATCCAATTCTTGTGTTTTTCAACAACCTCTCGAGCACTTTTCTTGCCTTTTGGAAGAACAACCACCAAATCGCCTGTTTTAAACTCTAGCCGCGGGTACTTGACAGTCCGGCGGGAAACAGAGTACGGAATAACCATGTTGTCCACTTTAACTTTTTGCATACGAAACCACGTTTTGCATTAGTTTTTGATGAAGTTCTTCTAGTCCCACAAGGTTAATACCCTGCTGCTTTACGTATTTCCTCAGGAACTGTCTCACTTCCCGTTCAACAGCTTTCTTTGCACTTGGCTGGAACTGCCAGCCAGGAAACATGAATTCCGTAATACTCTTGCTGAGTGCTTTCGTATCCTCAACCAAGTCTTTTTTCCTTAGTCTTTCTTCAAGTACAAGCAAAATTGAATACTCCATATTGCTAAACTCAAGCTCTTGCTGGCGGCGGTTGAGTTCATTCCATTCGGAAATTATCCCCACGCCTTCACGGTATATCGCCTCAAAATCAGCGGCTTTTTCCTGCCATTTTTTCAAAATGCGTTCTACTTTCCCAACTAAAGTCTCGTAAACTGGAGTAGAATGGCGGTCAACCAAAATATACCTGTTGAGCGTAAAAACTACGTTAGCAGCTTTTTCCTCCCTTGTTTCCATCTTTTTCTCAAGTTCCTTTAAATAGTTTTGATCAAATTTTATTACTGGAAGATCGTTTACAAGCTTTTGCACTTCTGTTGTTTTGTAAACGTACTTTAGGGTCTTAGCGTAATACTTTTCAAGATACTGCTCGGTTTCCGGATCTTGCATCAGAACCGATTTCATGTAATAAGCGTATACTGCAGACAGCCAGCAGTAGTCTCTGTATCTTCTTGCTTTCACTGCATCCGAGCCAAGTAGCTCAAACAAGCTTCTAAGCCGCTTGTAATTCTCGGTAAACCGCTCGACACTGTCTTTTTCAGTGGTTAGTATTCTAACGGCTTCATCCATGGTCTTTCGGTCGCTCGCAGCCTTGGGCAATTCCTTGAAGATAGCAAGCGTCTGATTCACCAAAGTCTCAAACTCGGTTTTTACTGCGTCCATGCTTTCAATCGGCTGTTGCAGCTCTCCTTCAGTGCTATAAGCTCCAAGCGCTCGTTTTATGTCTTTCAGTATCCCCACGTAGTCAAGAATTACTCCCGCTTCTTTCACGCCCTTGTACGGCCTGTTAGTTCTTGCGATGGCTTGAAGAAGCCTGTGGCCTTTTAACGGCTTGTGCAAGTACATTGCTTCCAGCGCGGGCACGTCAAACCCGGTTAGCAGCATGTCGGTTACAATAAGAATTCTCGGATTTTGCTCTTCCTTGAACTTTCTCTTGATTTCCGAATTGATTTCGTGCGCTTCTGCAAATCCGAATCGTTTTGCCATTTCGTTCGCGAAGTCCTTTATTACTTGCGCATCTTTCTTGCCTTCGAAAGTCATTACTACTTCAGAATATTCTTTCGGAAGATGCTTGTCTAGTTCTTTTTTGTAGTAAACGCATGCTTTTCGGCTGCCTGCAACCACCATTGCTTTAAACCGATCATCTACGTTTTCCTTGAAGTGCTGAGCCACGTCAGCGGCTATTTGGGCAATAAAAGCCGGGTTTTCGAAAACAAGGTTTATTGCCTTGATTTTCTTCTTTACTTCTTCCTTTACGCTCTCTCTAACTTCTTCCGGCAGTTCCTCTTCCTCAATTTCAAGAAAGTCCTCGAGCAGGTTCTTCTTCAAATGCACTTCTTTCTCCAGCCTCGGCTGGTACACGATCTTCACGGTATAGCCGTCTTTGAGGGAGTCGGCCATGAAGTACTTGTCTAAGTACCGTTCTTCGGGTGGGTAAGCGAAATTCCTGTACGTGTCTTTTTCCTTTATCGAAATCGGTGTGCCCGTAAAAGCGAAGAAGAACGTGTTTCTCAGCAAGTCTTTCATTTGAGCGGCGTAAAGTCCGTATTGCGTCCTGTGTCCCTCGTCCACGAAGGCAATAATGTTTTTTCGGGTTAAGATTGACTCTCCTTCTTTTCCTTCCAGTTCTTTTTTCAATTCTTGGAAGTCTCCAGCCCTGAACTTGTGCATTAAGACAACGAAAAGTCCTCTTTTGCCCCTGCCTCCATCATGTTTCAATACGCTTCTCAAGTGAGAAACCGACTCAACCAGCTCAGCTTTTGTCATGTCAAGCGCTGAAATTTATTGGTGAATCT
>JACRGE010000075.1 GCA_016212465.1 Microcaldota archaeon
CTTCCACTTCAACCACGACTACTACTTCTACTACTACAACATCAACTACTACTACTTCCACTACGACGACTACATGGTCGTATCGTACGAAGTGCGTGAATGAACTGTGCGTGCTTGTGCGTGGGGATGAGGAGAATGAGTGTGTTAGTTCTGAGCAGTGCAGGTCTAGGGAAAAGCATTTGGAGTGTGTGGGCAACGCGTGTGCTTTAGTGGATGGTGGTGGTCGTGACGAGTGTGCTGTTAGTCCTGATTCTTGCGTTAATCCGATTTCGTATGGCAAGTGTGATTTCGTTAATGAGCAGTGTGTTGTGAAGACTGGTTTTGGCGTTGATGAGTGTGATGACTTTGGGGATTGTCCTGTTTTTCATTCGTCGTGTGGTTTCGCTGGTGGCGAGGGTGTTTGTGTTTTTGAGCAGGGGCCTGGTGTGAAGGGGTGTGCGAGTGATGCTGACTGCCTTCCAAGTCCTTCTCCAATCCCAGGAGCTTATTTAAAGCTTGACTGTCCTTTTGCGACATCAAGTCCTTCAATCGAGGTTACTGCGAAACTGGTTGTTGACTGGTTGCCGAAGTGCCCTGGTGCAGCTTTGAGGATGGCTGGTCTAGACAAGTTCGTTAAACAAATTCAATTAAAGGAGTGCAGAAGTGACAAGCACGTGTTTTCAATTAGTTTTGAGAAGACAGGGAACTATAGGTTGACTGCAACCTACGCCTTTGATAAAGGGACTTTGGTGGATGAGTGCACGATCTCTGTATTCGTGCCCTCGCCCACTGCTTTCCCTGAATTGCATCCCCTTCTCTTGTTCTTGATTGCGTTTACTGCATTATTCATGTTAAGGAAGAAAACCGCTCGGGCTTAGTTGAAAATTAATGGGCTTTCAAAATCACGTCTGGCATCGGATTCCACTTTTGCAAAAATCGTAAAACTGCGAGGGGGTATTTTCACCAGAACCCGCCGGTGGTTTGTGGACTCTTTTAAAACCGACATCAACAGAGCCTCTGATTCGGTTGCTATTTATATCCCTTCATTCCTTATCATTTAGTAATTTAAGGGGAGGGGAGTAGCATGATGCTTGTTACTGGGGGTGCGGGCTTTATTGGGTCTCACTTGTGCGAAGCGCTTTTAGGAAAGGAAGAGGCGGTTGTTGCAGTAGTAGATAAGTTTGGGCTGGGGGAAAGGAACGAGGGGAATATCGCGGGTTTCAAAGAGAGTATAATCGTGGAGAAAATTGATTTGACTGACTTGGAAGCTGTTTTACAAGTGTTTGGTAAATACGATTTTTCTGCTGTATTCCACTATGCCGCCTACCCCCTTGTAAAAGCTAGTGCGACTGACGCAGAGGCTTTTTTCAAAAACAACGTTGACGCCACGTTCAACGTTCTTGAAGGCTGCAGGAAAACCAGCGTGAAGCAAGTAATCTTCCCTTCCACTTCAACTGTTTACGGCGAGGCGAAAGTGATCCCAACTCCAGAAGACTATAGGCTGGAGCCGATAAGTAACTACGCCGCCTCAAAGGTCGCTGGCGAGGCCTTCGTTTCCTCTTATGCGCACTCTTATGGAATTAAGGGAACTGTGCTGAGATACGCAAACATATTTGGTCCCAGGGCTTCCCACGGAATCATGTACGATTTTTTCTGGAAGCTGAAGAAGAACCCTGATGAAATGGAGATTCTGGGCGACGGAAACCAAAGAAAATCTTATTTATACATTTCAGACTGTGTCACAGCGTCACTTCTTGCATTTGAGAAACAGGAAAAAATATTTGATGTCTTCAATCTCGGATCCACAGAGTCCATTTCCGCGAAAGAAATTGCTGGCATCATTTCCGAATCCTTGGGCGTTTCACCTCAATACAGGTTCACGGGCGGAAGAAAGGGTTGGGTTGGCGACGTAACCTTAATGCTTTTGGACACCAGGAAAATTCGTTCGCTTGGCTGGGAGCCGGAGATCTCTTTTGAGGAAGGCGCGAGAAGATACATTGAGTGGCTGAGTAAAGAATGCGGATGAACCGCTATTATGAGGCGCGTTGCTAATAGACTTCGTAATACTCTGCAATAAAAACATTTGAACAAAGATTCCGCCAAAATCCTAGTTTATGTCCAAAGCCAAAAATGGTTAGTTAGCTTTTTCAGCTTTGTTGCATAAATATTTCATACCATAATTTGTACCTACATTTTTTTCAGACTCAACTTTTTCTTTAATTAAAATTGTGGGGCTTAGTTGAAGGTCTTGGGTTTTTTTCAAAAATAGAAAGTGATGAAGGATAAATTGGTTAATCCACTTCAAAAACTACATCTAGCGCCGAATTCCGCTTTTGAAAAAATCGTAAAATTACGGGGGATACCTTTTCAACAGAGCCAAATGGTTAGAAAAATCTTTTTAAATCCCAGCTCATTGATTCTTTCACTTCTTGGTGGGATTTGGTTGAGGCATTCTTTTCTGCTGGAGATGGGTTAGGGAGCTGAATGAACAAAAAACTCGCATTCTTTTCGGCCTTGTTCTTTTTATTATTGGTTAAAGCGCAGTATTGTGGAACGAGTTGCGGCAGCTGTTCTGGTTCTAGTGAGTCCGTGTTCAATTGCTCTGTTTTGTACCTCCCAGAGGGTCTTTGCGCAGGCCCTTATCACTACGCGTATTCACTGCCGTTGGAAACCATCGCCTGTTCCTCCAAGGCAGGGGAGTGCACTACCTGCCCTTGGCCTGTTTACTCTGGTTCTTCCCTTGCCTGCAACGGCGGGTCCCAGGACTGCAGTCCGCTTGGCGGCAGCGCTGGTTGCTTGGGTGATGGCTCTGACGGGCCTCTCGCAGTTTCCTCTCCTGACACTGTCGTGAACAAGTATACGTATCTGACTTCGAGTGCACGTGTTGGAGAGCAGGTGCTTAACGTCAAGGATGCTTCTGGCTTTTCTGCTGGTGACGAGGTTCTTTTGGTGCAGATGCAGAATTACCGCGGGAGTGC
>JACRGE010000072.1 GCA_016212465.1 Microcaldota archaeon
GAAGAAACAAACTGATATCCCAGTCAAGGAGATGGATTTCGGTGCCGCTGTTCCAGAAAAGCCAGTGCAAGAAGAGAAGAAAATGCAGGCTGCTGTCCCAATCAAGGAAATGGATTTCGGCGTGGTTGTTGCTGAAAAGCCTATACAACCAGAGGAAAAGCCACTGCCGACTGAGAAGAGAGAGTCGCAATCAGTAGCTCAGGCTCCAGAAATGGATCTAAGTGCTGCAACGAAATTGTTTGACCAACCAGTTGAGGGAGAACTCAAGGCTCAACAAGCAAGCCCCATTTCTGTAGAGCAGGCAAAGAGACTGTTGCAGGGCATTCCAGCTTCGCCTGGAATAGCCTCTGGTGCAGTGAAACTGCTCTTGAATCCAAAGGAAATGTATAAGATAAAGAAAGGGGATGTGCTTGTAACCAAAATGACGAACCCTGACTATGTTCCCGCCATGAAGCGCGCGGCTGCCATCGTAACAGATGAAGGGGGAATCACAGCTCATGCCGCCATTGTTTCAAGGGAATTAGGTATTCCCTGCATTGTTGGAACACGCGAAGCCACTTCTGTGTTGAAGGAAGGACAAAGGATTACAGTAGACGCGAAGCGTGGCATTGTTTACGAAGGAACAGTACAGTTCGAGACGCCTGAAAAAACTCATGCGGAGCAAGTGGCTGCCAAGGTTGTTGAAAGTACGCCCATTGTAACTGGAACCAAGATTTATGTAAACCTGGCTGAGCCAGACCGGGCGGAAGAGGTTGCAGCAAAGAACGTTGATGGAGTCGGGTTATTCAGAGCAGAGTTTTTGATGGCGCAGCTCGGGGTCCACCCCAAGAAACTGATTAAAGAGGGACAGGAAGAGAAGTTCATTGAATCAATTGCAAGAGGGTTGAGGAAGGTTTGCGCGGCATTTTTTCCCAGGCCAGTCGTCTATCGCGCGAACGACTTCAAGACAAACGAGTACAAGGACTTGGAGGGAGGAGCAGAGTTTGAGCCCCATGAGGAAAACCCCATGATTGGCTACCGGGGCTGCTTCCGTTACCTAAAGGACTCGAGCATATTCAAGCTTGAAGTCAAAGCAATCCGGCGGGTGAGAGAACAATTCGGAATGAAAAACTTGTGGCTCATGATTCCTTTCGTGAGAGAAGTTGATGAATTGAAGCAGGTGAAGACTATCATGGAATCAGAAGGGCTTCACAGGAGCAAGGACTTCAAGCTCTGGATCATGGTCGAAGTTCCTTCCACCATCTTCATCATAGACAAATTCATCGATGTCGGAATCGATGGCATCAGTATCGGTTCCAACGACCTCACGCAGCTCATCCTTGGGATTGACAGGGACAATCCTATTGTCGCCGAAGAGTTCGATGAAAGAGAAGAATCTATTCAAGTCGCGTTGAAGCACGTTATAGGAAGATGCAATGTCAGAGGCATCACCTCATCCCTTTGCGGCCAAGCACCATCAGTTTTTCCAGAATTCGCCGAACGCCTCGTTGAATACGGGATTAACAGCATGAGCGTCAACCCAGACGTTATCGACGTGACGAGAAGGAACGTTGCAGCAGCCGAGCAGAAGCTGATGCTCAAGTGGATTTGCAGCAAGGAAGAGGAAAAGGAAAAGCCGTATTCAATGCAATAATCTTTTTTTCTATATCTTTTCAATCTTGTCCCGCGGGTTGTCTTGTTTTGTTGCATAAAAGCGATTTGCGTATATTCTTTCCCTTAGTTTTTTCGATTATCGCATCTCCCCCCCTAATCAATTGCTTTTTCGTAAACATTTTCCGTTTTTCACATAATTACGTAGCAGAGCTTTGTTTCTTATACCCCTCCGCGGGCTAAAGCCCGCGGTATCCCCCGTAGGGGGAAACGCTACCGCGTACAAAACTGACGGCGGCCTAAAGGCAGGGGGATTAAACCCAACGGAATAATATTGTATCCATGGTGGGAAGAGACCGCTTGTGCGGCCTCCCTTTCTGGCGCTGCCTATTCTAGCGAATGAGCGAAATCAGTATTTATCCTTGACGACATTGAGAATCACGTGCGTATTCGTCCTCTCCACATCCTGAATCGACAGGATTTTTTTCACGAGCCTGCTGAACTCCTTTCGAGAGCGGCATCTTGCGACAACGAGCGAGTCGCTTTCGCCCGTCACATCAAAAACGCTCGCTACGCCGGGCATCTGAGCAATCTTTTCCTGTACTTCCAGCAATGCGCCTTTTCTGATGGTGACCTCGATAACCGCCTCGAAGTCGAATCCCAGCTTCTCGAAATCCAAAACCGCAGAATAACCCCGAATGACTCCTTCTTTTTCCATGCGCTTCACGCGCTGTATAACAGTAGCGGGAGATACCCTCACCTTCCGCGCCAGTTTCCTGAAGCTTTCCCTCGAGTCCTCGGAAAGCGCCTCGATTATCCTTTTGTCGGTCTCGTCAATCATCTGTTCACAATAAACATAAAAAGATACCAGAATTTAAACATTTGCATTATAAATTTGGTTAAAATTAAAAGAATGTTTTTAATTTTCTGAAAAAATTAATATTATTGTTATTTTCTAAGGATTATTGCTTAAATTGTTTATTAATTACTGGAGAGTGGTTGCGTGGGCGCGGTTGAGGGCAAGGATTATGTTCTTCAGAAAGCGAGGGAAACCGAAGTGAAGTTTGTGCAAATGCAGTTCATCGACGTGCTCGGAAACGCTAAAAGCTGCGAAATCCCGTTTGAAAAGCTGGAGAAGGCGCTTTACAGCGGAATCTGGTTCGACGGTTCGTCCATTGAAGGATTTGTTCGAATCCACGAAAGCGACATGCTCCTCAAGCCTGATGAAAATACTTTTGCCATACTGCCTTGGACAGGAGGGAAAGTGGCAAGAATAATGTGTGACGTGTTCGACTCCAGCGAAAAGCCGTTCGAGGGAGACCCGCGTTTCATCCTCAAGAAGCAGCTGGAAAAAGCGAAAGAGAAAGGATTTGATTACCGCGTTGGGCCTGAGCTTGAGTTCTTCCTCTTTCCGGAAAAGAACGGA
Organism: Microcaldota archaeon; assembly: GCA_016212465.1. Lineage (GTDB taxonomy): Archaea > Micrarchaeota > Micrarchaeia > Norongarragalinales > JACRGE01 > JACRGE01. The sequence goes on from JACRGE010000072.1 coordinate 3,017, forward strand.
GGCGTGCCTGAGCCCCATGATTCCGCAGGTTATTTCGACCTCGACCCACGGGACCTGGCAGCTGAAGCAAAGAGGGAAATTGTCTCCTATCTCCAGGGAATGGGGCTGGAGGTAGAAATGAGCCACCACGAGGTTGCAGCAGGCCAGCACGAAATCGATTTCAAGTATGCGAACGCCCTTTCTACTGCAGACCACGTGCTCGCTTACAAGAGTGTTTTGAAAACAGTAGCGAAGAAATACGGGCTTTTCGCGAGCTTTATGCCCAAACCCATATTCGGCATCAACGGCAGCGGCATGCACGTGCACCAGAGCCTTTGGGAAGATGGGAGTAACTCTTTCTTCGACGATTCGGACGAATACAAGCTTTCAAAAATAGCATATGGCTTTATTGCAGGCCAGCTTTCTCACGCCAGGGCATTGGCTGCGGTGGTCGCCCCCACCGTGAACTCATATAAGCGGCTAGTGCCGGGCTACGAGGCACCTGTTTACATCTGCTGGGCGAGGAGAAACCGCTCGGCTCTCATACGCGTTCCAGAGCACTTTTCCGGAAGGAACTATGCAGCTAGGACAGAGCTTCGCTGTCCGGACCCAAGCTGCAACCCATACCTCGCGTTCGCTGCGATGCTCGCAGCTGGCTTGGATGGAATTGAAAGAGGGCTGAAGCCGCCGGAGCCTGTTGAAGAAGACGTTTACGAGTTCGACGACGCCAAGCTCGCGAGCTTCTACATCAGAATGCTCCCCGCTTCCCTCGATGAGGCGACGCAAGAGCTGTGCAACGATTCTGTTTTGAAGGAATCGCTGGGAAAGCACGCGTTCGAAAAGCTCGTTGACGCTCAGAGGCGACAGTGGGACGAGTACCACATTCGCGTCACTGGGTGGGAGATCGAGAACTACCTGCCAGTTCTCTGAGGGAATCACTCAGCAAGTGCCCTTCGCAGCTAGTTCTAAAAGGTTGTTTGATTACTTCAATATGGTGTTTAATCATGCAAACGCTTTTCATAGGCTTGACCGGAACCAACGCCTCCGGAAAGGAAACAGTAATGGAGACGCTGTTGGAGAAACTCGTTGGAGTCACTTTCAGTCTGAGCGACGAAATAAGGGAAGAGGTCAGGAAGCGGGGGCTTGAGATCAACCGGGATTCCTTAAGAACCATTGGAAACGAGTTGAGAGAAAAATTCGGGTCTGCTGTGCTTGCCGAACGAGTTGCTGGGAAGGCGCAAAAGGAAGCAGATAAAAAAGTGGTGGTGTTTGTTTCAATCAGGAACCCCGCTGAAGTTGATTTTTTCAGGAAAAGATTCGGTAAATCCTTTGTCCTCGTTTCCGTCGATGCACCTCTTGAAATAAGGTACGAAAGGGCGAAGAAAAGACGGAGGGAAGGTGAGGTGGAATTGAGCATTGAGGAATTCAGGGAAAAGGAAGTGAAGGAAATGAGCCCCAATGCCGAGGGGCACGAGCAATCCCTTCAAAAGATAATTGAGATGGCTGATTACACCATCATCAACGACGGCGGTTTGGACAAGTTGGAGAAAGAGGTTGAAAAATTCATCAGGAAATATTTTTATTGAAAGAATAAATAGGGAGGACTATCATGAATAGGAAAATGATTCTTTATGTGGGAAGTGGAATTGCGTTTTTTGTAATACTATGGATTTGGTTGAATTTCGTTCTGGTTGGAGAAGAGTTCTCATCCGCATTTATTACTTCCGTGTTTGCATCACTCTTCTTTTCTTTCATCGTTTATTTAGTCCTTAAATTTGTTTTCCTTCAAATGGATAAAAAGTTCGCTGAGGAAAACAAGGAGGAATCCAGGATGGCTGCCGCAAAATTTTTTGTTAAACAACGCGCTGCAGACGGATCTTTTTATACATCTCCCCCCAAAACCAAAGAATCTTTTCCCATGAAGGCATTTGGCCTTTTTTTTCTTTTTCTCACAGGCCTTGTTGCTGTTTATTATTCGTTTATTTTTTATACCGCCAGCTCAATATTGCCCGGCGGGATAGTTTGGCTAGCCATCTGGCCTATTCTTGCTGTCGCATGGGCACTTTGGAAGAAAGCGCAAATTGACAAGGAACCAGAACAAGAAGAAGGGACCAGCTTTAAACTTTTCAAGGACAAGGTCGTTTTGCTTCCTCAGAATAAAGTGCTCAGATTTGATGAACTGGATTACATCGAACTCGTCAGCTACGAGCCTTCCGCAGACGTAATCTTTGCATGCAAAGAAAAACCCATATCATTCCACTGCCGTGGCAGCGGAGTGGGTGGCCACCTCATCCATTTCTTGGAATGCCTTGGTTTTGAGCGAGCCTCGAAGATATCCCTAAGGTCTCGCCGCTATGTCTACAAAGGACCTCCCTCAAGAGACTATTTTGAATTTAGTGGAGACTGACTGAAGTAATTATAACGCGCTAAAGAAATATTTCTTTAAGTTCAATCAAATTCTTGAGCGTGTAATCTGCTTCAACACAGGTCCCGCTGTTTTCCCTGTTTATCCAAATTGCTTTCATTCCCACAGACTTTGCTCCCTTGATATCATTTTTAGTATCATCGCCTATCATACACATTTCGCTTGGCTTGAAGCCGATGCGTTTTGCTGTAATGTCAAAAACTCTTTTGTCTGGCTTGACTAGTCCTACTTCATAGGAATAAACGACTTCCTTGAAGAATCTCTCGAGATGAAAGCGTTTTCTCGCCCGCTCTCCTGAAGATTCCTCAGTATTGGAGATCAACGCGAGAGGGTATTTTCTTGAAAGTATGGAAAGCACGTTCTCGGATTCGGGAAAAAACTTGAATGAGTCCAGATTCTCTTCCCATAAGAGAATGAACTCTTTGACTGCGTCGCCGTTTGTTAAGCCCAGGTATTCACACAATTCTTTGAAGAATTCCTTCTCGCTTTTCCTTCCTTTCATCCAGTGCTCTTCCGCAAAAGTCCAGTAGCGGCCTTTGTTAAACTCCTTTTCGCTGAGCCCAAAGTGGTCACGGGCTTTTTCGAGAAAACGCTCTTTTTTGCTGAAGGCGATCGTATTCCATAAATCAAATGCAATTGCTTTCACTTGCATCCTCAATTGATTCACCCTTAGTCTATCCATTCTAGAAGAAAGATTCAATATTCGTATTCGCTGTAAAGCTTTTTTTGTAGAATGCAATCCATCGCCTGCCTTATGTGTGGTGCAGTGTCTTTTGGAAGTTGACTGGTATCAAACCAAGCGAGATCACTGCATTTACTCGACTCCATTATTTTTGGCTGTCCACTCATTCTCTCAGTTTTAAAAAAGAACGCAATCAATTCATCTTGATCTCTTAAGTACATTACGTGTACCAACTCCAGATAAGCCAGGTCTAGTCTAACGCCCGTTTCTTCACCTGCTTCCCTTACTGCCGCGTTAATCGGCGTCTCCCCTAGTTTTATGTGCCCTCCGGGAAAACTGTAAAGCCCGTCATGGAAACCCGTATTGCATCTGCGCTGTAGAAGGACTTTGTTTTGTTTCATCAACAGCACAAGAGTTACAGGAATTATTGTTTTCTTTTCCATGACTGTTCACTTTAAGGCTAGTCTTTGACGACGGTTCCGGCATGCTCTTTTCCAGTAAGCGCCTTTTCGACCTCATTGAGGTTCTTTCCGTAAACGAAGTGAATGGGAATGTTGCTTCTCATCGCAAGCTTGCAGGCCATCAAGTCAAAGGGAAAATTGGTTCTCGCAACTCTTTTGTCTTGCGCAGCAGCCAACTCAGCCAACTGCCTGTGCGTCATCTCCCGAAATTTCTCTGCTTTCAGATTCTTTTTTGGGTCATCCGAATAAATCGCATCTATGTTGCTCACGTTAACTAAAGCCCCCGCATTAACCAATTCCGCTAATAGCGTGGATGCGGTATCAGTCGTTACTCCCTCTATTATCCCAGCTCCAACTGGAATCAAGCCCATGGCGAGAACATTGGGGGCCTCGTCCAAGTCTGTTATGACCTTTTGATATGCCTGGTCTCCGAGCACGCTGATGAGCAAAAGGGCATTCATCCTCGTCGCCATTATGGCAATCCTGTCCGCAAGGAATTCGCTTCCTCTTAATTCCCGCACAGCGTTGCAATAATCCTTTGCTATCTTGCCGCCGCCCACTGCGACAACAAAACGCATTCCCTCTTTCCTAAGTTTCAGAAGGAGCGCACTGAACTCCGTTATGTAATTCAAATCAAAGTTTCCTTTCTCATCAAAGAGCATGCTGCCGCCGAGTGAAATTACGACTGGCTTTTCCAAAATCTTTTTTTCCATGAAATCCACCCATTTTGGAATAAGAATAAACAAGTTTTCATACTCTAATGCATTCAACCAATTAATAACTTTCCTGAGAAAAAGAAGGTTAAATAAGCGCCCTTGCCGAAATATATCTGCTATTTTTGTTTATCTAATGCGATTGGGATGGGTGTCTATCATGAAGAAAACCAAACTAAGCGAAACGATGGAGAAAGCGATTAAGACTCTCGATGAGCAGGAGAAGCGGCAGGACAAGGTCCTCATGCTAAGCAGGGAAATAATAAGGGATTGCGCCAAGGCGATAAAATCAATTCACTCCAGGGAAATGAGGGAATACAAGCAAATCGCCTCAGGGCTCGGAAAGAAAATCGAAGAAATGAAAAAAATTGACAAGGACTTTAAGCACATTTCGTCCCAATGCTATCAGGAATACGTGGAGATAAGGGCACTTGAGGCGGTTCTGGAGAAGAAGGAGATTCCCTCCGATGAAGAACTTGGTATTTCACTGATTCCTTACTTGAACGGTCTTGCGGACGTGACCGGTGAGCTCCGGAGAGAGCTTCAAATCGCGTTGCATGAAGGGAAAAAGGCGGAAGCAAAATATTTTTTTGACAAGATGAACGAGATTTACGAAAATCTGATGCTTCTCAAATACTCTTCTTCTCTGATGGGCGGGCTGAGAAGAAAACAGGACGTTGCCCGCGGGCAAATTGAGCAGGCGCGCAGCGAGTTGTTGAGGTAGTTTGGATGCGGGAGTTGGTGAACGAACTGAAGAAAATTGGTTTCCGCAGGCAAAACGTGAAGCTCGTAAGGCTCAAAACCTCTGAACTTCTAGTCGTGCAGCTTCACGGCACTGAGGAAATGCTTTTCCAAGCAAAGCCTTTGTTGGTTGCTTTTGAACTCAAGAGCGGTTATTTCGGCACCCCAGACAAGCTGCATTTAGCAATTCCAGAAAGCAAGAATATGCAAACGCAGCAAAAAGCTCGCTTCGACAAGTTCGTCAATGCACTCAAGACTTCGCTTAAAATAAAAGAAAGCCGATGAGCTTTTTTACGCCAGCTCGAAGGGAGAAATGTAATCCCCGTGCTTTTCCCTCGCCTGCTCCAGCCGCTTCCTTTGCTCATCCAGCACTTCAAAAACGCGCTTTGGCGCGTCCAGTATTTGGGTGCGGTAAATTACTTCAATGCGGTCAATTTTCGCGAGGTTTTCCAAAACACGGATTTTAAACTGCTCTTCGTATTCTTCCTTTGAATAATCCCTTCCCAAAACTTCATTGAACAGCCTCTGCAAATCCCCATATTTCGGGATAAAACCCGTCGGCGTCTTGATGGCATCAACTTCCCGGTGAATCCTTGATTCCATCCACTTGTACCAAACGCGCTTGTCTGTCTTCTGGTTCAGGAACTTTCCTTCCCTGTCCTTAAGGAAATAGTTTACGGAAAAAACCGGAACATCCAGTCCCTTCCCGAACTCGAGGTTGTTTTGAACGTATTTGCCGATGGGAATTGAGAGGAAATCAAGGTTGGACATGGGATTAAACTCCCGGACTCCTTCCTTTCCAAGCGTCGCAGCGGTTGTCTCGGATTCAAGCGACGCCCCTTTCGTGATTATTCCGTGCTCCCAACCAAATGCTTGTTCAACTGGAACCCAGGTGTCCGAATCGCGTCCGCCATATACTATTGCGCCCACTTCCACTCCGTTCGGGTCTTCTATTCTTGGGTCAAGGTTCTCAAGCATATTCAAATCAAGAGTAAAACGCGCGTTTGGATGGGAACAGAGTATTTCCTTTTCCTCCAAGTCTTTTTTTCCAACCCACCATTCCCCCGAGTAATTGGTTCCTTTAGCAGGGAGTCCTCCGTCTTTTCCAATCCAATGCACTTTGCCCTCATCGGTAACGAGCACGTTAGAGAAAATGATTTCGCCAGGCGTGTGGAGCGCCTTCCAAATCTGGGGGTCATCCTTCGAGTTGACTCCCTGAATGATGCCGAACATGCCTTTCTCAATATTCGCCGCTCTCACCTTACCTCCCTTTTTTCTAATCTTTGTGATGTCGTCCCCAATCAGAGCCTCTCCCTCAAGCATCGCGGTAGAAGTCTTTCCACAAAGCGAAGGAAACGCTCCCAGAATATACGTTCTTCTTCCCTTCGGCCCGTTTACTCCCATCACGAACATGTGCTCCAGAAGCCATCCCTCTTTGTCAGCTTTCCTTATCGATAGTCTCATCGCAAGCTTCTTCAATCCGATTGAGTTTCCTCCGTATTGGGTGTTCGCGCTGTAAACAGTTTCCCCCTTGAGGTCGATGTAAACCCGTCTCTTGTCAATGTTCTTGCAAACGCCTTTCTCCGTAAGTTCCCCTTGCGAGTGAACGAACTTGAAGAAATCAGCTTTCTCTCCTTGCCTAACAAATTCATCATAGCCATGGCGGTAAAGAAGGTTCTCGCTGTGCGCAACGTAAGCTGAATCCGTAAACTGAACGCAGGGAACCGAGAACTCGGAATTCGTCGGCCCTAAACAGAAGAAGAGCACGAACGCGTCTTTTCCCTTCTTGATGTCCTTCAAAATGCTTTTTACTTCATTCAATCCCTCGTCGCGGTCTTTTGTTTCTATTCCATACCCCAAGTCCTCTCCTCTTTCAACGAGAATGCGGGTGTTCTTTTTATCTCTCCCCTGGTCCAGTGGACTATCAAAATGGATCGTATGCCCCTCCAACGCGAGCATCTTTTCTTCTCCCCTTCTGATTGATTCTTCCCTCAAAAAACGGGTGTCCTCTGGTGAACTGGAGGAAACGAATACCTTTGAAGGGTTGCAGAGCTCGATGAATTCAGCAAGGAATTCGTGGAGCCTAGCGTTCTTTATTCTCTCAATCTTCTCGAAACTCCTTTCATTCAACTTCGTTTTAAGCAAATGCAGTGCGTTTTCACTCATTCGACCCACCAGAACCTAACGAAATGGCATTAACCTATAAAAAACCCGGTTTTTAAGCACTCCTTATTTTTACGAATTCAGTAAAGAAAAACAAGCAATAAATTATGGGGATAAAAACATTAATAACCGGATATATGCAGATAAAATCACGAATTCAGTAAAGAAAAAAATGCAATAAATTATTCTAACAATCGAATATTATCTTGGAACAGGTGATGCGATGCTTTCCAAAAGAGCAAAGGGAATTTCCCCTTCTCCGACGATGGCCATAAACGCGAAAGTAAAGCAAATGAAAAAAGAAGGAATTAATGTAATTGATTTCGGCATCGGGGAACCTGATTTTGACACTCCC
>JACRGE010000074.1 GCA_016212465.1 Microcaldota archaeon
CCAGCTCTTCAACTGCGACTGCCGCGTAACCCTTTCTCCTTAACTCTCCTGCAAGGCGTTGGGCGAATCCGTGCATGCAAATGATTTTCTTGGCGCCGCTTCTTTCTACGTACTCCAGGAGCTGCGGGTAGTCTGCGTGGTCGCTTAAGCAAAATACCTCGTGTGCATTAAAGCTCCTTGCAAGCGCCCACCCCGATGCAATTGCTCCTCTTACTCTCCTTCCATAAGCTTCCTCCAGCCCCTTCAATACGTCGTATCTCACGAAGTTCATGGGAAGCACTGAGACAAAGCTTTTTTTAAGTAATTCCTTCGCTTCCTCTGAATCGGATGAAACGTAATCAAGTTTTATTCCATGTTTTTCGTAGACGCCGCATACTCTTGCAATCGGGCGATTGACGATCGGAGTTATTCCAGCGTACTCGTTGAGAATGCCAATGAGTTCCTGAGCCTTTCCAAGCGTGTAACCCCCCAATACCACAATGCTGCCCCGTTCCTGTTCCTTTTTCACCCAGTCTGCAATCCTCGCCTCAACTCCCTCCCGTGAAGGGAAGATGAACTCAGGCGAGCCGTATGTTGATTCTATCAACAGGATGTCGCACTCCCTTACTTCCGCTCCCTTCATCGTCATGGAATCGTTTAACTTGAAATCAGAAGTATAGACGAATGCGTCTGAGTCCTCTACGTAGAGCTGGCTGCTGCCAAGCACATGACCTGAGTTCACAAGCTCGACTCTGACTCCCGCGTCCTTGAGGCAAAGCCGTTCCATTCCAGGGGTCTTCCAGCCTCTGGCATCCATCAAATCCAACGTCGCATCACTTGCTAGAATCCCTGTTGTTCTCGAAGGTTTGAACAAGTGGTCCAGGTGAGCGTGCGAGATGAATGAGTTCCTTCCATGCTTATCGATAGACAACTCTAGTGAATCCACGTAAAGCATCATACCCTGCGGATTTAGTTGAATCATGCTGGTCTCAACCCATTAACCATACTGATATAAAATAAGTTTCTATGAAATCATTTTGAAGGATTTATGTGGGACGGTAAAGGAAACTGGAGGTTCTCTTATGTACAACGCGGCTCGTAAAGAGGGAGGGTTGAGGAAACTCCATGAAGCCAAAGAACAAAAAACAGGGCTTCACGGAGTTTGGGAACCCCCGGTTCCTCAAATGTATGACGTTGCAATCATTGGGGGAGGGCCAGCTGGCGTTGCAGCTGCCATTTATTCATTCCGAAGAGGGATGAAAACAGTCGTCTTCGAGGACAAAGCGATTGGCGGAGTGATTAATGACGCGACTGTGGTCGAGGACTGGCCGGGCATCGCAAGAATAACTGGTGGAGAGCTTGGAAAGAAATTCGAGGAACACCTGACTTCAATACAGGGAATAGATTTGAAGAGGGAATTTATTGAAAAAATCGAGAAAAAAAACGACGGATTCTCATTATACTCAATGAACGGAACACACTATTCGAAGACACTTATTATCGCAACAGGCTGCAGGTACAAAGGACTCGGGCTTGAAAAGGAAAAAAACCTGTTGGGAAAAGGCTTGGGCTACTGCATCCTGTGCGACATGACGGAATTAAAGGGAAAAAAAGTGGCAGTCGTTGGAGGCGGCAATGCGGCGTTGAATGCAGCGCTTCACTTGGTGGGAGCCGCTTCTAAAATCTATCTCATCCACAGGAGAAGCGAATTCCGGGCTGACGAACTGGTTCAAAAAAGAGTATTGGACGAAGCTGAAAAAGGCAATATCACCCTACTGTTGAGCCGGAACGTAGTTGATTTAATCGGCAACAACAAAGTCGAGGGCTGTGTTCTGGAAGAGGTTGAAACAAAAAAACGTGAAACTTTAGAACTCGGCGGCCTCTACCTTTACGCAGGCAACATCCCCTCCTCTTCAATAGCTGGCCAGATCGGAGTTAAAACCAACGAACTTGGCTTTATTCAAGCGGACGAGGAAATGCGCACGAACGTGGAGGGAGTTTTCGCAGCTGGCGATGTCACTGGAAAGAAGCTCGTGCTTGTGGCCGCGGTTTCGCAAGGAGCAATTGCGGCTATGAACGCCTGCAATCTTATAAAGTATGGGAAATGATCACGGTGGTTGAATGAATGAAAAAATCCTAACCAATTTAATAAAAAAATACGGGGAACCGTATTCAAGAGAACTCGGGATTAACGTCGGCAAAGGAGATGCGGAATTGTTCAAGTGGTTTATTGCGAGCATGCTTTTCGGGGCAAGGATTCCGGAAAAGATTGCGGTCAACACCTTCAAGGAGTTTGAGCGCATGGGGGTATTGACTCCTGAAAAGGTTTTGGCAACGGGTTGGAATGGAGTGGTGGGATTGCTTGACAACGGAGGCTACGTCAGGTACGATTTCAGCACAGCAACGGACTTGCTTGAGGCGACGAAACTGTTGAAGAAAAAATACGGCGGCAGCTTCAGCAAGCTGCACTCCCTTTCACCGGATGCTACAGATTTAAGGAAGAGACTGATGGAAATGCGGGGAGTAGGCCCTGTGACTGCAAGCATTTTCCTGCGCGACCTTAGGGAAATATGGAGCAAGGCAGAACCACTGCCTACTCCTTTGGTAACGCGTTCTGCAAGAGAGTTGGGCATTCGGGAAATAGAAAAAGTCTTGAAGCAATTGCCTCCAGAGAAGTCCATCGCCCTGGAAACCGCGCTTGTGCGGGTCGGAAAGATGTTGAAGAGAAAAGCCCTCACAAACCAGTTGGTGAAATGCTAGGGAGTCCCGAACATTTCTTGATTCATTAACTGGCAAGCATCCTTTTCTTCCCTACTTGCTTCAAGGGGTTTTCTTTTATAGAGATCGTCCTTCAGTTTTTTCCCTGTCTTCTTCTCCCATTCTTCGATGGAAACAGAGTACTTTCTCTGGATGGCATCTCTGTACCACTCTGGAATCACGTTGAAGGCGCAGAACGGCACGATTCTTCCATCGGGAGTGGCATAGTGAATGCAGCACCGCTTCACCCTTTCCACGTCGTAGTTATACAGATCCTGGAAATGCATCATTCCAACGAACATGCTTTTAGTGTGAATCTCGCCTAACGCAGCATAGCTTCCCTTGGTTAGAACGTTTTTCAGCAGATTGAGGAAATTCAGCCCCCGGGGCTGGTTTTTTTCGTCAATAAAGCCCTTGAGCTTGTAAGCTGTTTTCAAAACCTCCACTGTTTTAGAAACGCCGCCCTGCTTTTTCAGTTCTTCTGAAACCTGGTCAAGGTATTCAGTTAACCCGTCTACGTCAAGAAAGCGCGTTATTGGAATCACCTTTTCGTCTTCCTTGAAAACGTAAGTGGCCATGCCACATGCAAAGTGCGTTGAAAGCTCGTAGGTAGGGTGGTTTGTGATTGCTTCCACGAATTTCGTCAAGGAAGTGACCGTCGGAACAGGATAAAAATCCTCCTTTACTAACATGCCGCCAGTCTGCTCTTCAATTAACCTGATTGTGTCCGGTATGGTGATGCGAAACTTTTCCCTCTCTCGCCCCGGCATTCTTCCAACTAACGAAACAGGCTGGTAGTTCACTGCCCTAACTACTTCAATGTTTCCAAGGCCAAAGCGAAGGATATCACCGATTTCGTGATCGTTCACGCTTTTAATAATCGTTGGAACGAGGACTATTCCAAGGTTTGCTTTTCTCGCGTTCGCCAACACTGTAGGTGCTTCAAAGTGGTTTTTATAATTAGTTTTGCCTGAAACGCCATCGAAGCTCAAGTAAACTGTTGAAACTCCAGCTTCCTTAAGCGCTTTAACGAACGCCCCGTCCCTGGCCATGCGAATGCCGTTCGTGTTGAATTGAATGTGGTTGAAGCCCTCTTCCTTTGCCATCCTGATGATGCTGAGAATATCTTCACGGAGGGAAGGTTCGCCGCCTGTGAATTGGACTGCGTTGCATGGAACGGGCTTTTGGGTCCTGAGGAGCTTGAGCATTTCCTTAATCTGCTCTGTGGACGGTTCGTACACATATCCCATCTTCTGGGCGAAAAAAAAGCAGTACCAGCAAGAGAGGTCGCAGCGGTTTGTAACCACGATATTGGCGAGAGCGGTGTGAGAAAGGTGAAGGTTGCACAAGCCGCAGTCTACAGGACACACAGGGATTTCCTTGCTTATAATCGGGTTCTCGCTCTTCTTGCCTTGCTCTTTCCTGAATTTCTGTGCTTTCTTGAATAGCTCTGCATCGCCCCAGTACAACTCGAGCGTCTCGCCGTGTTTCAGGCAGTTCTTCCTAATCCACACCTTTCCCTTGCTCTCGAAAATCTCAGCATCAAGCAGGCGAAGGCACTCTGGGCAAAGCGACTGAGTTCTGGCAATCAACTGATCTACAACCATCAGACCATCATCCTTCCTAAAGAGATAACAATTAAGATAGAAGATTTTAAATCTTTAATTTTTCTGGTTCGTTATCCGACGAATTCAATTAAGTGCCTTATCGCTTCAAGCTTTTCCTTTTTCCCGATTTTCGCATCTGCGATAGCGTTTTTCAAAATTTCAGTTGTTTCGTCCATTCCCGTCCGATCAACTGGGTAGGGAATGCCGTCTTTTCCCCCGTGGGCAAAAGAGTATTTCACTGGGTCCCTCCAACTCGGCGCTGCTCCGTAAACCAGCTCTGAAACAAGTGCAAGCGCCCGAATTGTTTTCGGGCCAACGCCCTTCAAAGAAACCAATTCTTCGTAGTTCTGGGGCTGGATTTCATAAGCCTGAAGCAAACTCTCGTAAATCCTTTTGTTGAAGCCATGTGCCCTTGGGAAAGTAATTTCATCAAAGTCATTAAGGGTTTTTTGGAAGTCAGTTGGTTTGGAGGCAATGAAATACTTTATGGTTTTCTTGGGATGCTCTTTCACCAAGTCCACACTCGCCTTGCGGGCTTCCCTGCTTTCTTTCGCGACCAGGTTCAGCACTCGTTCTCTTTTCTCATCGCAGCAAATCCCTTTCTGCGGTTCTTCAACGAAGCTCTCTACTTCCCGGTCGAGCCAGTGATACCGCCGAGCATACCTATTTTCGGGGTTCATCCCTTGCTGGATAACCGCCCAATCCCCTTTTTCAGTCAAGAGAAACGAGTGGTGGTAGAGCTGGTAACCGTCTTGAACAAGGCAGTTGTCTACCTTGGCAGCCATCCTGCTCGCGTATTTAAGATGCGTTGTTTTCGCCTCACTCAAGCCCCACGCTCCTCCTATCGCGTCTATTTCTTCAGGCGTTTTCTTTGAAGTCCTTCCCTTTCCACCTAATGCGACCACCCCCATCTCTTTGGAGAGGGTTTCCTTCAATACGCCGCATGTCACTGTTGTGGTTCCTGAAGAATGCCAATCAAATCCAAGCACACAGGAAAAAGCCTGGAACCAATATGGGTCTGAGACTCTCTCCAACAGCACAACTGGGCCGTGTTCATCTATGATTGCCTCTGAAATGCCTTTTCCTAGCCTCTTCATTCTTTTAAACAACCAAGGCGGAGCGTCGCCAAAGTGCAGGGGAAGGTTCGCAATACCCGTTCTCATATAATCCAACTGAATGACTCATCAAAGGAATAAAAGAAGAACGCAAGCTATTTTCCACTCAGAAAACCAATCCCCTCTGCAAGCTGCATGAATAGGCTTTGCACATTTATTCAGTAGGGTGTTTTCTGCCTGCGGCTACTGCTTGCATCTGGCATGAAAAACAAGAATCGCTTGTTTAAGCCTTTTATGAAAAGTTTAGAACACAAGAAACCCGCCAGTCATTGAAAAACAATTTATATGCAAAGCAACATGAATAGAAAATTTTTTATGGGGTACTGACTAATGGATAAGGTGGTGTGGATGGGAAAGAAATACGTAAAAGATATAATGGCCGAGAATGTGCTCATGATTAATGAAAATGCGGCGATTGCGGAAGCAGTAAAGCTCATGCATGAAAAGAAGGTCTCCTCCCTTATTGTGAATTGCTCAGGTGACAAGCCCTTTGGTATCGTGACTCGAAAGGACATCATCAAAGCGTTGCTGGTGAACGGCACCAAGCCAGGACAAGCCGTTTCAAGGATTATGAGCTCGCCCCTCATCATCGCGACACCCAACCTCCGCATCAAGGATGCGGCTGCGTTAACTGAGCGGTTCAAGATACGGCGGTTGCCCATCATCGCGCACGGCAAGCTGGTTGGAATAGTCTCTACCTCCGACATATTCAGGCACTTGGCGGAAAGAATGCTGAAACAGACTAAAAAAGGAAAGCCTTGAACCACGTGAAAGGCAGTGGTTTGACTTTGATTCTCTCGGGCGCGGAGACTGTCTTATAAAGTGTGATTGAGGAAACTTCGTTTGTTGTTGAACGAAAAATTTTGAAGTAGTTTTAGACGCAGAAAACCAACTCAGACTTCCACACCACCAACTCCAGAGTTATGGGACGCTCTCGTGACTATGGAATACTTTTAAATCAAGTGATTCTAATACTTCTGGTGAGAAAATGAGTTGGTATTTTTTAAAAAAAATTTCCCTCCCGCTTCTGCTTCTATTTGTTTTTATGCCCCTCGTATTTGCGCAACAAGGCTACGAACCCCAACAAAGCGGGTTTAAAATGGGTCCACCTCCTGGGTTGATGCCAGCACCAGTCGGCATGCCGCCTATGATGCCTAAAGACATCCCGGTTGAAGAAATGGTTATGGGGCGTTTGGGTGAAATGGTTTTCAGCAAGTTTGATCCAGATGAAATTGAGAAACTGTGTCCAGATGAAGAAAAGGTTGTTTCCACAATATTCTCTTACTTGTCCGACATGAAGCTTGAGGTGTTATGTGAGCCAATAAGCGAGGGCTTGGAGAGCTGCGTGAAAGCAAAGGAAATGTGCGGCAGCATAAAGAGCGGAGAAGGATTTGGGGAAGCCCCCATGGTGGATACTGGCGACGAGGAATCGCCGAGGGCGTCCTGTCCACCTGACAAGAACGTGTTGATTGAATACTGCAAGAAGCGTTTTACGAAGGAATACAAAGAAAAAATAAAGGAATTCGATGAAGAGGCGTCAACGAGATGCGAGCTTCAGTGGGAGATGGAAAAAACCCACTTGCTCAGAGACTGCGAGAAAATGAAGGAATGGTCTCAGCGAACTGAACCGTATCAGAGGATGCCAGAACAACGGTCCTATGAACCAATGAAATGCCCTTCAGTCGCTTCCCAACCCAGGGAGTGGTACGATGATTGTTATAGAAGAGGAGGCCGGGTTGAATCCGGAACAGACAACCAAGGATGCCCAAAGCCACCGTTATGCGTGACTCCTCAAGAACCGGCGCCAGCCAGTCCACCCCCTGCGACGACTACCCCCCCACCAGAAGGAGTCCCTTCTCCGACTCCTTTTGAAACAACGACTTCCATAGAACAAACTACTATCACTCAGCCGGTTCCAACCACTACTCAAGAGGCTACGACAACCACCGAACAGCCTCCTACTCTCCCACCGGAAGTAACGCAAACAACTGCAAGTGAAGCATCCACTCAAGAGGCTCCTGTAAGCGGGTTTGCAGTCATTGCAAAAGGCTTGGGGGACTTAGTTGCTCCGCTTCTACAGATAGCGACAGGATCACCTTCCGTGGCTCCGCAGCCAGCAGGCGGAGGATTTGGTGGAGGCCAAGCTCCAGCGCAAGGGAAATCTGATGGATCTAGGTCCATGGGTGAGCCGCGTGGGCCATTCGGCTTGAGCCTGACTGATTCCTGCGACCAAACAAAGTTCACCGCCAAATGCGTTGAAGAAAGCAAGAAGCAGTTCAAGGAAGGCATGAGTGGAAGGAACATGGACAGGATATGCGAGCTTGAAGTGAAACTCAACATAAAGCACTTCGAGAGGTTCTGTAAAGAAAAGGACAAGGCATACGATATGTGCGTAAAGAGGACTGGGGAAGGCTGTTCTTTCATTGAAAAACAGTTGAGCAAATGCAAGGAAAAGACTACCCCAAACGAGATAAAGGCAGCGATAAGAAAGAAAGCCAGATATTTCTGCATGTTTTCTTCGTACAGTAAAAAGAAGGAAGAACGCAAGGACGCTGATCCAGAAATATTCCGCGTGGCGTCCAAGCTTTACTCTGAAAACACGGAGCTAGATGAGGACTACAGGCCTTGGGTGGACTATGAATCAAGCAACCTCGTGGAGGTCTCAACTGACGTAAAGGAGGCAACCAAGGATAAGGGAGTTGGCTACAAAATCCAACACGTTCTTGGCCTCGCTGCAGAGCAAGAGAGAAAGAACGCAGCCCAACTTGAGGAGCAAACTCAAAAGCTTGACAAGACGATAGAACGCCTTGAATCGCTTAAAGAGCAACTGGATGATGAAGATGCAAAGGTGACCCTTGAAGAACAGATAAAGCAGCTGAAGGAAAGAAAAGAAGGCCTTTCAAAGATGGTTGTTTCAATGAAAAAGAACGCTGGTGGAATAGTGGACATGATCAAAAACTTCTTGGGCCTAAGCTAAAAAACTCTTTTTCCTCCATTTCTGTTCTTACTAGTTGATTATTGATAACCACTGCCCTCAAGTAACAAAAGGAAAGAGTTAAATTCCGCAAAAAGTATAATAAAATATGGGGCGTTACAGCCCACGTGCGGAAGTGGTTTGAATGGACTTGGCTGGCTTCCTGCTTGGAGCCGTGATAAGTTTTCTGGCATTCGTGTTTAGTGACAACATAATCCCCACGTGGCTTGACCCGAAGTGATTTCCATGGAAGTGCTCTCGGTATTTTTCGGTCTCGCAGTTGGAGCAGCGGTCTACCACTTCGTGAGACGCTTTCCCAACATGTAGTTATTTAAACTCCTTCTATTTAGTTATTCCATGGAAAAGGCACTGGCTATTGCTTTAATATTATCCAGCATCCTGGTTTTCGGGTGCGTCCAGCAAACGCCTTCAGCCACTACTACCTCTCGCACTCTCTCAGCTGCAGACGAAGCGAAAACCAAGTGCATCGCCCTCTGCCTGCAAGAGAAGCAAAAAGGAAATGACCTCTCAAGAGGCCCGTGTTTGTCGAACAAAATCATCGACGACTGGGTTTGTGACGTGGCTCATTCCCCCCGGGAATCAGTTGACAACGACCCAGCCAACCAGTGCCCTGCCTTTGGTAGTAATGCCTCTCATTTCATTGAAGTCAACCCGGAATGCGCTTTCATCAAAGCAGTTTGACTCTCCTGCAATGCCGTCCTGAAAAAGCTCTTAATTCCTTTTGTCCAAATCATATTGCAAGTGCGGGGATCGCCTAGTGGCTATGGCGCCAGACTTTTTTCTTTCTTCGCAAGAAAGAAAAACCTCTACTAAAAAGAAAGAACTGAGTGCGCAAGCCTGCTAATTCCTAGGCGGAAAGCTGGAGGTCCGAAAGGGCCGCGCGGGTAACCCTTTTCTTTCGTGAAAGAAAAGCCTTAACGGAAAAAGCCTTTTGCTTCGGCAAAAGCCTTGGGAAAAACGTTACTGGTCCGCAATCGAATCCCGCTCCCCGCGTCAAAAATGAAAGGGGGGTTGAGGGGACGCAGTCCCTCACCCGCTCCCCGCGCTTTTTTATTAATGCTGCAAGCATTTCGTAAATTATTTAAACCCGAGTAAGATAATTTATTCTGCCAGTTTGTTTTAATTCTGAGCCTAAAGTTTATTCGGCGAATTGTTTCAAGAAAGGATTCGTTTTAGGTTCCCAGCTTGAGCTTTTGAATGGCCAGTGAAGAGATGAATTTAAATGGATAATCCTAAAGCGCCTCACCCTAGGAGTGCCGCAGAGGAAAAAAAGAAAATTAGGGACAGCATGGAAGCGTCGGTTAAGGATGGCTGCGCTTGGTCGGTAATGGACGGCATTGGAACCCAGTACATGACTCCCTTTGCTTATGCGATGAATGCCGGGGAAGTGGAAATCGGTTTCCTCACGTCCATTCCCCAGCTTGTGAGCTCGTTCATTCAACCAGTTGGCGCCCGCCTAGCGCACAAGTGGAGCAGGAAGCAGCTGGTTGTGCTATCTGCTTTCGTGCAGGCGCTCATGTGGATTCCCATTCTCTTGATTCCGTTCGTTTTCGGAAACGGAGCTAAGCTCGTTTTCTTCTTTTCCCTAGTTGCTTTGTTCGGCTCCATTCTAGTTCCTGCTTGGACGAGCATGATGGGTGACTTGGTTCCACAGCACGAGAGGGGCGCGTATTTTGGGAGGCGCAATAAAATCAGCGTTTTCGTTACAGTAGTTTCCTCCATTCTAGCTGCTTTCATTCTCTATTTTTTCAGGAACTACTCAGACAACGTGTTCTACGGTTTTTCAGTGCTTTTCTTCATCGCTTTTCTCGCCAGGGTTGTTTCCGGCTATTACTTGAATCGCATGCACGAGCCGCATCGCGAGGTAGAAGAACATTACGTTTCCTTCATGCAGTTTTTCAAGAGAGTGCGCAAAGAGTCTTTCGGCAATTTCCTTATCTACATCGGGTTGATTAACTTCACGACGCAAGTAGCTGGTCCTTTTTTCACTCTTTTCGCGCTCAAGACGCTTGGCTTTGATTACATTCAGTACGCCATCATGTTTCTGGTTGTTCCTCCTGTCGCAAGGATGTTTTCCATGCCTTACTGGGGCAGGCTCGGCGACTTCTTCGGCAACAAAGCCATAATCTCCATTACAGGTATGCTAGTTCCAGTAGTCCCGTTGCTTTGGCTCATTTCCCAGGACTTTTACTTTCTTTTGGTTGTTCAAGTGCTCGCGGGATTCGTATGGGCTGGCTTTGAATTGGCTGCATTCAATTACTTGCTGGACGCGACTCCAAGAAACCGCGCGAGCTACGTCGCTCATTACAACGTAGTGAACGGCTTTGCGATTTTCATGGGCGCTTCCATCGGAGGCTTCATAGCTGCTTTTCTTGTTTCATCAGGAGTAAGCATTTTGTGGTGGCATGGACTTTTATTGCTCTTCGGACTTTCTGGAATCCTTAGGCTGCTCGTATCGCTGGCAATGATCCCAAAACTGAAGGAAATCCGCGGCGGCAAAACGGTTTCAGAGCACTTGATTTTCTGGAAAGTAGTCGCGGAATATCCAGCAAGAGGGATTGTTCAAGAATTTTCAGACGGCTGGACGAACCTAGCGGTTTTCAGCAGGAGGATTAGAGACAAAACGATTTCAATAGACGAACATATCAGGACGAGAGTGGGGAATGGAATAAAGAAGAACGTGGAAAGAATAGGAAAACACATTCCCGAAGAACTCAAATGACTTTAAGCTCTTCAATTGCAACAGTTGCATAGCTTCCCGACGGCAGCGAAAACCCGATTTTCACTGGTGAAGGGAAAAGAACAGCGAAGTCCTTGAGTGGAACAAACAAGGGCCGGAGAGAGCCCTTGGAATGCAGTTCGGGCATGCTCTTCAGCCTGAACGCCTCTTTCTCGATTCCCTCTCTTTCCAGCAGGAAGGCCTCATCTTGAGTCAAGTCCGTTTCATAGCCAATCAAATGACCCGCGAGGAAGCACGAGCCTGATTGAATCCTCTCATTGACTGCGGTAGCTTCTGCATAATCTTCAATTGCTTTCGCTGAATCAATTTCTGGAAAGCCATACGAATCTGAATTGCAGTAAAAATCACCGATTGCTCCAACAAACAACCTCTTTTCTTCAACTCTTTTTTTGAGCAGTTCGTTGAAAAGAAAGGATTGGAATGCGTGGATGAATATTAACTGAAGCGTGCGCGGAAGCTTCCTGAACGCTCCGATGAAATCCCTGGGGTTTTTCGCCAGTTGGCCCAAGATGGTTCTCTCGTACTTGAGGTGCCTCGGGAAATACCCCAGTGCAGCTGCAAAATCCTTTTCCTTCTCGAGTTGTTTCCTCGCCTCTGCCCCAAGCTTGTCATCCCCTGGAAAGCACAGGAAGTTCAACACTGCCTCCTCATACTTTCCCTGCAGCATCAGTTTTCCAATCAAATGCGAATTACCGCGCATTGACCCGAATCTCTGTTGGCCGAAGTAGTTGGGGATGCAGTAGTTGTTCTTACTCGCATTTTTCTTAATTTTTTCTGCCTCAACGTTTTTTCCACAATTTTCTTTCGAAAGCGTTATTGTAAACCTGTTTCCCAGCAGATCGCCCAGCCTCACCTTTTCTTTTTCCTTCCACGCGCCGTTGATTTGAATGTCTTTTATCTTCAGGGAAAGAATTTTTTCAGACGGGACTGCGAAAGCCGAGCAAAGCTGGGTTGTGATGGCATTCCTATCCTTTGTTCCAGCGAAGTTCAACCTTTTGGCGCCGATATGCAACGCTCTCGAAATCGCACTCAAAGCTTGGAGGGTGTTCCATTCCCTCTTCTGGAGAATAAAATGAGTGAAATAGTCCTTCTCTAAATTTCCGTCTCCTTCTTTTTCTATTTGCTTATCCAACTCGAGAACCAGTCCTTCCTTAGTGATTTCTTCCACGATGAACTCTTCTGGAGCGAACTCGAACATGCCAACCATCCAAAGAAAAAGAACCCGCTTACTTGTATCTCAGGAAAACCCCAAGTCCCTTGAACGTCGCCTTGAACTGCGCGCCTTCAGCGGTTTCATCAGAAATCATTTCAACCGGAATACCTTTTGCTTCAGCTAATTCAATGAATTCCTCTGCGACATCCTTTTCCTCGGCAACCTTCATTCTCCCCCCACAGGGGCACTCCTCTTCCGGCGGCTTTTCCCCATACCTTTTAACTGTTTTGCCGCATGCAGGGCATTGCAGCGTGAATTCCTTGAAGCCCATTCCCTCTGAG
The DNA here is from genome assembly GCA_016212465.1 of Microcaldota archaeon. GTDB lineage: Archaea > Micrarchaeota > Micrarchaeia > Norongarragalinales > JACRGE01 > JACRGE01. Next base: position 12,688 of record JACRGE010000074.1, read on the forward strand.
ACAAGCAGCTTGGAAGCCTGGTTGGACTCCAACGCCGTTCTTATATCATCTATGCCATATACCGCAAGCCCTCCTCTCGAAACCTCTTTCATGAACTCGTCCAAAAGCTTTTTCTCTTTGACTGCTTCCTGGTCTGCAATGATTTCGCTGCTCTTGTCAAGCGCCTCCCTCAGCCCGTACTCGTCAGTATACCCGATGTCCACTACCCCCAGGATTTTGATTTGGTAGTTGAATGGTTTGGCGTTCAAGAAATTCTCTTTTGAGGGACCAGGCCCACCCACAATAACGCCTTTGAATCCCTTCATTTCAACGAAGGCGTCCATCGCTTCTCCAATGCGCTTGTAATACGCTTCAACTGTCTCCTCATGAATCCTCTGGAACCTGGCTGCGCTCTGGCCTCCTTTCACTACCTTTTGTTGGGCGGTGCTTGTGATTTTTTTCAGCACTTTGATCTGCTTCCCCCGCAGCACAGCCACGGTCGCCTCTTTTCCGTCCATCACCACCAACCCGTAAATACCTTTGGGCGCCAGCAGCTCCTCCAACGGTTCTAGAACGAAGCGTGACTCGCACCTGTAGAACTGGACTGCAATGGGCTGCGGCGGAATAACTGAATACAATCCAATGTCTGTTTTTCCCTCTGTTTCCGAAACGTTTCCGCAGAATACCGCAATGCCGTTTGCCGGCGGTTCCTTGAACGTCTTCAAATACTGCATGATTTTCTCCAAGGCAGCCTGAACATTTTTTCTCGTGCTCGCGCTCTTGATGTTAGAGGCCTGGCCGTGCTCATCGCGGAGCTTCGCTGTGATTTCCGAAATCGGGTATTTCGGGGTAATGTATACGCTGATTAATTCCGTTCCCCTTCCCTGGAACTTGCTGAGTGCCTCGAGTTGTTTCTTGAACTCGTACGTTTCCTTCGTTTCCGCCATTTCCAACTCCACCTTTTTTATCTATTCTAAACGACTAATGCATTCCTGCAATTCCCTGCATTTCCCGCCTTTGCACACTAGAATAATGGAATCAATGCCAATTGAAAAATAGGCATAATAATATCTCAGTCTGCTTTAATACTTAATATTGGCGGAAGTGGTTTTAGTGGGCTTTTTGGGCCTTGGTTTTTTGTTTTATTGCTGGATTGAAGCGAGTTTCCAACGGGGTTTTTTGAATGGGCTTTTTTGACTATTTCCTGGGGAAAAAAAAGGAATCCTCTCCAGCCTCTGCTCCACAACCAGAGACTAAGCCGCTTGAGCTTTCCTTTAGCGAGCTTGAAGAGTTCCTGGATAAAGAGAAGGAAAAGAGTTTGGCCGAAATCTATCCTTCCAGCAGTGAATTGATTCAAGAAATCCTGGGTGAAATCCATTCCCTCGCAGCTGTTTTGAAGGATTTTGAGCAAAAGGAAGTCCGGAAGGACATGGACCACTACCGCATCGCGATCCAAATGAAGGAAAACTTTTTCAAACGCGTTCCCGCACTGCTTGAAATCAAGGCTCCTGAAACGATTTCCTTCGACTCCTTGGTTCATTTTCACTCCCGCTTATTCCACTCAATTGCTTCCATTACCAAAATCACTTCCGACAACCGTTATCTCATCGCTTTCTTCGGCTCGGACATGGACAGGATAGGAAAGAGCATGAAGTCCCTCGCCTCCTTAAACGACGAGCTCAAGAAGGAAATCGATTCCAAGGCATCCGTAGTGCAGGAGTTCAATTCCGTTAAAGACCACTTGCACGAGATTCGGAATCTCGAGTATGAACTGGAAGTCTCAGAGAAAAACAAGTTTAAATTTGAGCAGGAAGCTGTTGTGCTCGAGAAGGAAAAAAAAGAGTTGGAAACGGAATTGATTGAAAACAAGCAAAAGGCAGAGGCCGAATTAGCCGCGTTGGAAAGAGACGTCTCTTCTACAAAAGACGTTTTCATTTCCGTGGTTTCTCCTTTGGAGCGGCCTTTGAGGAAGTTCGAGAGAATTTGCTTGGAGAAAGAACAGCTGAATGCGGTAAAGAAATTACTTGATTCGCCGGTTGATTTTCTATTGAGCGAAAACGGTGAAAAGGCGTTCAAAGCGCTTCTTGAAAAACTCAAAAAAGCCGTTGACGCTGATTTCATTGAAAAGGATACAAGAGTGAGGGAAAAGATTCTGCAGCACATCGAACGTGCTATTTCAACCGAATTGTCTGTCGAGAAGCTGAGGCAATCGCTGGATGAACGGCGTAGAAAGCATGCTGCGGTCGAGGGAGTAAAAAGGCAGGAAATGCAGTTGGCCGACCTTGGAAAGCGGTTGGAGTCTGCGCTTGTGAGCTCCAAGGAAGTTGAAAAGAAGACCGCCCTCTTGAAGGAAGAGATTCCCACTAAATTGAAGTTGATTGAAGAGGAAGCAGGCAGGCTGTCTAACCGCGTGATTCACATCCGGAGCTAGCTTGAAAGCCTATTCCTTGCTCGTTCTATCCGTTTGCTTCACGAGATTCTCTAGTAATTTCCGCAGTTCCTTTTCAACTTTTTTCCTGAAAATTCCAGCTTGTTTTTAAACCGTTTTAAAGAACTATTTATAGAAAGAATTCCCGAATCATATTAGTGAAACTCTTAATTGTGGTGGAAATGGAGGAAAGAATTACGCTTGACAAGAATGCCTTCAAGGCCCTAGCCTCGGAGACGAGGGTGGAAGTGCTGAAGAGGCTGGACTACAGGAGAATGACGCAAAGCGAACTCGCTCACCTAATGGGATTAAGCGTTCAAGCAATCAGCGAGCACTTGGAGAAGCTCGAGGATGCAGGCCTTGTGGTAAGAAAGGACGAGGGAAGGAAATGGGTTTACTACGAACTGACTGACAAGGGGTATGCACTACTGCATCCTGAGAGAAAGAACTTCTGGGTGCTCCTTGGAATCTCGCTTTTGATGATTACATTCGGGGCCTGGAGAATCGCCATGACGGCTGTTTCACCGCCTGTTTATGCGACAGCAGACCAAAGTCCGCCTGTTCTAGCAGCAGCGGGTTTTGAGAAGGGATTGGCGGCAGGAGAAAATGGAAACGAAACGCTGAAAGCAATGGGTGCAGGAGCACCTGCTCCAAACCAAACGACCACTACAGCAGGAAACCAGTCAAACGAAACGACAATTCCTATGGCGAGCGGAGCGGCTTCCCAAGCAATAAACCAATCGAATGAAACGAACAAAACCACCACAACAGTTGGAGTAACGAGCACGACCGCAGAAACCAGTGCGGCGATTGAAACAGCCAAAGACCAGCAATACTGCCTGCCTGTTGCAAAAGAAACAGTTCAACTGAAGGCAGCTGGAATGAACACAGTGGAAGCGCTTTCCCTCACTTTCGGTGCAATGCTCTTCGGGGCTTCGCTCATACTTCTTTTCAACAGAAACAGGAAGATTGGAATTGGAGTCGCGTTGATTGTATGCCTCATTCTCTTGGGAGCGTTCGCAACCGCGCATTGAAAACAATTCATTTGTGTTTTTCCGGGAAAGGATATGGTTCGCCTCGGTCGAGTTCGTCGCGGTATTTCTTGAGCAACCTCCACCTGCTGCCTTCAGTCGCCTCTATTGCTTTGTGGGCGTTAATAAACGCGTTCTTGTCTCTCCCGAAATGGCCTCTGTAGAGAATGAGGTTCGCCCGCGTTTGTCGGTCGAGTCTGCCGAAGTTGCTTCCACGCTCTCTTTCACCAACTCCTTGCAACCTACCCCATTCGCGGTTGAGGCCGTTTAAAAACACTTGTCCCTCGCCCCGCGCCCTCTCAGCAAAGTCTGTTCCCGAATTTTCCATCTGGTAGAACACGCGGGCGGGATGAATGCCAAGCGAACGGGCAACGCTGTCTATTGCGCGCAAATGCGCTGGCTGCAAGCGTCCGTTGTAAATATCGTGATTGATCGTTGCAAGAACCTCTGCGGTGGGAACGCTGACAAGTTGTCGCTCGATTTTCTCAATAGCCGCTCTCCGCATGCGTTGGTTCCTCAAATACCATCCGCCAACAGCAGCAGCTACTCCACTGCCAACAGCCACTTTCAACCCCTTTCCAAGGAACTCTCTCCTCGTCATTCCAGCCATTCAACCACCTTTATTGGTTATGGAAAAAGTGTTTATTAAACAAATATTTGAGGCTCACTTAAAAATCTTAATTTTTTCTAGAGGTGTTTTCGGGCAAAGTGAATTTCAAGGAAGGAAAAGAGTGATTGTCTCTTTCTAAAACGCAATCGCACCAAAAAACCTAGCGGGGCGTAGCCGTTGAGCTTGCTATAGTTTCTTGCACTGCAGCCCAATAGGTATTCGGAACAAGCAAAAGAGGAGGTTTTGTCCGAATGACTTTTTCGGTTCTAGAGACAAAAATTCTGTTGTCAATTAACGAAACTTTTTCAAGCCAAAAATTTACTCTCGAAAAAGGTTAAAGACGTTCAACAGAGCCAAAGCAAAAAGCTTAAATATAAGTGGGTTATAATATTTTTGGAGTCTTCTTCTAAATGGTTTATGAGGTGAGGTTATGGAGGTAAAGCCTTTGAAGTACAAGAGCCTGCCTGGCCTCTCTGAGAGGCAGCTGGCGGAGCACCACGATGTTTTGTATACCGGGTACGTGAAGAAGACAGACGAAATCAGGGAAAAAACGAAGGGAGTGGACTTGGAAACAGCAAATGCAACCTACAGTGACTTGAGAGAACTCAAACTTGAGGAAACCTTTGCCTTAAACGGCGTCAAGCTGCACGAAGGCTATTTTGATGCCCTGGGCGGCAACGGTGTTCCAAACGGAGAAATACTTGAGCTAATAAAACAGGATTTCGGGTCCTTCGATGCATGGAAAGCGGAGTTCGAGGCTTTGGGCCTTTGCGCAAGGGGTTGGGTTATTCTCGCCTACGATTGGGACGAAGGAAAGCTGAGAAACTTTGTTTGTGATGTGCATAATCAGGGAGGCGTATGGGGATGCAGCCCAATTTTGGTACTTGATATGTATGAGCATGCCTATTTCATGGATTACGGAGCCGCTAAAAAGAAATACATTGAAGCGTTCTTTAAAAACATCGATTGGGGAAACGCAAACGACCAAATAAAAAGGCACAAGATTTTAGGCCACAGGAAAAAATGAAATTCACTTGGCGACAACGATGTTGGACATGCCGCGCCTTTTTCTTTCAATAAAACCCTGCATTTCAAGCTTATCGAGAATGCGCGTGACGGTCACTTTGGCGAAACCAGTTTCCCTGATGATCTCGCCCTGGAATACGGAACCGCCATTTTCAGAAATAAAGTCATATACTTTCTTCGAATCCTCGTCCAACTCGGAAGAGTCCTTGGGAACAAACTTCACGGCCACATTATGGTTCGGACCAACAGGGGTTGGGGGCACTTTCTTCGCCAAAAAAGCGCGCGCGAAAAAGAATCCCGTTCCGCCGACGATGATTGCCAGAAGCAAGATAATGATGGTGGCTTCGACTGCAGCGCTCTTCGCATGCGGGCACTGGGCGTCCGTAAACGTGCAAGAGCTTGCGCCGAGGCTCTCGAGCGTCTGGTCGTAGTAGATAATGATGACGCTCAGCAGGATGGCAAAAACGAAAACGATTCCCCACAGTTCTTTTTCATCCATGCATTGTTATGGAAGGAACTGGTTTATTACGCTTTTGGTGCGAAACGAGTTCGTGAAACTAGTTTCACAGGCACGTTAATAAGGCGTTTCCTGGCTGATTAATTGGGAAAATCGAACATTCCCATCGGAAGGGGTTGGAATGAAGAAACTAGATTTGGAGGTAAAGGGAATGCATTGCTCCAGTTGCAGTACTCTCTTGAAGGAAGAAATTGTAGAGCTGGAGGGAGTGAAGGCGGTGAATGCGGACTTCAAGAAAGGAAAAATCGCGGTTGAATTCGACGAAAGCAAAGTAGCTGAGAAGCAAATCAGGGAACTGATTCAAAAAAACGGTTATATCATAGGGTGAAGCGATGAAGGAGCGAAAAGACTGCCCGATTTGTGAAGAGGAAGTGTCCAGCGACGCGGCGGTCAAAGAATTCTGTGCGTTGTGCGGCATGGCAGTGCCTGCTGGCGTGGGTTTGGAAGGAATAAGGGGGAAAGAAACAATACGGTTTTGCAACCTAGAATGCTTGGACAAATATGTGGAAAGGGATAACTAGTAAATAATTGGGATTTCCTGGAGGGATGGCATGACGGAAACGATTAAAGTCAGGATTACAGGTATGCAGTGCGGCTCCTGCGAAAGGCTCATTTCATCAAAAGTGGCGCAAGTACAGGGTGTCTCCATCAGAAGCATAAGCAGCGCGCGAGGCGAAATGATAGCTGACGTGGAATCAGTCGACGCGAGGCAGCAGGTGATAGCGGCGGTAAACGCTGCAGGCTACGGTGCGACGTTCGAGCCGCTGCACTCGAACGCTGCAACAATGGAAACCACCGCACAGAATGAGCAGGCGGACAGTCCGGTCGCGGCCCGGGCAAAAGACGATGATTTAGTGACGCTCAAGTACGCTTATCCTACAAAGGATTCCCTTTTGACACAAAGCAGGAGCGAGACCACGCCAATTCATAAACACCATGGTCGCATGGGAAAGGTTGAAAAGAACCTGATTGCGAACGCTGCTCTCACGCTGGTTGCAATCGGAACGCTCGAAGGCATTGCTTACCTTGCATTTTTCAGGAGTGTAGAAGGATTTTTTTCTAGGAGGATGCCGTTTTTATTGTACATGGCGGTTTCAGTGGTTGCGAATGCGAGCGCGGTCGCGCACTTGAGAACCTATTCCAAAGCGCTTCCGTGCATGACTGGTATGATGATTGGCATGACCTTGGGAATGACCGCGGGATTCATGCTTGGAGCAGTGACGGGTGCAACCAACGGCATGTTTGTGGGAAGCGTGGTGGGAATGCTGGCTGGCATGGTCGTCGGTTCCTATGGCGGAAAGTGCGCGGGCGTAATGGGCATCATGGAAGGCCTGATGGCCGGAGTGATGGGAGGAACCATGGGAGCGATGACTTCCGTGATGATGATCAATGACAACCTCTTGTGGTTCATGCCGCTGCTCATAGGCTCTTTTGTAGTAATATTGCTGGGCCTGGGGTATCTGGTGTACAAGGAAAACAACTTCGTCGGCGAGAAAGCGAAGATTGCAGGCGAGTTCGAGCTACTGCCGTTTTTTTCAGTTTGCTTTATCCTAACTATAATGATGACACTGTTGATGGTGTACGGTCCCAAATCTTATCTGGTAGCTTAGAAGTTTCATGTAGATTCAGCAAAAAATTCGTAGGTGCTGGAAATGAAAACTGAGTTGAAAATACGGGGGATGCATTGCGCGAGCTGTGCCAAAATAGTGGAGAGAGCCCTCAAGAAACAGGAGGGAGTGAGCGAAGCGAGCGTGAGCTTTGCGAGCGAAAAAGCGATTCTCGAGCATGATGCTTCGGTGACTCCAGAACACCTCATTAAGGCAGTGGAGGGAGCGGGCTATAGAGCGAGAATCATTGGGGAGGATGAGTTTGAAAAGGAAATGAAGGAAAGAAAACAGGAAATAAGCGAGTTGAAGAGACTCCTCCTCGTCTCAGCGGTTTTCAGCGTTCCCGCGCTCTTAATAAGCATGTTCCTAATGGAACTCCCTTACAGGGAATTCATCCTCTTTCTGCTTGCTACGCCAGTTCAATTTTACGTGGGAAAACGCTTTTACGTTGGGGCATACCATGCGCTCATGCAAAAAAGCGCGAACATGGATACGCTTATTGCATTGGGAACGTCGGCTGCTTATTTCTACAGCGTTTCCTCCTTTTTTATAAAAGGCGAGCAGTATTTTGAAATCGGAGCTGTTTTGATTACGCTCGTAATGCTTGGAAAGCTGCTTGAAGCGATTGCGAAGGGAAAGGCGAGCGAAGCGATCAGGAAGCTTATTAGCCTCGCGCCTAAGAAAGCGCGCATTATAAGGAACGGAAGGGAAAAGGAAATCGACGTGGATGATGTTGTAGTGGGAGATATTATTAGGGTAAGGCCGGGGGAAAAGGTTCCGGTAGATGGAATCGTGATTGAAGGAGCGTCGGCAGTTGACGAGTCCATGATCACTGGAGAAAGCATTCCCGTTGAGAAAACGAAGGGAGCGAAGGTGATTGGCGGAGCCATCAACAAGTTTGGAAGCTTTTCCTTCAAGGCGACGCAAGTGGGGGAAGGAACTACTCTCGCGCATATCATCAAATTGGTTGCCCAAGCGCAGGCTTCGCGGGCTCCGATTCAAAGGTTTGCAGATAGGGTTTCAGCTTTCTTTGTGCCTGTAGTAGTGGTTATTGCGCTGGTTACCTTCAGTGTTTGGATTGCAATAGGGGGGGCGTTCTCTTTCGCGCTCATTTCGGCTGTTTCCGTTCTAGTAATCGCTTGCCCTTGCGCGCTCGGGTTGGCTACTCCAACGGCAATCATGGTCGGGACCGAGAAAGGCGCTTCCAACGGCATTCTCATCAAGGACGCAGCTTATCTTGAAAAAATCAAGGAAATCGACGTTGTAGTTTTTGACAAGACTGGCACTATTACAGTTGGAAAGCCTGTTGTAACTAATGTTGAGGCAATGGGAATGAGCGAGGAAAAGCTGCTTGAATACGCTGCGGCAGTTGAAAAGCACTCGGAGCACCCGCTTGCGGAAGCAGTTGTGAACGAGGCGAAGAACAGACGCATTTCATTCAGGAAAGCAAGTGGATTCAAGGCTGTTCCAGGCAAGGGAGTGGAAGCGAGCGTGGGCGGAAGAAAAGCGTATGTGGGAAAGCCAGATGGAAAGGACAGGAAATTAACTGCAAGAATCAATGCTTTGGAAAGCAAGGGGAAAACTGTTTTGCTCGCGAAATTAGACGGAAAGCCCGTTGGATTCATTGCAGTAGCGGACGTCATCAAAGACACTTCCGTTGAGGCAGTGCGCCAGCTGAAGAAAGCAGGCATTGAACCGTATATCATCACGGGAGACAACGAGCGCACCGCGAGAGCGATTGCGGAGCAGGTGGGAATCAAGAAATTCTTTGCAGGAGTGCTTCCGCACGAGAAAGCGGATTACGTGAAGAAACTGCAGGACAAAAAACTAACTGTAGCAATGGTTGGGGACGGGATCAACGACGCGCCTGCGCTAGCGAGCGCGGACGTGGGAATCGTGATGGGAAGCGGAACTGACGTAGCGATTGAAACGGGCCACATTGTTTTGGTAAAAAACGACTTGAGGGACGTTCCACGTGCAATTCGGCTTGGGAAGATGACGCTCGGGAAAATAAAGCAAAACATGTTCTGGGCGCTCATCTACAACGTAATAGGCATTCCGGTTGCAGCAGGCGCGCTTTCTGGAATGGGCATTACGCTCAGCCCTGCAATTGCAGGCGGTGCGATGGCCTTGAGTTCTGTTTCAGTGGTTTCAAATTCGCTTTTGCTGAGGTACAAACGATTGTAAGAAATGAATTGTTTTGAGGTGAAGAAAATGGATTGGACAAAAGCAACATCAATTGTGGGAATTGTTTTCGTGGGCATTTTTTTGCTGGTTGCAGCAGCCTCCATCGTAACAACCGCAACCAACGAAGGAAACGACAGCCCGAGCGTAATTACGGGCAATGCAGTCGCGGCAAGCGGCAATCCAGGGGTGCAGCAGGTTTCCCTCTCGTACCAGTACGGCAACTACTACCCGAACACCATTAGAGTAAAGAAAGGAATTCCCGTCAGGATTACAGTTGATACGAACACCGTAGTGGGTTGCATGAAAACTATCGTGATTCCAGAATTTGGGGTAAGAAAAACCGTTTCATTCGGCGACAACGTGATAGAATTCACGCCAACGAAATCCGGTAGATTCCCTTTCTCTTGTTCAATGGGCATGGGAACTGGAGTCATTGAGGTAGAAGATGAAAACGGGAAGGTCGCCGACTACCAGGGCGCCTCCCTCCCTAAGGGAGGCTCGTGTGGCGTCGGGGGAGGAGGATGCGGCTGCGGTAGGAGATGAACTGCATCAATTTGCTCAAGCGATTACTTAAACAAGTGGGAAGTTATTTAAGCGGTTGACGTCAAATATTACACAAGAGCCAGGGATTTTTTCAAGCGAGTTGTTTACAATGATATGCCTTATAGCATTAGTGGTGTTTGCAGTACTCGGCATTTTCAGCGCCAAATACCGCACTCTTGCCAGAGAGGCGGCTGACTGCGTATTCAGGAGAATGACTCTGCGGCCTTGCGTCACTGGATTCGACCAAAGGATGAAGGGCGAAATCGTTGTACGTTCTTTTGCAGTGCACCCCCGCATTGCGTCCTTTGCGAACAAGCACTTTGAAGTGCTTTCCTGGATTTTCATGATTCTGATGTTCCTCAGCTTCGGATACACTGTTTACGGGCTATATAACCTGGTTACTCTCGGCACCTGCGACCCAATCTCTGGTCACTGCATCTTCAACCCCGGAAAGAAGAATATCACAGACAACATCTGCAACATTACTGGGAAATTCATTGAGTTCTATGGAGCCGAGTGCCCGCACTGCCAGAAGATGATTCCCATTGTGCAGCAGGTTGAAGCCGAGACAGGAGTTTCTTTTGAAAAGCTTGAAACGTGGCACAACGAGACGAACCTGAATTTTATGCAGCAGTACGGAAGAGAGATAGAGCAGGGCTGTGGCTTCATGGGCGTACCAACTTTCTTCAGCTTGAAAACCAAGAAAGCCGTTTGCGGGGAGCTCTCTCCTGAAGCGTTGAAGAGGTTCATCAGGGAAAACGGATGATGGAGTAGAGTGCATGGACGTGGAAAAAGTGCGGGATGACTTCCCCCTCCTCAAGAAAAGAAGAATCGTTTACATGGACTCGGCTTGTACTTCCCTCAAGCCCCAGAAAGTCATTAATGCCGTGGATGCGTATTATTCCGTATACAGCGGCTGCGCTGGCCGCTCAGCCCATGATATTGCGATTGAAACCGAAAGGAAAATGGAGGAAGCAAGGGAAAAGACAAGCAGGTTTATCGGCGGGAAAAAAGAGGAAATTGTTTTCACTAGAAATGCGACTGAAGGAATTAATTTGATTGCAAAGACCATTGATTTCTCAAGAAGAAGTAAGGTAGTCTTAACAAACATGGAGCACCATTCCGCCCTGCTTCCATTCTTGAACCTCTCACTCCAGAAAAAGATTCAAACAGATTTTTTGATTGCAGATGATGAAGGTTTAGTAAATGATTTGGAGAAATGGAAGGAAAAAATTGATTCAAAGACTGCTCTCGTGGTGGTTCACCACACCACCAATACAACTGGCACAACTGCTCCCCTCAAGGAAATCGCCAAAATAGCTCACGATGCAGGCGCGATGGTTTTGGTTGACGGAGCTCAGGGAGTGCCTCATTACGAGGTAAGTGTCTCTTCTCTTGGCGTGGATTTCTTGGCTTTTTCTGGCCACAAAATGCTTGGTCCAACTGGAATTGGAGTTCTTTTCGCTAAACAATTCATTCTTGAAACATTGCCTCCTTTTCTATTGGGTGGGGAAACAGTTGAAGAAGTTAAGTTGGATTCGTTCAAATTACAAAAGCCTCCACACAGGTTTGAGGCAGGCATTCAACACTATTCTGGAATAATTGGGTTGGGAGCGGCAGTTGATTATTTGCAAAGAATCGGTATGAAAAAAATTGAAGAACATGAAAAAGAGCTTGCAAGGGAATTGATTGAAACCGTTTCCGTAATTGAAGGCATTACGCTTTATGGTCCAACTGATTTCAAAAAGAAGTGTGCGATTCTCGCTTTCAACGTCAAAAAGCTTCCGTCCCAGGAAGTGGCGGTAATGCTGAACAGATTGGGTGGAATCGCAACTCGTGCAGGCTTCTTCTGCGCACAACCTGCAATGGAGCACCTTGGTGCGAAGCATGGGGCATTGAGGGCATCTCTTTATTTATACAATACGAAGGAAGAAATCGAAAAACTCGGGGAAGCGCTGGGAAAGATTGCGGGACTCTAGTTCATTCCTTTTTTTCTCTTGCAAAAGAGCGCACTACTGCGTTGCTTAGCCTAAGGATGTCCTCTGTGCGCAACCTAACGAGTTTTGACCTACTGCCGCCGCCACACCAAACTGCTTTAAGAGCCAGCAAATTTTCGTCAATGAAAGTAGGCAGCTTAGTTTTATGCCCGATAGGCGGGATTCCACCAACGGGATAACCGGTGATTTTTTCAGCAATTTGGACTGGAGCGGTCTTGACAGAAGCGTAGCCTGTTGCGTTTTGCAGCTTATGCCGGTCTACGTCATGGTCACCCCGCAGGATAGCTATAAAGGGGTTGTTATCCTGGTCGTGAAAAACTAGCGTTTTTACAAAATGCTCCAAAGGAATCCCAGTAACGCTAGCGGCCTCAATTGCATGCTCTGTCCTCTTTTTTTCTAAAAACTCAAATTGGATCCCATTAGCTAACAAAAAAGCCTTCAGATTGGCGTGGGCACGCTGGCTTTCCCTGCGTGGCTTTTGGAATCTCAAGCAGTCACTCCTGTAGTAATTAGATAGTTAAGCCAATTTAATATTAAATCTTAGCCGCTTAAGTTCTTTTAAAAAACAGATGGTTTTTTTCAACTTTTGTCCCTATTTCTCCAATTTTTTGCAAATGCGCTATACAAGCCAACAAAGTGGTTTTAAGCAGATAATACTGTTGAACCGAAGAAATTGATACTTCAAGCGAATCGCACGTTCTTTCTAACAGTTGTTCTGTTGTTCCCTTGACGCCAAGCGACTCCAAAACAGTTTCGTTAATTCTATCTATCGCCTGAAGATTCGCCTCAATAAAAGGCAGCGGATCGCTTAGGGGCACGAGATGCGCTGGTACGTATGTACCGTAGGTGGTTTGCTTGAGATGATCGAGCGTTTTTATTGAATACTCGATGTCTGTAAAAAAAGGAATCTTGTGCTTTTCTATAGTCTCTCCTGAAAAAAAGCTGTCCGCACAAAAAAGCACATTGTCAACATCTATTCCCATCTGATTGATTGAATGGCCTGGCAAAGGAACTATTCTGAGGGGCAATCCGTTTATTTCAAGATCGCCGGGTGAAACAGCTTCATCTACCTTGCAGGGATCGGCCATCAAGAATTTGTTTTTAAGTTCTTGCAAGGGCGAAGCCCAAGAAAAAAAACCTACCGGCTCTAAAATAGGATTTTCTATGATGCTTGACTCGATTGTGGGAGCATATACCCTGCAGCTTGTTTTTTCTTTGATTATCCTATTTCCACCGCAGTGGTCAGCGTGGGAGTGGGTATTGATGATCGCATTGACTGAAAGCCCTTGTTGTGCAAGCAACGCCAGTACTTTTTTCCCAGTTTCGGCGTCCAGCCCCGTGTCTATCAGGATACAGCCTTCGTCTTTTTTGATTACTCCAATGTTCGAGGCGTTTGGAATGTAAAAAACGGAGTCACTGAGCAGCTTCAGTTCCATTCAATCAAGTCAGTTAAACCAGCACGAAACAGTGCGAGATGGTTGGCTTTATATACTTTTCAATTACTTCTATTTCAAAGTTTTCCTTTTTCACTTTAATCACCTACTCAAGCAATTTAGAGAATTTTTCAGGATATTCCTGAAGCAGATACGCTTTCAGCTGTTCAATAAGTAGGAATCTCACAGAACCACATCCGCTAGCGTGATAGGTGCCGTTGTTCCAGCATGCTTTGCAGATGCAGCCGCCCGAACAAGCTGGCAGGAACTTGCAGTCTTTGCAACCGTCTATAGTAGTCGGGTCCCTGGCAAGCGTATCGTGATAAGGCGGAGTCATTTCAAGTTCGCCGTTTTCTGATATTGCGCCAACTACGTGATCTTTTTGGATGACCAGCTCCCAGCATTTGTAAATATCGCCAATCGGGTCGATTACGTAGCTTCCATCGGCAATGCTGCTACAAGGCAATGGAGAAACCCTGGGCCGAAGCAAGTCCGTCTTAAAGCCTTTTTTCCTTGACATTCTCCAGAGCTCGGGCAACACTTTGTAGAGCTCTGAGTCCTTCAAACAGTATTTGCTGAAGCTATTGCAGGCCTCCACAAAAGAGGTTATGTAACAAAAGTCGGGGTGCAAATGCGTTAAGCCCCGCCTCTTTAAATCATCAAGCATTTGCTCCATCGTCGGGTAGGTTTCCGTAGTTACGCTTATCCTCAAATGCAGGGATGCGTCTGAATCCTTAAAGTATTCAAACACTTTTATCAGGTCTTCATAAGAGCCTGTGTTTTCATAGCAATACCTCCTGTATTTGTCGTGGACGGTCTTGAAGCCGTCCAAAGGAATCTGCACTCTTGCATTGTAACTCGAGAGCCAGTCCACTAGTTCCTTTGTGAGTAACGAGCCATTCGTCAACGCACTTAAATGAAAGACTATACCGTGTACTCCCGCCCACTTGCTCGTTTCCTCGACGAGCTTCTTGCATATTTCTGGACACAGGAACGGTTCCCCTCCGTATAATGTGATCTCCAAATCTCTTGCTTTTCTCTCCATGCACGTGTTTTTAATGAAACTTATGACTTTATCGACCATCTCGTCGGACATCGGTTCCCTGCTTTTGTTAGCGCCTTGGTAGCAGTATGGGCAACGGAAATTGCAATCGTAGGTGATAACCACGCAAAAATGCTGGTAGCTATTGTCGTGCTTGTATCTATTGTGCATGTATTTGTATACTTTCTTTTCGTCGATCTTGTCATCCACCACTAGATTGGTTTCCCGAAGCTCGTTTAAAATCTCTTCATCCTGAGGCAACTCGTTGTGCAGTATTGCGTCCTTCAACTCGGTGTTTACGACTGAAACGCTGCCAACCAGCGTATTGTATGCAATGTACTTGGAGTGGTTTTTAGTTGGAATGAAAATGTTGTATATTGACCTCTTCATATCCATCTCCCTTCCATGCGTTCAACCAATTGATTGAAAAGACAGAATAAATTACTTTGGTTGATTCAGTATCAACCAAAAGTTTATGCCCGTTATAGCTCCGTTTGAGAACATACTTATAAAGGAACAGGGCGCAACCCCAAGGAGGCTTTGAAAGAATCCGATTAATTCATGCGCCCGTTCCTTCAGCTTCGGAAAATTCGACGAAAGGAGGAATTCCATCCAAAAA